>DATJYG010000141.1:0-17478 GCA_035499695.1 Polyangiaceae bacterium
CGCAAGTAGCTGCTCTTGATCAGCTTGAGCACGATCTCGGCGGTCTCGAGGTCCGTCGCGAGGCTCTTGTTGAGCACCGTCTCGAACACCGCGTAGTTGTGCGCGATCTGCAGCACGTCGAGCTCTTCGGGCTTCAGGTCCCGCAGCGGCGGGATGAGCGGCGCGTTCACCGCCACGCGCGCCGCCAGGTCCGGCAGCTCGTCGCGGATGCGGTTGAACTCGTCGAGCTGGCGCATGCCCTCGATGAGGATCTCCTGCACCGACGCGTTCATCTCGTTCGGGAACTCGCGCTCCTCGGGCGGGTCCAGGTCGAAGAGGCCCTTCTGCCAGGTGAGCATCCGGTAGAGGCTCTTGAGCGGCTGGACGTCGTCCAGGTCGTTGATGATGGCGAAGGAGATCTGGCCCTTCTTCAGGTAGATGCGGCCGACGTCGTCCTCGGTGCGGATGACGAGCACGCCGCTCTTCTTCGACGTGCCGAAGAGCTGCATCAGGTCGGGCAGGGGCACCTCCTCGATGCTCCCGCTCATCGTGCGCTGCTGGCTCGTCCTGCGGGCCTGGGCCACGTTCTCGAGCTCGCGCTTGGCATCCATCCCGTCGCGCGGGGCGTCGCCGGCGATGAGCTTGAGGATGCTCGTGCCGATGAGGACGCGGTCGCCCTCCTTCAGGCGGGCGCGCTTGATCTTCTCGCCGTTGACGAAGGTGCCGTTGGTGGACCCGAGGTCCTCGATCCAGATCTGGTCCCCCTGCATGGCGATGCGCGCGTGCTTGCGGGAGACCATGTCTTCGACGAGGACCATGTCGAGGTCGCTCGAGCGGCCGACGAGGATTTGCTTGTCCGCGGCGATCGGAAACTCGCCGCCCTGGTACTTTCCGCTGATGAAGCGGAGGACGTACGACCGCCCGCCCGGACGCGGTGCGGGCGACGTGCTCGCCTTGGGGGAGGGGTCGGCCATGCTCGCCATGCGGAAAACGCTGGCAAAAAAAGGTTAATGGGAGCGATAGAGAGCGGTCAAGTCGAGGTAGACGATCATGATACGGGAATCAGGAGCGCCTGAGCAAAGACCCATCGCCGCCGGAGGCGATCCTTTCGGCACACACCGGGTAATCGAGCCGAAAGGGGCTCTTCCTCAGCCCGCGTGGCGGGTGGACAACGATTTTGGCCGGCTCTTCGAGGGGGAGGTGCTCCTCGGGGTCGAGACGCTCAACGTGGACGCGGCCAGCTTCACCCAGATGGAGAAGGACGGGGATGTGACCGCCACGGTGCTCCGGACGGTGGCGGACCGGGGAAAGCAGCACAACCCGGTGACGGGCTCTGGCGGGATGCTCCTGGGGAGGGTGCTCCAGATCGCGCCGGGCCGGAACGCCGAGCAGCTCGCCGTGGGCGACCGGGTGGCGACCCTCGTGTCCCTCTCGCTGACGCCGTTGAGAATCGACAGCGTGCTGGCCGTTCGGCCAGCGAGCGCGCAGATGGACGTGAAGGGGGAGGCGGTGCTCTTCGCGTCCGGGGCGTACGCCAAGCTGCCGGCGGACCTGCCGGAGCGCCTCGCCCTCGCCGCGCTCGACGTCGCGGGGGCCGCTCCGCAGGTGGCCCGCCTGGTGAAGCCGGGTGCCGTCGTGGTCGTGCTCGGCGCGGGGGGCAAGAGCGGCATCCTCTGCGCCGCCGAGGCCAGGCGCACGGGGGGCAACGCTGCGCGCGTCGTGGGGCTCGAGGCGAGCGCGAAGGCCGCCGAGGAGCTCCGGGCGCTCGGGCTGTGCGACGCGGTCGCCACCGTGGACGCGCGCGATCCCGTGGGGGTGCGGCGGACGGTGCTCGAGGCGACCGGGGGACGCGAGGCGGACGTGACCTTCTCCTGCGTCAACGTGCCCGACGTGGAGCTGTCCGCGATCCTGGCGACGCGCGACCGCGGCGTCGTCTACTTCTTCGCGATGTCCACGAGCTTCACCAAGGCGGCGCTCGGCGCCGAGGGCGTGGGGCGCGACGTGGACCTCTTCATCGGCAACGGGTACGCGCACGGGCACGCCGAGCACACGCTCGCGATGCTGCGGGACATGCCCGCGGTGCGGGCGCTCTTCGAGCGCCGCTACGGCTGAGGGATCATCGGGACCGACGTATGCCCCGGGAGCGGGGTCACCAGCGACTCCTCCGCCGCGGGCAGCACGATGGTGAACGTCGTGCCCGCCCCCGGCTGCGAGTGCACCTCGATGGTTCCGCCCGCGTTCTGCACGATGCTCTGGCTGATCGCGAGGCCGAGCCCCGTGCCCTGCGTCTTGGTCGTGAAGAAGGGGATGAAGAGGTTGCGCAGCACCTTGGGCGAGATGCCGGGTCCCGTGTCGCGCACGCTCACCTCGACGTGCTCCACCTCGTCGGTGATCGAGCGGCGTGACGCGGGGATGCTCCCGTCGATGGGAGGAACGCGCACGCGGCCGGCCCGCCGCATCTGCGTCGTGACCGTCACCTTGCCCTGGCCGTCGATGGCCTGGATGGCGTTCTGCACGAGGTTCATCAGCACCTGGCGGAACTTCTCCGGGTCGATCTTCGCGCGCATCAGCGGCTCGGCGAGGTCGAGCTGCACGTCGGTGGCGCCGTCGGTGATCTGGCTCTGGATGATCTGCACCGTGCGGCGCACGGCGGCGTTGAGGTCGAGCGGCACCGGGTTGCCGGCGTGCGGGCGCGCGTAGTCGAGGAAGCTCCCGACGACGCGGTCGAGGCGAGCCACCTCCTCGAGGATGATGCCGACGAACTCGCGCGAGGCCGGGTCGTCGACCCCCGTGGGTGCGCCCTCCTCGAGCAGCTGTGCCGCGCCCTTGATGGCGCCGAGCGGGTTCTTCACCTCGTGCGCCAGGCCCGCTGCCATCGAGCCGAGGGCCGCCAGGCGGTCGCGCTCCTTCATGCGCGAGTACACGCGGCTGTTGGCGACGACGACGCCGATCTGGGCGCCGACGGTCTCGAGCAGCGTGATCTCCTCGGGGGTGAACGCGTCGCGCACGCGGTCGTCGTCGATGAAGAGGAGGCCCACGTTCGGGTCGTCCTCGGTGCGGATCGAGAGCACGACCGCGCTACGCAGGGCCCCGAGCGTCGCCGTGGCCGCCAGGACCGGGCCGTCCTCCTTGCTCGCCTCTCGCGCCAGCTCCTCGAAGGAGAGGCTCGACTGCTTCTCCAGGCGGTCGAGCAGCGGCGTCGCCGCGACGGCCTCGATTCGCTTGGGCACCGCCGCGCCGATGGACCCCGCGAGGTCGTATCCGTCGCCGTCCTGGTCCCGGAGGTAGAGGGCCGCCGTCGTCACGCGGCGCGAGCGCTCGAGCCCCTGCATGAGGGTGCCGACCATGTCGTCGATCTCGAGCACGTGCGCGAGGTATCGCCGCAGCTCGGCCACGCTCGTCTCGAGGTCGTAGCGCTCGCGGAAGAAGAACTGGTGGATTCGCGTCTCGACCTCGCTCTGCAGCGGCTCGAAGAGCACGAGGAAGACGATCGCGGCGAGCACCGCGTTCAGGTACATCGTGTCGAAGCCGCCGATGACCATCACGAAGAGGTAGAAGATCCCGGCGAGGCAGAAGGCGAGCGCCGTCGAGACGAGCAGGCGGCCCGCGAGCTCGTAGATGTCCGCCAGGCGCGGGCGCGTCAGCGACTCGGCGAGCACGAAGAGGAAGACGATGGCGAGCACGGCGCCGATCGGCGGGATGTGCACGCCGAGGTACGAGAGGAAGTCGGCGAGCGAGAACGTCGTGGCCGCCGCGCCGACGACGACGAGGAACCGCACACGGTCGCGCACGGCGCGCGATGGGGTGCGCTGTCCGCGCCGCGCCAGGGTGATGAGCGCCGCCGCGAGCAGGCCGAAGACGTACGTGTACACGGTGCCGAGCGCGAAGGCCCGGTCGTGGTAGGGCGACACGGCGACCGCGAGCACCGGAATGCCGACGATGGCTGCGAAGCGCGCGAGCCGGGTGCTCGTGCTCCGCACGTCCATCGGCACGACGTTCTGGAACAGGTGGATGGCGAACTGCGGGAGCAGCACGGTGAGCACGCCCGTGACGCGCTCCCAGAGGTCGGCGCGGAAGAAGCCGGCGAGCGACTGGCTCGCGTACCAGAGGGCGATGTCGGCCGCGAACGCCGCGAAGAGCCAGTGCACGGCCCTCCGGCCGCGCAGCAGGGCGCTCACCGCGATGGCGAGCGCCAGGACGGCGCAGAAGAGGATCGTCTTCGGCCTGAGGTCCTGCACGGCCTACAGGCTAGCTGGTTCGCTGCCGAGCGTGGCTCAGCCGCCCGTGCCGCCGTTGCCGGCGCCGCCCCAGTGCGGACCCGTCCCGTTCTGCCAGGGGGACGGGTTGGGGTTGTCCGTGTTGCCGCCGCTGCCGCTGCCGGATCCCGACGGGTCTCCGTTGTCGTTGCCCGTGTGGGGGTCGGTGCTCCCGCCCGTCCAGGGCGAGGGGTTCGGGCTGTCCGCGGCGGGGCCGTTCTTACCGAGGGGGCTGTGGGGCAGCACCTGGGGGTGCGTGTTGGCGCCGGGCTCCACGCCACCACCGGAGACGCCCACGAGCTCGGTGGGGCGCTGCGACTCCTCGGGCAGGGGCTCCCCTGCCTGGATCGCGCACCCCGCCGACAGCAGAGCCGTGATGATTGCGATTCCGACGACCCTCATCTCAGGAACCCTCCGATGATACAGCCGCCAGGCCGTACTGCTTCACGAGCTGAGAAAGCCTCGGGCGCTTCATGCCGAGAAGCGCCGCGGCCCGCGTGATGTTCCCCTTCGTCTCGGCCAGGGCGCGCGCGATGCAATCGCGCTCGATCTGGCGCTTGAGGTCCGGCAGCGACGTGCTGCCCGCACGGACCTGCGTGTACGCGACCGCCGTCGCGTTGGCCTCGTCGGCGGGGAGGGGGCCCTCGCCGGTGTCGGTCTCGTCTTCGGCGTTCCCGTCCCTCGCCGGGGAGGCCGTCGCGTCGTCGGCGCCGCCAACCGGCGCCGCGGGCGCGGCGACGCGCGTGCGCATCGACTGCGAGACGCCACGAAGGTCGTCCACGTTCTCGGCGAGGGTGGCCGCAGTGATGACGTCGCCCTCGGCGAAGAGGGACGCGGCGCGCAGGGCGTTCTCGAGCTCGCGCACGTTGCCCGGCCAGCGGTGGCGCGAGAGGAGCTCCAGCGCGTCGGCCGAGAGGGACTTCTTGGCCTCGCTCCGCTCGGTCGCGATGCGCGCGAGCAGGTGCTCGCTGATGCTGCGCAGGTCGCCCATGCGGGCGCGCAGCGGCGGCACTTCGAGCGTGATGCCGCGCAGGCGGTAGTAGAGATCCTCGCGGAACTCGCCGCGCTCGACCATCGCCTTGAGGTCGCGATGCGTCGCGCAGATGACGCGCACGTTGGCGCGGATGGGCGTCGTGCCGCCGACGCGCTCGAAGGTGCGCTCCTGCAGCACGCGCAGCAGCGCCACCTGGGTGCGCGCCGAGATGTCGCCGATCTCGTCGAGGAAGAGCGTCCCGTTCTCGGCCATCTCGAAGCGCCCGCGGCGCCGCGCGATGGCGCCCGTGAACGCGCCCTTCTCGTGGCCGAAAAGCTCGCTCAGGAGCAGCGTCTCGACGAGCGCCGCGCAGTTCACCGTGACGAGCGGGCCGCCCGCGCGCTCGCTCGCGCGGTGGATCGCCTCGGCCACCAGCTCCTTGCCCGTGCCGCTCTCGCCGCGCACGAGCACCGTGCTGCTCGACCGCGCCACCTTGCGGACGGCCGCGAGCAGCCCGCGCACGGCGGGGTCGTCGCCCACCATCTCGCGCGGCGTCGCCGACGGCGGGCGCGAGCTCGGGCGCGCCCCCCCGGCGAGGGACGAGAAAGGCGGCTGCGAGGAGGGCGCCACGTCGTTGATGCCGATCGGCTCGCTGAGGATCGCGTGCAGCCGCGACAGGGCCACGAGGTCGGGCCGCGAGAGGAACGCGGCGCGCACCTCCGGCGGGAGCGTCGAGGCGATCTGGTCGCGCAGGGACACGGCGCTGTCGACGTGCGCGCGCGCCGTCTCGTGACGGGCGGCTGCGCGGTGCACCTCGGCGAGCAGCGTGTGCGCCTCGATGACCAGGTCTTCCTTGCCGCAGGCGCGCGCCGCTGCGAGCGCCTCGAGGGCGAGCCCGTCGTGCTCGTCGCCGCACGCCCGCGCGTGCATGGCGCCCACGATGGCCGCCTCGGCGCGAAGCTCCGCGGTCGTCGCCTCGCTCCTGGCGCGGTCGAGCAGCTCGGCGGCGCGCGCGAGGTCGCCGTCCTCCAGGGCCACGCGCGTCCCGATGCAGTACGCCTCGCACACGTAGTTGCGCAGACCCGCGGCCTCGCTCTCGGCGAGGGCCCGCGTCGCCTCGCGACGCGCCTCCACCGTGTTGCCGCGCATGAGCGCGTTGCGCGCGGCCTGCAGCGAGAAGAACGCGGAGTGCGCGGGCGGCATGCCGGGGCCCAGCGTGCGGCGGCCGAAGACGACCGCGTGCTCGGCGTGGTCGAGGAGCCCCAGGCGGCGCCGCAGCTCGGCGAGGTTCGTCAGGGCCAGCGCCGTCTTCAGCCGGTCGCCGATGCGCTCGCGCAGCTTGAGCGTGCGCTCGGTGAGGGAGAGCGACTGGGCGTAGTCGTGGCGCAGGGTCGCGACGACCGCGAGGTTCTCGACGGCGAAGGCGCACGCCCTCGCGTCGCCGGCGCGCTCGCCCTCGGCGAGCACCGCCTCGAAGATGGCCCGCGCCTCGTCGGTGAAACCCTTGGAGAGCAGCGCGATGCCGCGGTTGAGGCGCGCGCGAAGCTCCTCGGTGCGCAGGCCCGCGGCGGCGGCGCCCCACGCGTCCTCGGCGAAGTGCACGTCGGCCTCGTCCCACTTGCTCTCGGCGAGCAGGAGCTTGCCCAGCGTGTTGCGCGCCTTCAGGCGCGTCGCCGGCGTGCGGTCGAGCGACACGGCGCGGTTCGCCTGGGTCGCGGCGAGCGCGAGATCGCCTCCGAGGTACGCCACCTCGGCCAGCTCGGCGGCGACCACGGCGCGCGCCGAGTCGTCGATCGCGTGCTCCGCGGCGCGCTCGAGCGCCACGCGCGCGGCTACGAGATCGCCGAGGCCCACGGCGGCGCGCCCGAAGAGCAGACCGAGCTGCGGATCCTGCGGCGCCAGACCCGTCGCGGCCTGCGCCCATCGGAACGCCTCCTCCGCCTCGCCGACGCGGATGGCCCGCTCCGCCGCCCGCACGCACAAGGGGAGCTGCTCGGCGCGCGGCAGCTTCTCCACGGTGCGCATCCAGCGAGTCACGAGCTCGCGCCGCGCGATCGATCCGTCGGCGTGCGAGAGCGCGCTCACGTGCGCCTCGTCGGCCTCGGCGGTCATCCCGGCGCGCACGAGCAGCTCGGCGGCGCGCGCCTGGGCCCACGCGTCGTGCTCGAAGCGAGCCGCCATCGACCGCGCCACGAGGCGCGCGAGCTCGCGCGGCGCCTTGCCCGCGAGCTGCTCGGCGCGCACGTCCCACGCCGGCTCGAGGGCGATCCATCCGCCGGCAACCTTCGCCGCTCCCGCCCGCACGACCGCGTCCACCGCGGCCTCGTCACACCCGAGGAACGACACGTCCGCCACCGGCCACGCGCGCGCCGCGAGCGCCATCGCCGCGATGAGCCGCTCCGGGTCGGCCCCGAGCGCGACGTCCGTCGCCCCGCGCGCGAGCGATGCGCCGCGCGCGTTCGACCACCACGTGTCGAGCGACGCCAGGGAGTCCTCGGCCACCTCGGCCTGCGCGGACTCGGCGAGCGCCGTCCACCATCGCTGGCGCTCGGAGGGCGCGAGCGTCGCGCCGATCTCGTACACGTCGGCCGCCACGTCCTCCGTGGGCCTCGCGTCCGGCGCGAGCAGCACGACCGACGGCGCCGTCGCCAGCGCCGCGAGCTCCGCGGCGACCGCCCGGTCCCACGTGCCCGCGTGCGGCATGGGCGCCACCACGATGGCCCTGCGCATCGCCGCCACGCGCGCGATCGCATCGGCGGCGGCAGGCGGGTCGCTCGGGAGCACGTCGACGCCGAGCCTCGAGGCCACGTCGCGCCAGAGCGGCGAGCCGCCGCGCGCGCGCGTCTCGATCGCGAACATCCCCGCGGCCACCGCGCGACGCGCCACGTGCGCGCCCATCGCGTCGCACGTCTCCTGCGACGGCGCCCGCACCACCACGACCCCCGCGAGCCCACCGCAGACGCGATCGTCCAGCTCGACGAAGCCGCGGACAGGCGCAGAAGCGGAAGCCGCCTCGCGACTGCCGGGAGCGCTGCCCGGCACGCGCGGCGGGGAAAGCGGGTGAGCCACCAGGGTCATGGACGGTACCTTCGCAAGGGTCGGAGTCAAGGCTGGGCTGCCCGATTTCCTCGGGGAAAACAGATGTTTCTCGACGTGTGCAATGTTCTTCCAGAGCTGCGCTGCGGACGTCACGACGGGGTACTGCGGTGTTGCGAAGGAGCCCTGCCCGCACAGCAGGGCCCGTGCCTCGACCCGACCGTGAGCAATCGCGCGAAACGTCAGCACTTTCCGGGCGACACAGAGCGGGCGTCAGGGAATGCACGGGAGGTGCGTCAGCGCGGCGACGAAGCGCATCGCAAGCATGACGAGGCGCCCCGTCACCATGGCGAGCCGCCTCGTCACGGTGAGGAGCCGGCTCGTCGTGGCGACGGACCGCCTTGTCACGATGACGGGGCGCCTCGTCATGACGACGGACCGCCCCGTCATGACGACGGAGCGCCTGCTCAGGGTAACGAGGCGCCTCGTCGCGGTGACGGAGGCCCTCGTCACGTCGACGAGCCGCCCCGCCCGGGGGTCCGAGCTCTACCGCGACTTCTCCGAGGCGATGGTCGCGGCGACCGCGTCCAGATTCGCGGCGGAAGCGTCGCCGATGGCGCGGGCCAGCGGGAGCTGGGCCTCCGCCGCGGCCAGATAGAGCGCCACGGCTTCCGGGAGCTTCGCCCGCAGGGTCGCGACGTGCTTCGCGACGCCCGTGGCGTCGCCACGGCGCACCGGGCCCGTCAGCGCCTCGGGGAAGCCGAGCGTCTCCACGTTGTCGGCGACGCTCCGGAGAAGCGGCCCGAGCATCTTCGGCGCGTCCTTCGCGGCGACGCCGGCCCGCTCGAGGAGCTGCGCGCCCACTGCGGCGAGCGCCGCGGCTCCGTTCGCCACGAGGCCGGCCGCCGCGTGGTACGCGACGGTGTCGAGCCCCTTCACGGTGCGCGCGGTCATGCCGAGCATCCGCGCGATCCTCCGCGCCCGCGCCACGGCCGCGGCATCGCCCGCGACGTGCACGTTGCCGCGCGCGAGCCCCGGCGCGTATCGCTTCGACGCGAACGAGATCATCGGGTGCATCTGCGCGACGCCGGCGCAGTGCCCGCGCAGGGGCGCGAGCGAATCGGCACCGAGCGCGCCCGCGACGTGCACGACGACCGCATCGCGCGCGACCACCCCGACCATCGCCTGCGCCGTCGGCGTCACGTCGCGATCGCGCACGGCGACGACGACGACGTCCGCGTCGATCCGCCTCGGGACGCCCTTGCGCGCGGGCCGCACCGCCACCTTCGCGGCTGTCCCGTCCCTCGCCGGGGGGGCAGCCTTCAGCGCACGCGCGAGCGCCGTGCCCAGCTTCCCCGCGCCGTAGATGAAGACGCGCAGCGGGGGCCTACGCCGGCGCGCCATACAGCCTCTTCGCGCGGATGTACTCGATGACCTTGCGTGGCACGAGCTCCTCGATGTCGCCCCACGCGCCGCGGGCGATGGCGTCGCGCACCTGCGTGCTCGACACCTCCGGGAGCAGCACCTTGCCCGCCGCCGGCGCGTCGATCCCCGCCCGGTGCAGCACGATGAGCGGCGCGAGCTTCTGGATCGCGTCGAACCCGAACCAGCGCGGCGCCTCGGCGACGATGTCCGAGCCCACCACGAGTCGCATGCGCCAGTCCGGGTGCTTCGCCGCGAGGTGCTCGAGCGTGCGCAGCGTCCTGCTCTCGCCGCCGAGCTCCTCCTCGACGCGCGAGATCTCCACGTCGCGCTTCCCGTCCATCGCGAGCTCGCACATGCGCACGCGGTCGTCGTAGGGCGCGAGGTCCTTCGCGAACGGATGCTGGAACGTCGGCACGACGAGCACGCGGTCCACGCCGTGGGTCGACTGCACGAGCAGGGGCACGAGCGCGTGCGCCACGTGCGGCGGGTTGAAGCTGCCTCCGAAGACCGCGACGTTCACGGTCCGCCGAGGCTAGCTGATTTACCCTTGGACGCTCAGCTTCGCGGCCCGCCCCGCCGGCAGCGGCTCGCTGCGCAGCACCTGGCCCATGTCGTCGTAGAGCGTCGCCACCACTTCGTCGCCCGAGTCGTCGAGCACCATGACGCCGCCGGGCACGTCGCCGAGCGGCCCCGGGGTCAGGAACCAGCGCGGGCCGATCTTCTTCACGAGCGGCGAGTCGCTCTTTCCGTAGACGAGGAACGTCGCCGAGAAGATGTCCTCCTCGTCGAGCAGCCCCTTGTCGTGGATGAGCACGGCCACCCGGTCGCCGAACATCTCGACCGCGCGGAGCTCTTGCAGCGGCAATCGCTCGAGCGACTTGAGCCTCAGCCTCGCCCGCTCGTTGCGCAGGAACGTGTCGATCTGCTCGGTGCTGCCCATCGCGGCGACCTCGAAGGCGCGCTCCCAGATGCCGTCGTCGCTCACGTCGTCGCCCACGAGGGACTCGGCCCAGAGCCCGACCGTCTCCTCGAGCGCGTCGTCGGCGCCCAGGTAGATGGCGCGCGTGACGCGCACGCTGTTGAGGAGGAACCCGGCAGCACGGGCCAGCCCAGCCAAGTCGCCGTTGCTGGGACCGAGAAGGCCGAGGCGCACAAACCTACTCTAGCTGGCTCCGGGCCCCCGCGTGGTTATGTTGCGCGCCGTGGAGCATGCGCCCACCTTCATGGACGCCAAGGCCGCGGCTGAGGCGATTCGCGGCAAGGTCGATCCCAAGAATCCCCTGACGATTGCCGACGTTGCGGCCAAGACGGGCCTCGCCCTGCGCGACGCCGAGACTGGCCTCACGTGGCTCTCGAGCGAGTACCGCGGGCAGCTCCGCGTGACGAACGACGGGGACCTCGTTCACGTCTTTCCGACGGGTTTCACGAAGCCCTGGGAGACGCGCGACGCGGCGGCCCGCCTCTTCGGCGCCATCGGCAAGGCCGCGATGGGCACCTTGCGGTTCGTCGTGCGCGCGTGGGTGGCCATCGTGCTCGTCGGGTACGCGGCGATCTTCCTCGCCCTCCTCATCGGCCTGACCTTCGCGCAGCAGGGCGGCGACTCGCGCTCGCGCGATCGCGGCGGCTTCCCGGGCGGCGCGCTCTTCTACGTCTTCTTCCGCGTCATCGGCGACGCCCTGTTCTGGACGTTCCACCCATTCTCGCCGTTCTCCATGTACTACGCGTCGCCGGGATGGGGCGCGGGGCAGTCGTACGGCGGATGGAGCGAGCGCCGGCAGCGCCGCGAGGAGCCGAAGGTGCCCCTCTACGAGCGCGTGAACCGCTTCTTCTTCGGCCCGTCGCTCGCACCCGTGGACGCGCGCGAGAACGAGCGCCTCGTGCTCGCCGCGATCCGCGCCGGCAAGGGGCGCATCGGCCTCGCCGACGTGATGCGCGTCACCGGCCTGCCGCGCGAGCAGGCCGACCCGATGATGGCGCGCCTGATGCTCGACTACGAGGGCGACGTCGACGTGAGCGAGGACGGCGGCATCGTCTACCGCTTCGAGAAGATCCGCCGGACCGCGGAGGACACGCGCGAGCCCGAGCCGGCGCCCGCGTGGACGCGCACCAAGCCGCTGCCGCCGCTCACGGGCAACCCGGGCGCCGCCAACTTCCTCATCGCCGCGCTCAACGGCTTCAACCTGGCCATGGGGTGGTGGGCGATCCAGAACGGGATGACCATCGAGCGCATCACGCACCTCTTCGATCGCTACCCGTACCAGCTGCACGATTTCGGCACGCCCATCGCGCTCGGCCTCGTGCCGCTCATCGGCTCGGCGCTGCTGTTCCTATTGCCCATCGGGCGCGCGATCCTGCGGCCGCTGCGCGCCAAGAAGGCGACCGAGGAGAAGGGGCGCCTCGCGGTGCTGCGCACTGTGCTCGACCGGGTTCGCAGCAAGCAGCCGGTGACCGACGAAGCCGTCGCCTCCGCGTGGAAGACCGCGACGGGCGAGGCGGCGCCGGGCAAGAGGGTCGACCGCGAGCTCGTCGCCCTCGGCGGCGACGTGGAGATCCAGGAGAGCGGCAAGACGCGCTGGCGCTTCGCGGACCTGGAGACCGAGGCGAAGGCGGTCGAGGCCGAGCGCGAGGCGGCGGCGGAAGATGAGGCGCGCCTCGGGGAAATTGTCTACGCCACCGACCGGAACTGAGGGGTACCCCCCCGGGAATCGAGCGGCCGCTCCTTTGTTGTTAAGGGCGCCATGACCTCGACAAAGCTCGTCCATCTCGCCTCCCTCGCTCTCGGTTTCGGCGCCGGCGCCCTCGCCTTGGGCACCGGTTGCCAGCACTCGGCATCGGCCGCCGGTCCCGGCGAGAGCGTGGCCCAGACGCCCGCTCCCTTCGCGACGCCCCCGATCCTGCCAGGCACGCCCGACGTGGCGACGCTCGTGGCCAAGGTGAAGCCGGCCGTCGTGAACATCACGACGGTCACCGAGATGAAGATGCCGCAGTCGAACTTCGACTTCGGCCAGATGCCGGACATCGGCAAGCTCTTTCCCTTCTTCGGGCAGGGCCCCAACGGGCAGATGCGCCCCATGCCGCGCGGCAACGGCGGCAACGGCGGCGACGAGGGAGGCGACCAGGTGATGAAGCAGCAGGCCCTCGGCTCGGGCTTCATCGTCGACGCGACCGGGCACGTCGTCACCAACGCCCACGTGATCGACGGCGCCACCACCGTGAAGGTGAAGCTCTCGGACGACCGCGAGTTCCGCGCGAAGGTCGTGGGCAAGGACACGCGCCTGGACGTCGCGGTGCTGCAGCTCGAGAACCCGCCGAAGGACCTGCCGCTCGTCTCGCTCGGCAAGAGCGACGCGCTGCGCGTCGGCGAGTACGTCGTCGCCATCGGCAACCCCTTCGGCCTGGGCGACACGGTGACGATGGGCATCGTCAGCGCCAAGGGCCGCGTCATCGGCGCGACGCCCTACGACGACTTCATCCAGACCGACGCGAGCATCAACCCAGGCAACAGCGGCGGTCCGCTGTTCGATCTGCACGGGCAGGTGGTCGGCATCAACACGGCCATCAACCCCAACGGCAAGGGCATCGGCTTCGCCATCCCGATCGACGCGGTCAGGACCGAGCTGCCCCAGCTCATCGCCACGGGTCACGTGCAGCGCGGCAAGCTCGGCGTCGTCATCCAGGGCATGGACGAGGACCTCGCGAAGGCCGTGGGGCTCGACCGTGCCAAGGGCGCGATGGTCGAGCACCTCGAGCCCGGCAGCCCCGGCGAGAAGGCGGGCCTCAAGGAGGGCGACGTGATCCTCTCGGTCGACGGACAGGCCGTGCCGCACTCGGAGGACCTGCCGCGCATGATCGCGCCGCACCAGCCCGGGACGAACGTGACCCTGCAGGTGTGGCGTGACCACGCCTCCCGCAACGTCACCGTGACGCTCGCGGCGCTCAAGGAGGAGACGGCGCAGAACGAGCAGGATCAGAGCGGGCCGGCGGAGCCGGGCGCCAAGCCGTCGTCGCTCGGCATCGCCGTCGCCGACGAGGACGGGCAGGTCATCGTCGCGCGGGTCCAGAGCGACGGCCCCGCCGACGGCAAGCTGCGTCGCGGCGACGTCATCGAGGAGGTCAACCACCAGCCGGTGACGACGGCGTCGGAGCTCGGGTCAAAGGTGAAGGCCGCGCCCGCGGACAAGCCGGTCCTGCTGCGCGTGAAGCGCGGGGACCAGTCCCGGTACATCGCCATCGAGCGCGGCGCCGCCAATCAGTGAGCCTGTAGAGAAGTCACTCCGCCGTCGGACCGGCTCGTCTCGGGGTCGGTCTCGACGGCGTTCCGTACGCGCGTGACGCCGAGCACGTTCCAAGCGTCCTCGCTGGCGGCGATCGCCACCTCCTTCGTCGGCGCGTGGCCCGAGAGAGCCACGGCGCCGTCCTTCACGTCGATCGACGGCACGAAGGAGCGCACGCGCGGGTCGCGTGCGAACGCCTCGCGGAGCGCGAGGGCGATGTCCTCGTCGCTGTACGCGGGGACGTCGCCGCCGCGCAGCGTGCCGTCGTCGTAGCCGCCGGTGATCGTGATGCTGTGCACGTCGACTCCCTCGGGGGACACGGCGTGCGCGTCGCCCTCGGCCCTCGCGCGCTCGGCGCCGGTGCGGACGTGGCCCGTGAGGCGGATGACGCCCTGGCTCACCTGCAGGCGCAGGCCCGAGGTCTCGAGCCACGGATCGTCGGCGAGGACGCGCGTCTCCTCGTCGCCGATGCGCGCGTCGGTGCGGCGGCCGGGGAAGACCGCGAGGTCGTCGACCACGTCGACGACGCCTGGGACGCCGAGCGCGTCGGCCTCGGCGGCGCGGCGCGTGGCGTTGGAGTCGACCTCGCCCATGAGCCTCACGACGGCGCTGCGCGACTGCGCGGCGATGCGCTGCCCGAGGGTCACCGGGTCGTGACCGAGCGCGCCGGCGACCGCGAACTCGAGCTCGTAGTCCGGCCTCGGGATGGGCGCGACCTCGAGGCGGTCCACGATCGCACGCACGCCGCGGACGAGCCGCACGCGCTCGATCGAGCGATCGTGCGCGAGGCGGTTCGACACGGTCCCGGTCAACGTCACAACGCCGCCGACTGAGCTGATGCCCATCGACTCGTGCGACAGGGCCGCGTCGGAGCTCAGCTCGTGCAGCAGAACGGCGACGACGAAGGTGTCCGAGATCGGCGGCGTACGGCCGGGCTGCCGCGAGGCCGTATCGCTGCGGGGTACCACTGCCGTCGGAGCGGGCGCCCTGCCGGACGCGCATGCGCCGCTCGCGATGCAGAACGCGATGAAAGCCGTCGTGCGAAGCGGTCGAGGTTTCATGGTCCTCAGGCGGTCGCAACCAACGTTCCAGCTGCGGCTCGGTTATCGTGCGTGAGCCATGACCGTCGCGACGCGAGCGGAGACGGGCGACATCGCGGCGGCTCGAGCGCGGACGCTGTTCGTGCTGTGGGCGACGTACGGGAGCTTCTATCTCTGCCGCAACAACGTCGGCCCTGCGGTGCCGTCGATCGGCAAGAGCCTCGGCATCACGACGATCGAGATGGGCTTCGTGCTGGGCGCGCTGAAGCTCGGCTATGCGGTGGGGCAGTTCTTCAACGGGCAGCTCACGGAGCGCTTCGGGGCGAAGCGCATCCTCGGCGTGGGGATGCTCGGCTCCGCCGTGGCGACGATGCTCTTCCTGGTCGCGCCGTCGGTGCCCGGCGTATCGGCGTGGTACGTCATGTGCGGGCTCGCCTTCGTCAACGGATGGTTCCAGGCGGGCGGGTGGCCGCCGACGGTGAAGATCGCGGCCCGCTGGTTCCCCGTCGAGCACCGCGGCCGCACGATGGGCATCCTCGGAACGAGCTACACGCTCGGCTCCGCGGTCGCGGTCTTCGCCGTTGGCGCGATGCTCGACGCGGCCCACGGCGCCTGGCGCGTCGCGTTCGTCGTCCCCTCGCTGCTGCTCGGGCTCTCGTACGCGCACACGCGACTGCGGCTGCGCGAGTCGCCACCCGAGACGTCCGCGGGCACCGTCGGCGTGCACCATGAGCGGCTCACACTCCGCGACTCGTTCGTCGCGACGGTGGGCAACGGCCGCATCTGGATCCTCGCCCTCGCCCTGTTCGGCGTCGATGCCGTGCGCTACGGCTTCTACGACTGGGCCCCGACCTACCTCGCCGAGGTACAGCACACGGGGCCCCTCTGGGCGGCGAGCAAGACGGCCGTCTTCGGCCTGGCGGGCGCCGCCGGGGTGCTGGTCTCGAGCTGGGCGACCGATCGCTTCTTCCAGTCGCGCCGGGCACCGGTCGCCGCGCTGCTCACGGTCACGGTGGCGGTGCTCACGATCGCCTACAGGTGGGTCGTCACCCTGGGTACCGGACCCACCATCGTGTGCATCGCCCTCACCGGCTTCGGCATCTTCGGCGCCCACATCCTGCTCGTCGGGACGGCGGCGCAGGACTTCGCGAAGCGCGGGGCGACGGCGGCGGCCGCCGGGTTCGTCGACTTCATGGGCCACGTCGGCGCCTTCAGCGGCGACGTGGTGACCGGTTTCCTGCGGGCGCGGCACGGCTGGGCTGGCGCCACCGCGTGGTGGGCCTTCGCCGCGACCATGGCTGGGCTGCTCGTGGCGACCCTCTGGAACGCCAAGCCGCCGACGGTCGGAGCCTCCCCGGCGAGGGACGGGACAGCCGCGCCGCAGCGGTAGCGTTCCGACGCACCGCGCGTGGCGAACAGAGCCGCCGCAGTGCACACTGATTGCAGGTGGATAGCAGTAGATGATCCGCCGTAGTGCCCTCGCGTTCGTGGTTGCCTTCATGGCCATGGGCTGCGCCTCGCGCGCCCCGACCCAAACCGCCGCGACCCACGAGGGACCGGGCCCCGGCTTCGTGAGCGAAGAGCAGAAGCTCATGGCGTGTCTCGACCTGCGCGACCACATCGTGGAGCTCTACGCCGACGAGTACGTGAGCGAGCAGGGCCTGGCGATGAACAGGGCCGAGCGCGCCGCGTTCCGCGCCGGCTGGGCCGAGGAGCTCGCGCGCAAGGGCACGTTCGAGCGCTTCGAGCAGTCGTGCTTCTACAGCCTGACGCCGCGCAAGTACCGCTGCGGCATGGCCTCGCAGACGACCGACGGCCTCGTGGCCTGCATGAAGCTGAGCGCTCGCTGAGTCGTATCGAGCCCCGTATGCTGCGGCCCGATGGCCGCCCCCGCAGTTCATGCACCCGAGGGAGGCGCCGCGTCCGCGTTCACGCGCTTCGCGGCGTCGCAGAAGCTCTTCGTCTACATGTGCGCGATCTTCGTCGCGTGCCTGCTGCTCGGCGACGTCATCGGCGGCAAGATCATCCGCACGCCGCTCGGGCCCATCTCGGTGGGGATCATCCCGTTCCCGGTGACCTTCCTGCTCACCGACGTGGTCAACGACTTCTACGGGAGGCGCGGGGCGCGCTTCCTCACGATGCTCGGCTTCTACATGGCCCTGCTCGCGTGGGTGCTGCTGCAGGTGACGACGCTCATGCCGGTCGACGGCTCGACCTACTTCACGCAGAGCGAGTACGCGAAGGTCTTCGGCGGCAGCGCGCAGCTCTTCGTCGCGTCGATGGTCGCTTACCTCGTGGGGCAGTTCCTCGACATCCAAGTGTTCCAGTTCTGGAAGGCGATCACGCAGTCACGCCACCTCTGGCTGCGGTCGACCGGGTCGACCATCTTCAGCCAGGCGATCGACACCGTGACCATCAACTTGATCTTCGGCCGCGTGACCGCCGGGTGGGGCTGGGGGTTCATCGGCGCCAAGATCGGGCGCGAGTACGTCATC
>DATJYG010000142.1:0-4828 GCA_035499695.1 Polyangiaceae bacterium
ACCAGCCGAGCGTTGCTGAGCGGCGCTCTTGTGGACCGGCACGCCGTAGGGGTCGAGATCAGCGCGTGCGCCGCACGCCGCGACGAGCGCAGCGGCGAGAACCGCGGATAGAGCAGCGAGGCGAAGGCGCATGCCCTCCCGGGTACACGCCGCGTGCCGTGCCGCGTGAGAGGCTCATCGGATCGACGATGTGACGCTGCGGGGGAAGCCGCCGTCGGTCGTCGCCGTAGCACTCGCAGAGCACGCGACCGGGGCTTGAGACGGTGAAAATATACGACGACATTGGACATGTGCCCGGTTGGGATCATCCTTCCGCAATGCGAAGGACCCTTGCTTGGGGTTTGCTCGTCATCGCGAGCGCGCTCGCTCTCGGAAACGGGGGCTTCGGCTGCGGCAGCTCGGCGAAGCAAAGCGGCTTCTCGTCCGACGACTCGGGGACGGACGCAGCCGTCGGCAACGACGGCGCCGGCCCGCAAGACACCGGCGGCGGCGACGTTCCGATGATCCTCGGCGACGGCTCGTCGATGACTTGCACCACGATGTCGTGCTCGAGCGACCTGCACGACGTCCTCTGCAACGGGATGGTCATCCAGACGTGCCCCTCCGACCAGGGGTGCGCCGGCGGCAAGTGCGTGCCCGCGTGCCAGGCCGCTCAGGCCAGCAAGAGCAGCGTCGGCTGCGACTACTACAGCGTGAACCCGGACACGACGTACGCTGCCGGGGCGTGCTTCGCGGCCTTCCTGGCCAACACCTGGACGGGCCCCGTCACGATCAACGTGGACTACGGAGGAATGGCCCTCAACGGCCTCGCGTTCGCGCGCATCCCGCAGGGCACGGGGCAATCGATCACCTACCAGCCGCTCACCAACGGTCAGCTCCAGCCCGGCCAGATCGCCATCCTCTTTCTCGCGCAGTTCGGCGCCCAGGCCATCTACAAGCCGGCCTGCCCGACGGGCATCACGCCGGCGGTCACGGCGATGGACGCGGCGCCCCACGGCACGTCCATCGGCAGCGCCTTCCACATCTCGACGACGGCGCCGGTCGTCGCGTACGACATCTTCCCGTACGGCGGAGGAGTGAGCGCGATCACGAGCGCCACGCTGCTCTTGCCCACCACCGCGTGGGACACGAACTACATCGCGGTCGACGCCTACCAGACGGCCGCCGCCGGCGCGGCCAACGATCCGCTGCTCGACATCGTGGCGGCGACGAACAACACGCACGTGACCATCGCGCCGACGGTCGCGATCACCGCGGGCACGGGCGTCGCCGGCGCCGCGCAAGGCATGGCCACCACCTACACGCTCCAGAAGGGGCAGGTGCTTCACTTCAACCAGGACACGGAGCTCGTCGGTAGCCCGATCCAGTCGGACAACCCCGTCGGCGTCTGGGGTGGCAACGCGTGCATGGACGTCCCCATCGGCGTCGGAGCGTGCGACGCGGCCCATCAGCAGATCCCGCCGGTGAAGGCGCTCGGCAACGAGTACGTCGGCGTCCGCTACCGAAACCGGTTCCCCGGCATGGAGGAGAGCGTCCCGTGGCGCCTCGTGGGAGCGGTCGCGGGAACCACGCTCACCTACGAGCCGGCGGCGCCCGCGGGCGCGCCGACGACGCTGACCGTCGGCCAGATGGTCGAGTTCACGACGAACGGCCCCTTCATCGTGCGCAGCCAGGACGCGATGCACCCCTTCTACCTCGCGGGCTACATGACCGGATCGCAGCAAGTGGACCCCACGGAAACCGACGGGCGCGGCGATCCCGAGTTCGTCAACGTCCTGCCGCCGCAGCAGTTCCTCTCGCAGTACGTCTTCTTCACCGACCCGACGTACCCGGAGACCGACCTGGTGCTCGTGCGCGCGAAGGACGCCACCGGCATGTTCCAGGACGTCACGCTCGACTGCCTCGGGATGACGCCGGTCAGCGGCTGGATGCCGGTGGGCACGTCGGGCAAGTACGAGTACACGCGCGTGGACCTCGTCACCGGCGACTTCTCACCGGTCGCCGGCTGCAACAACGGGCGCCACGAGATGACGAGCAAGGGCCCCTTCGGCGTCACCGTGTGGGCCTGGGGCTCGGCGGCGACGGGCGGGACGGAGGACCCGAACAACCAGATGGGCGGGTTCTACTCGCAGTTCGTGAGCTACGCGTACCCGGCGGGAGCGAGCGTGCAGCCGATCAACACCGTCGTGGTTCCGCCGACGAATCAGTGACACCGCTCATCAGTGGGGCACCGCGCCTCAGCGGTCGTGTGACGGTTACGAAAAAGGCGGTGTGTCTTCCCTGTGGGCCCCCGGAATTGTTAGGGTCGCCAGACTGAGGAGGAACACGATGACTCACCCGAATCGATGGTTCGCGCGCTTGCCTCGTGTGATCCCGGCGGCGCTCGTCGTCGCGAGCTGGCCCCTCCTGCAGGCAGCGTGCGGCTCGAGCAGCTCATCTGCCGGCGGGGGCGATGGGGGCGGGCAGAGCTCCTCCAGTGGTGGATCGTGCTGCAGCAGCTCGTCGAGTGGCGGATCGTCGAACGGGTCGTCGGGCGGGTCGGGCGGTTCCTCCGGCGGCGCTTCGAGCGGCGGCAGCGATGCCGGCTCGTGCGGAGACGCGTGCGGACCGCCCGCGTCGCTCGTCGACCCCTCGCGCGTCACCGAGTGGAATCCCGGCATCCTGGCCGACACGCCCACGGGTCAGCCGCTCGGCAGCGACGGCTTGCCGCAGCGAACCACGACGTGCGCCACGGTCCAACCCGGCGGCGACATCCAGGGGGCGATCGATTCGTGCCCCGCGGGCCAGGTCGTCATGCTCGCCGCAGGCACCTTCAGCACGTCGGCCACGATCAACATGAAGTCGGGCGTGGTCCTGCGCGGCGCCGGGTCGCAGGGCGCTCCGATGGGCACGACGATCAAGCGCGCTGCCGGCGGGTCGGTCCTCGCCATCGGCACGTCGAAGGATTCCATCTGCTACGGCGGGACGGCCGTGCCCCTGATGGCGGACGCGCCGAAAGAGTCGAAGACCGTGACGGTCGGCAGCGCCGCGTCGAGCTTCAAGGCGGGGCAGATCGCGCTCATCGACGTCGTCGACGACTCGACCATCGTCGAGGGCGACTGCACGTACTTCAAGCGCGTGGACAAGCGGTCGGCGAGCCAGCGCGTCATGATCACGAGCGTCGACACGGGCGCGGGCACCCTCACGCTCGACTCGCCCCTGCACTGGGACTTCAAGGCGGCAAGCCCGTATCTCGCCCAGATCACGCCCGTCGCCGCGGCGACCGTGGAGTGGGCCGGCATCGAGAGCGTCGCCCTGCAGGGCGGTACGAACCCCGGGTACGACGGCCAGATGGCCGGCGGCATCGACATCTCGAACGCCGCGTACTCCTGGGTCAAGGACGTGCAGACAGACGGGACCATCGGCGGCATGCACGTCGTCGTCTCGGGCGGCTATCGCGTCGTCGTGCGCGACAGCTGGTTCCACAACTCGGCCAACTACGGCTTCGGCGCCGACTGCTACGGCGTCGTCATCCGCTGCGGCACGTCCGAGATGCTCGTCGAGAACAACATCGTGCGCTTCATGAACAAGCCGATCCTGTTCAACGTCTCCGGCGGCGGAAACGTGGTCGGCTACAACTACGCAGACAATTCCTGGGCGACCCCGGCCACGTGGCAGGAGATCAACATCGACACCCACTGCTCCTTCCCGCACATGGAGCTCATCGAGGGTAACTACGCGCCGCACATGGGCGCGACCGACACGCACGGCAACGCGGGGTACCTCACCTATTTCCGCAACTTCTCGTCGAGCCAGTTCGCCGGTCCCGATCCGGTCTACGGATCGACGGCGGCGCAGAACAACAACATCGCGGGGATCGAGTTCGACTCCCCGGACGTCGGGATGAACGCCATCGGCAACGTGCTCGGCACGGCCGGCCTCAGCACGACGTACGACGCGTACAACTTCAGCACGGGCTCCATCTACGAGCTCGGCATCGGCGGGTCGGGCGCCACCGACGTGTCGGTCACCACGCTCTTCCGCACCGGGAACTACGACACGGTCAACAAGACGGTGCAGTGGGATCCCTCGAAGTCGGACCACACGCTGCCGCCTTCGTTCTACCTGCGGGGCAAGCCGGCCTGGTGGCCCTCGGGCAGCGCGTTCCCCTGGGCGGGATCCGACCTGCAGCCGATGGTCGGGACCCTCCCGGCCAAGGACCGCTCGGATCACATGTGACGGCGGTGCTCGGGGTCCGCTTCACGCGTGGTGCCGCACCACGACGCGGCGGACCCCCTGCGCGGCCTCCACGGCCGCGATCAGCTGCGAAACGCTGATGGTGTCCGCGAGCTGCACGTCCAGCGTCGCGAGGATGCGCTCCTTCTCGTCGTCGAGGCGCTTCTCGTACTCGACGTCCGACACCTTGGCGCCGAGCGCCTTCAAAGACGCGAGGACCGCCGTGATGTCACGAGCGTCTTCTCCCAGCACGATGGAGACACGGCGCCGTATCAGGTGATCGTCCTTGTCCTCGAAGCGTCGCAGAACGGTCAGCGCGACGATGCCCATGAGCGTCACGACGGCGCTCTCGACGTACATGCCGGCGCCCGAGCACATCCCGATGGCGGTCACGAGCCAGAGCCCCGCTGCGGTCGTGAGGCCTTGCACCGTGATGCCCGTCCGCAGGATCGCGCCGCCGGCGAGGAAGCCGACCGCGGACACCACCGACGCGGCAATGCGCGAGGTATCCACCTCGACGGGTGCGTCCTTGCCGTAATGCTGCCAGTAGACGAACTGGGACGAGATCACCATGAACGTCGCGGCCGCCATGGCCACGATGAGGTGCGTGCGC
>DATJYG010000143.1:0-10103 GCA_035499695.1 Polyangiaceae bacterium
CTGGCGATCGTCGACGAGGGCGCCGCCCTCTGCCACGAGGTCGGCTTCGCTGCGGCTGCGGGAAGCGATCGCGGCACGAGCGCCGCCCTGCGCGCCGCCAAGGCGCTCGCCCGCACCGCCGCCGAGTTTCTCGTCGACGCCGAGCTTCGTTCGGCCGTCAGCGCGGAGTGGGCAGGCCGGTCCGGTCCAGCACCGTGACGTCGATCTTCAGCCGGCTCGCGTGGTGGATGATCGCTTCCGCCAGCGCGCGGCCGTCGGCCACCTCGGGCAGGCGCTCGAAGCTTCCGTCGTAGAGCTCGAAGCCAGTGCGCACCCCATCGAGCACGATGCGCGTCACCTGGGGCCACCCCCAGCGGCGGGCCTTCGGGATGGTCATGTAGAGGTAGCGTGCCTCGACCCAGTCGTCGGTCACGATGACGCCGCGCATGTGAGTCCGGATCACCGTCGCCAGCGCGCTCACGAGCACCACGACGGCGATGACACTCACCGACAGCGGCCGCATCCGGTCGCCCTCGACGGCCCACACGAAGAGCTTCGAGCTCGACGGGGCGTTGTAGGCGTATGCCGTGACGATGCCGAAGACGATGGCCGCCGCGAGATAGATCGCCGACGGGATGCGGGTCTTGAGCGGCGGCCCGAACTTGACCTTCTCCCCTGCCGACGGGGGCTCGTAGGTCATCTCGAAGCGGGCGATGGTCCCGTGGACGTCGGTGATGCTGATCCGGTCGCCGTCGTCGTCGACCCGCGATGCTCCCCGTTCCTGCTGCTCTACCGTCTGCTGCGCGCTCTGCACTGTCTGCATGGTGACACGACGACGCCCCAGGCGCTTGGGTGCCCGCCCGGCGAGGGCCGAATCAGAGGCTGGGGACCGAGTCCCTTCCAGATCGGCGGTACTCTCGCAGGCTCGCCATCTCGCCCTTGCTCGGGTTGATGACGAGCAGGCCGTGATCGCCGTCGAGCAGAGCGATGTCGCCGTCGGACGCCCACCGGAAGAGCCCCTGCACCTCCACCACGGCCGGCACGTTCATGAGCTTCAGCAAGGCTCGCAACCTAGGCCCGCTTGCCCGCTCCGAAAGAGCGATGCCCACCGGCTGCGACCGCGCGCTCACGAGCAGGTCGAACACCGTGAGCGTGTCTCCCACCAGGATCGCCTTGCTCGGCAGGACCGTCCTCTTGTCCCCCTCGGCGAGCATCGTCAGGGCATCGCAGAGGTCCTCGATGTCCCTGGCGCGCTCCTCTAGATAGGGGTCGCGCGTGTAGGACACGGCGGTCCGCGTCACGTCCCGCGCCACCTGGGCGAGGGCGTGGGCCAGCCCCTCGGGCGCGAGCTCCATGGCGCGCTCACGGAAGCGCATGTCGCCGAGGATCTCGGTGTACGTCCCGAGGAAGCTCGCCTCGCGCCCGAGGCCGATGGCCGTCGCTCGCTCGGTGAGGCCCCGGATGGCCTTGTCGGCCACGTCGAACGCGCCCTTGAGCAGGCGCACGTCCGTCTCGGCGGCACGCTTGCCCTGAGGCTTGCGCTCGCTGGGCCTCGTGGGAGGGCGTCTCATGGCAGCCATCGCGCCGAGGGCGCGTCCGACGATCACCGGGCGACCCGTCAGGGTGACCTTGCGCGTCCCCCCACCCGCCCGCCGGGCCCTCTTCTCTCTCGCCTCGTCCACCAGCTCGGCGTGTCTCACCCCCGCCGCGATGAGCCCCCCGAGCGCGCTCAGGAGCTCGACGTCGTGGTCGTCGAAGGGCTTGTCCTTCCTCTGGACCACGAGCGCCCCGAGCGGTCCGTTCTTCCCCCGGATGGGCACGGCGAGGAACACCGGGAACCGCTCCTCCCCCAGCTCCGCGAAGTGCTTGTACGCACCGTGCTGCTCGGCCGTCTCCATCGAGATGGGCCGCATGTACTCGACGGCCTCTCCGGTGATGCCCTCGCCGATGCGGAGGCGCACCTGGCCGATGGCGGTCGTCGAGAACCCCACGTTCCCGCGCATCACGAGCTCGCTCTTGTCCCCCTCGAGGACGTACAGGGAGCAGACGTCGGCATCGAGGACGACCGCGATGCGCCGGGGCGCCTCGTCCAGCAAGGTGAGGAGGGGCATCGGCCGGGCCGTGAACCCCACGAAGTCGAGCACTGCGTCGAGCCGCTTGTTGCCCCGCTCGTGAACCCGGGGCCTCGAAAGGGGTGGCGCTGGCGGACGCGTCGACATCTTGCCGGAGTATAGGCTATGGCACTCCACCCCATGGCCCAGAACCTCCGCTTCCCCTCCGCCGAGTGGTGCGCCGCGTACAAGGACGCGATCAACGCCAACCCCATCTTCAAGGAGGCGCATCGCGAGTGGACGCACGGGCCCGTCGCGATGGTCGTGACCGCCGACCCCTCCATCGGCCTCGCCGAGGACACGGCGATGTGGCTCGACGTCGAGCGTGGCACCTGCAAGGACTGCCGCCTGGTGTCGCGCCAAGAGGCTGAAAACGCTGCGTTCGTCATCGTCGCGAACTACGCGCGGTGGAAGGAAGTCATCCGCGGGCAGCTCGATCCCACCAAGGGCATGATGCAAAACCGCCTCAAGCTGACGAAGGGGCACATGCCGACGATGGTGAAGTTCGTGAGCGCCTCGAAGGCGCTCGTCGAGTCGACGAACAAGGTGCCGACTCAGTTCATCGACGAGTGATCGACGTCGCGATGGTTCGGGACGGGACCCGAACCAACCACGTGATCGCTCCTCGCGATGTGTGTCCATCAACCACTCCATTGCGTGGTCGATGAAGAGAGAACTTGACGTCAACGTATAAGTTCTTCGATCATCACGATCGTGAACGCGCATGCAGCGCCGCCGGTGGTGCTGGTAGCCGATGACGAGCCGACGATGTTGGAGCTCGTCTCTCGACACCTCCGGGCGATTGATCAGCCGAAGCTCGAAGTCATCGAAGCGTCCGATGGAGACGAAGCGTGGAGGCTCGCGCGCGAGAGGCTCCCCGACCTCGTCGTGCTCGACGTGATGATGCCGGGCATGAGCGGCTGGGAAGTGTGTCGCAAGATCCGTCAGGACGCGTCGCTCGCTCACACGGGCGTGCTGATGCTGACCGGGATCGGCGAGAGCTTGAACGAGACGACGAGCCCCCTCTTCGGGGCCGACGAGTACATCGACAAGCCGTTCGACTTCGAGGCGCTCGATCAGAAGGTCGTGGACGTCCTCTCGAAGAGGGCGGCCCAGAGAGAAGCAGTCCCTCGCCACGTTGTTGACAACGGGGCGGGAGGTCCGGCGAAGGCTGCGTCACATGCTCGCTCTGCAAAGAGCAAGCGGTCCGCAAAGAAGGCCAAGCCGGCAGCAGTAAGAGTGAAACGGAAGCACAAGGGATCCGCAAAAGCGGAGAAAGGTAAGCGAACCATGGCTGCGAAGAAGGGTGCCAAGAAGGCGAAGAAGGCTAAGAAGGGCGCGAAGAAGGGCAAGAAGAAGTAAGCCCGCTTCGTTCGATCTTTCGCGCGCAGGGGCTTTGCGCGCGATGCACGCTCTCGCCGTTTGAGCTCATTCCCAGCACGACTTCGCGCATCCCAGCAGCCCTGGGAGCTGCAGGCGTGGAAGGGGGGAAAGTCCCGTAGGGGACTGGCTCGATTGATTCGCCGAGCGTGAGTTGTGAGTTGCCCCAGGATGTAGCGGGCGCGCGTCCGTGGCCACTCCTCGTGAGGAGGCGGCGGGCCGCGCGGTCGTCGACGTCTATCGTGAGATTGCCTCCCGGCCTTCGGGCCGGGAGCTATCTCCCCTGGTGGCAAATCACGACGAACATCTTGCCCGCGGGCGTGCGGTTCGCCGCACGTCCCGGGGGCCGAAGGGGAACGCCGGAAGCGACGACTGCCGGCGCTTCCCGCTTCGGCGAACTTAACCTTCCTGGCTCGGAAGAGCCGGTGGCGTGGCTTGCGTCGGGCGATGTTTCGTGTACGAAGTATCGCCATGCCGAGCCCCTTCACCCCAGAGCACGCGCAGTTCCGCCAGACCGTCCGGAGCTTCTGCGAGAAGGAGCTCTCGCCCCACGTCGCCGAGTGGGAGAAGGACGAGGTGTTCCCCGCCTGGGTCTTCAAGAGGGCCGGGGAGCTCGGGATCTTCGGAGCGCACTACCCGGAAGAGGTGGGCGGCGCGGGCGGCGACTACTGGTTCAGCGTCGCCAAGAGCGAGGAGCTGCCGCGGTGCCTGATGGGTGGCGTCGCCATGGGACTGCTCGTGCAGTCGGACATGGCGACTCCGGTCATCAACGACCTCGGGACCAAGGAGCAGAAGGAGGAGTTCCTCGCGCCCGCCATCCGCGGCGAGAAGATCGCGGCGATCGGGGTGAGCGAGCCCAACGCGGGCAGCGACGTCGCCGGGATCCAGACGACGGCGAAGAAGGACGGCGACGACTACGTCCTCAACGGCGCCAAGACCTTCATCACGAACGGCACGCGCGCCGACTTCGTCACCCTGCTCGCCAAGACCGACCCCGCGCAGGGCGCGCACGGCTGCAGCTTCTTCCTCGTACCGACGAAGACCAAGGGGTTCCACGTCGCCAAGAAGCTGAAGAAGATCGGCAACCACTCGAGTGACACCGCCGAGCTTCACTTCGAGGACATGCGGATCCCGAAGCGCTACCGCCTCGGGGAAGAGAACATGGGGTTCATGTACCTCATGCAGAACTTCCAGAGTGAGCGCCTCATCGCGTGCACGAGCGCGGTCGCCGGCGGCGGCTACATGCTGGAGGAGGCGATCGCATACGGGCGCGACCGCAAGGCGTTCGGCAAGCCGATCATCAAGCGCGAGTACTGGCAGCACAAGTTCGTCGACCTGACGGCGAAGCTCGAGG
This sequence comes from Polyangiaceae bacterium, assembly GCA_035499695.1. Taxonomy (GTDB): domain Bacteria; phylum Myxococcota_A; class Polyangia; order Polyangiales; family Polyangiaceae; genus Palsa-1150. Next base: position 4,825 of record DATJYG010000143.1, read on the forward strand.
CGGCGCGCGCGCTCGCCTACAAGGCGGTCGATCTCTACAACGAGGACAAGTACGTCAAGAAGGCGAACGTGGACCTCGAGACCGTCAAGATGATCTCGCTCGCCAAGGTGTTCGTCGGCGACGTGATGAGCGAGATCGCCGACCAGTGCCTGCAGTTCCACGGCGGCTGGGGCTACGTCGAGGAGTTCCGCATCGCCCGCGCGTGGCGCGACCAGAGGCTCTTCCGGATCGGCGGCGGGACGACCGAGACGATGCGCTACTACGTCGCCAAGTTGATGGGGCTCTAGAGTAAGACGCGACTGGGCGCAGACGGACGCCAGAGTGAGACGGGAGGAGAGAGGGAGAAGAAGTTCGGGAAGATCAAAAGATCAAGAAGTGGGTTGGTGGGGCCCATCAGACACTCACTGCTTTTGATCTTCTGATCTTCTCGAACTTCTTCTCCTCTCCTCGCGTCAGCCTGTGGCGCCTGGCGTTCTGCCGTCGCGTCAGCCTGTGGCGGGATCACTGGGGCCGGGGGAATGCGGTGCGGAAGGCGGCGATGGCGGAGAGCTCGTCGTAGCGGTGGTCGAAGCCGGTGGCCTCGCGGAAGGCGGAGGCGTCGACGACCACCGGGTACTCGATGTGCGTCAGGGCGCCCTTGGGCAGCTTCGGGAAGCCGAAGCGACCGATCATGTTCTCGAGGACCCACCTGGGGATCGGGATCGGCGTACGGTCCGCCTCGGCGATCACGCGCGAGAGAGGAAGCGGCTGGGGGCCGGCCACGTTGAAGACGCCCCTGGGGCGCTTCGCCAGCGTCACGACGAGGGACTCGATGACGTCGTCCTCGTGCATGAACTGGAACAGCGGGTCGAAGCCGAGGACCATGGGCACTCGCTTGCCGCGGATGAACGTCGCGAGCGTTCCGTGACCGCTCGGGCCGAGCGTGTAGCAGATGCGAAGAACCGTGGTGGCGAGCTCGGGGAACCGCCAGAGCGCCGTCGCCGCGTAGAGATCGGCGGCGACGAGATCGGCGAGCTCGGGGAACACGTTGAGCGCCAGCGGGGGCTCGTCCTCCTTGTGGAAGAGAGGCGAGTCGGGGCCGGCGCCGTAATAGGTGTGCCGGCCCACGAAGATGCAGTGCTCGACGCCGTAGGCGCGCGAATGGTCGAAGACGGCGCGCGTGCCGCCGAGGTTGATCTGGTAGCGCTCCTCGCCGAACACCACGAGCGACGTGACCGTCGCCATGTGCACGACGGCGTTGGGGCGAAACTTGCGGAACACGTCCTCGGCGGCGCGCTTGCGCACGTCGACGGTGTGAAACTCCACCGGCGCGTCGTGCCAGGGGCGGCGGTCGATGCCGACCACCTCGTGGCCCTCGTTCTTCAGGCGCACCACGAGCTTGCGCGCGATGGCTCCGGAGGCGCCGGGGATGAGGACGCGCACGCGGGGCCTACCTTTCGAGCTGCGGCACGTCGCCGCGCCTCCGTTTGGCTCCCGCCGCGAGCATCTTCGCGATGACTTCCTTCACCTGGTCCACGTAGCCGAAGACGATCGCATCGTCCTCGTTGCCGCTTCCGGAGAAGACCATCGGGGGGCCGTACTGGATCTGGACCTTGGCGGGCAGTGGAACGGGCAGCCCGTAGGCGACGAGCGGGACGTAGGGCACGCCCAGCAGGCGCCCGAGCTTGTACGCGTTCGCGATCGTCGGAAAGGCTTCGCCCCCGCCGAGCACGGCCAAGGGCACGATGGGCGTCTTCGTCTTGAGCGCGAGGCGCATGAACCCCGTGCCGAACTCCACGAGCGAGTTGCGCTCGCGATAGAGCTTCGCCGTGCCTCTCGCACCCTCCGGAAAGACCATGAGCAACCGGTCTTCCTCGAGGAGCCGCTCGGCGTGCTCGGGGAGCCCCGGGAACTGCCCGGTGCGCGAGGTCCACGTGTTCATGAAGGGGAAGCGGCCGAGGAACTTCTCGACCATCCCCTGCGCGAGCCTCGGCGGATCCATCTCGAGGAAGCACGAGGCGATGACCATGGCGCCGTCGATGGCGATGCCCCCCGAGTGGTTGCCGATGAGCATCGCGCGCCCTTGCGCCGGCACGTGCTCGATCCCGGTCGTCTCCACCGTGAAGTACCACTTGTAGAGCGCCGAAAGGCTCGTCAGGCTGACGCGCAGGTGCCACTTCGAGACGCCGTACGGGTCGATGCCGAGCGCGTTGAACGGCAGCTCGAGGCGATCGACGCGTTCGGCGACTTCACGGTCCAGGCGCAAGCCAGGCCGAGAATACTCGTTACCCTCAAGCCGCGCGACCGAGCCGGAGCTTCTCTTCCTGCCCCTCGTGGAAGAAGCGCCGCAGCTCGTCGCGCAGCTCCGAGTGCCTCTGTCCCGCGGCCGATAGATACTCGCGCTCCAGACGTCGCACGAACCGGTGCGCCGCCTCGTTGGCCATGCGGTATCGCTGGCCCATCTCGGTCTCATCGTCGTGCTCGAAGGCGACGCGCTCGTAGAGGCGCTCGCGCAGCATGGCACTGCGTTCGGCGTCGAAGGCGCCGATCGACTCGGCGAGCACCACCCACTTGTCGACCTCGGCCTGCAGCTCGAGCTCGAGCTGCGTCGTCTCTCGCTGCAACCGCGCTCGCTCGACGACGTAGACGAAGTGACTCACGCCTTCGATCACCTGACAGATCGCGTCCAGGCTCGCGTCCGGCTGGATGGCCGGCAGGCAGAGGCGCACCTCGATGGCGCCGTCCTCGGCCAGTCGAACGAGCAGCGCCTCGCGCTCGTGCGGCGCGCCCTCGTCGCTCAGGTAGTCCTCGACGTCGGCAACGCGCTCGAGGCCATAGAGGCGCTCGAGCCCGCCCTGGACCCTCGCCGCGAGATGCCGCTGACTCACTGGATGACGCCCCTCGTTCCTCGCGTCGGCATCATTCCGCGCGACGTGAGGGCGCTCGCGAGCCGCTCGCTCCCCGTCCTGAGCCAGCGTTCGTACATCTTGAGGAGGCCCTTCGGGCTCTCGGTGCCCATCGCGATGGTCGCGTCCGATACCTCGGCCACGACCTCCACGAAGACGCCGAACTTCTCGGCGAGCTCACCGAAGAGGTCCGGTGCTTCCTCCTGCTGGCTCGCGCGGAGCATCGAGCTCGCCGCGCCGTAGGCGCGCGTGCCGAGTTGATGCAGGTACTTCGTGTCGACCCCGCGCGCCTCGAAGGCCTCGCCGAAGAAGCCGCAGCCGTAGAGGACGCCGTCTCCGAGGATGCGCAGGCGTTCGAAGCGCTCGGCCGCGTCGGGCACGTGAAGCGCCTCGTCGAGCAGCAGCGTCAGCGGCCCCTCGAGCGCTTCCTCGGCGCGTCTGTCTGGGTGCGCGAAATCCGCGAGGACCGCGACGAGGTACCGCGTCGCCCCCTCGGTGGCTTCGACGCGGCGCGCCTTGATCGCGTCTTCGACTACTTCGTGAAAGAACCCCTGGACCGAAGAAGCCGGCAGGATCGCCATCATTCCTTCACTTATTTGCTAAGGGAATCCACGACATTTCGCAATTTCGTGACGTTGCGTTCGCATGACCCGGCGACCGCTGCCTGGCAGGCGCATGGCTCGAGTGCTAGCCAGGCGATCAGTCCGCCCTCCCAGGCGCAACCGCATGTTGTTCCGCCCACTTAGAACATGGGCCGAGACCCCTTGACTGCATCTGGGCTGCGGTTACCTTGCGCCCCGGCAACTGGCACTCGCCAGAGCTGAGTGCCAACAATCGTCCCTCTCGGCCGTGGCCGGGCGGGCGACAGGGAGAAACGACATGTCGAACATTCGACCGCTGCATGACCGCGTGATCGTCAAGCGCGTGAAGGAAGAAGAGAAGACCAAGGGCGGGATCATCATCCCCGACACGGCGAAGGAGAAGCCGATCGAGGGTGAGGTCGTCGCCGTGGGCAACGGCAAGATCCTGGAGGACGGAAGCGTCCGGAAGCTCGACGTGAAGGCGGGCGACCGGATCTTGTTCGGCAAGTACAGCGGGACCGAGGTGAAGGTCGACGGCGAGGAGCGGCTGATTCTTCGCGAAGACGACATTCTCGGCGTCATCGAGAAGTGAAGAGAGGACAGAACAATGGCTGCCAAGGAAATCGTCTACACCGAGAACGCTAGGAACCTGATCCTCGCGGGCGTCAACGCCCTCGCGGACGCCGTGAAGGTCACGCTCGGCCCCAAGGGCCGCAACGTCGTCATCGAGAAGAGCTTCGGCTCGCCGACGGTGACGAAGGACGGCGTGACGGTCGCGAAGGAGATCGAGCTCGAGAATCGCTTCGAGAACATGGGCGCGCAGATGGTGCGCGAGGTCGCGAGCAAGACCAGCGACGTGGCCGGCGACGGCACGACGACGGCGACCGTGCTCGCGCAGGCGATCTACCGCGAGGGCAGCAAGCTCGTCGCGGCGGGCCACAACCCGATGGAGATCAAGCGCGGCATCGACAAGGCCGTCGAGACCGTGGTCGAGGGCCTCAAGAAGATGGCCAAGCAGACCAAGGACCCGAAGGAGATCGAGCACGTCGGCACGATCAGCGCGAACGGCGACAAGGAGATCGGCACGAAGCTCGCCGAGGCGATGCAGAAGGTCGGCAAGGAAGGCGTCATCACCGTCGAGGAGAGCAAGACGGCCGAGACGACGCTCGACGTGGTCGAGGGAATGCAGTTCGACCGCGGCTACCTCAGCCCCTACTTCGTCACGGATCCGGAGCGCATGGAGGCCGTTCTCGAGGACGCCTACATCCTCATCAGCGAGAAGAAGATCAGCAACATGAAGGATCTTCTCCCCGTGCTCGAGGCGATCGCGCGCAGCCAGAAGCCGCTGCTCATCATCGCCGAGGACATCGAGGGCGAGGCCCTGGCGACGCTCGTCGTCAACAAGCTCCGCGGCACGCTGCACTGCGCCGCCGCGAAGGCGCCGGGCTTCGGTGACCGCCGCAAGGAGATGCTCAAGGACATCGCGACGCTCACCGGCGGTCAGGTCATCGCCGAGGAGCTCGGGCTCAAGCTCGAGAACGTCACGATCAGCGACCTCGGTCGCGCCAAGCGCATCACGCTCGACAAGGACAACACGACCATCGTCGACGGCGCGGGCGACAAGGGCAAGATCAAGGGCCGCATCGAGGAGATCCGCAAGCAGATCGAGACGACCACCAGCGACTACGACCGCGAGAAGCTCCAGGAGCGCCTGGCGAAGCTCGTGGGCGGCGTCGCGGTCGTCAAGGTCGGCGCGGCGACCGAGACCGAGATGAAGGAGAAGAAGGCTCGCGTCGAGGACGCGCTGCACGCG
>DATJYG010000144.1:0-6993 GCA_035499695.1 Polyangiaceae bacterium
CGCCCGTGAGAGGGAGGCTCATGATTCGACCACTGCCGGTACCGGAGTCCGCCCAGTAAATGGCGTCCGACGTGACGACAATCCCGACGGGCATGGACTGCAACGCGGCCAGCGTCGTCGCCGCTCCTCCCGAGATGGGCACCTTCATGATGGCGCAGATGCCTCCGGTGAAGTTGCATTCGGTGTCGCCCCAGTACACGTTCGCGGCGTCCACGGCGATGACCCGGGCGGTTCTCGCCGTCGCGAGCGTCGTCGGCGTTCCTCCGACCACCGGCACCTTCAACACGAGCCCGGGTTGGCTTGGATCGCTTCCGTACGTCGTCCAGTACACGTTCGTGGCGTCCGCCGCGATCGCGATCGGTTGGGACGCAGGCGTGGAGGCGAGCCGGACCGCTCCGGTCGACTCGGCCACCACGCCACCGCAGGGCGCTCTGTCCGGAGGACCTCCCGAGGAGGAGCCGTTACTCGAACCGGCGCAACCGAGGCCGAACAGCGCCGGCCCGATCGCCACGACAATCAGCCGGTTCATCGTGCCCCGGTTGGACGCGCCATCGCCCCTGAAACTTCACACGCAGCGCCGGTCGACGCCACTACGCCGGTGCGGCTGTTGCGCCCAGCTTCTGCGCCGGACTCTCCCGAGACACGCCTCTACCGCCGAGGAGCACCCGCCATGCGATCGCGGGCGACAGCATCGCCGTCGGCGGCGCGAGCAGGTTGGCGACGTCGAAGAAGCGGCGCAAGACGACCGGATCCACCCTCCCGGCCTAGAGCCCGCGAGGCTACCAGCATTGCGTCATTCGAGGAGACTCCGCGTCAGCGCGGGCGCCGGCGACCTAGCGTACGCGAGCAGTGAGAGCCTCGACCCCGTCGCGCGTCACGAGGACCGTGTGCTCGAACTGAGCGGAAAGGGAGCCGTCGGCGGTGACGACGGTCCACTCGTCGTCGAGCACGCGTACGTCGGGCCCGCCGAGATTGATCATCGGCTCGATCGTGAAGACCATCCCGGCGCGCAGCCGAAGACCGGCGCCACGCACACCGACGTGGGAGACGTGCGGATCCATGTGCATCTTGCGGCCTATCCCATGACCGCCGAAGTCGCGCACGACGGAGCAGCCCAGCGTCCGAGCGAGCTCTTCGATCGCAGCCCCTATGTCTCCGAGCCGAGCGCCCTCGCGCACTGCCGCGATGCCTGCATCGCGACAACGCCTGGCGGCGTCGATCACGTGCAGCGCCGGCGGCGCAACGTCCCCGATCGCAAAGGTAGCCGAGGTATCACCGTGGAACCCGTCGAGACAGGTCGTCACGTCGATGTTCACGATGTCACCCGGCCGAAGGGCTTCCTCGGAGCTCGGAATGCCGTGACAGACGACGTTGTTGCGACTCGTGCACACCGCAGCGGGGAAGCCCTGGTAGCCGAGCTGGCTCGGTGTGCCCCCGAGCGCGCGTGTGTGCTCGCGCACCCACCGATCGATGTCGGCCGTCGAAACGCCGGGCCCGATTCTCGCTCCGACGAACGCCAGCGTCTCGGCGGCCGCGCGGCCGGCCTTTCGCATGCGTTCGATCTCGGCGTTGCTGAGGATCTCGACCATGCCATGGCGCGTATGCGCCCCGCGGCGGCCGACGTCCAAGATCATTTGGATCTCGCTTCAGGCGGCTGCAGTTGACGAGCGCAAATCAGCTAGCCTGACTGACGTGAGTCTCGCTCAGCTCGAGTACTTCGTGGCGGTCGCCGAGGAACAGCACGTTGGCCGAGCAGCCTGCAAGCTGCACGTTGCACAGCCCGCCGTCAGCCGACAGATTCGGCTCCTCGAAGACGAACTCCAGGTGTCGCTGTTTCGACGCACACCAAGAGGGATGCGGCTCTCCCCGGCGGGGGCGCTCTTCCACGCTCACGCCCGAAGAATCCTCCAAGGGGTGCGAGAGGCGAAGGACGCCATGCTCGGCGTCACATGGTGTACTGCCGGCACACGGACTCGCGCGTAGAGGAGTCGAAGATGTCCCCGCACTTCACGCACGCGAAGGACACCTTGGTCGGTATGGAGGTCCCGCCCCAGAGCAGGTAGAGGATGCGCACGAAGCTGTAGTCGCGGTGAACCACGCTGTACTTGCTGGTGCGATCGGTGCCGCACTTGCAATGCGGAAGCGCGGGGGCGGCAGACTCGTTCATCGAGCGCTGACGCTACACCCACGAGACCGCCGTGACCAACGTGGTGTCCGTCCCGAGCTCGACGATTTCCCGGACGTACACTTTCGACGCGAAGAGCCGCAGCCCCGCGGCCTGCACACCGATGAACCCGTGGCGAAAGTAGGGGATGCGCACGAACGGCAAGCCGGTGCACGTCAGGCGCGCTTCCTTCGGCCCGACCTTGACGACGCTCACGTCGCCGCCCTGGTACATGCGCTCACGCGCGCGATGCGCATAGCCGAAGGCGGTCCACGGCGTGACGCCCGCGGTGCGCGCGGACCGGATGAGGAAGCCGAAGAACGTCTTCTGCGCTCGGTCGCCGACCTCTTCGCCGATGGTCCGCTGGACCGGCGCCGCAAGGCCGAGGGTCTCGCAAGCCTCGTAGTGCGCCATGACGACGTCGACGCCCAGCCAATCCGTTGCGATCGCGGTGAGGATTCGATCGCGGTACTCGTCGGAAAGGCGCTCCACGTAGCGCTCGTAGTATCCGTGCGCCCGGAGCGAGAGGATGGACGACGCGATCACGATGCCGCGGACGGCGCTCACGGCGTGCGCGGCACCCGCGGCGAACGGGACGACGACCTCTTCGCCCATGTCGACTACGAAGTCTGCGACGCTTCGGACGCAAAGGCGACCTTCCACGCCTCAACCGTCTGCCTGACCTGAAGCGCGAGGTAGACGAGCGAGATCAGTAGCGCGTCCGGCGCTGTGGAGTCATGCCCTTCAGAAGCGCCTTGCAGGTCTTGGCCGGGTCTGCCTCCGTCGCGAAGCCGTTCACGCGCCTGTACACGCCCGCGCAGAATTCGTCTCGGTCGATCTCCGGAGGCAGGCTCGGGTCGTTGCAAGCGGCTGCAGCATAGGTGGCGCACACGGCCGGCATGCCGGGAGCGAGCTGCCGCGGCGGCGCCGGGGCCTCGACCGCCGCGCTCGGCGCCGGCGCTGCGGGCGGAGCGTCGGTGCTCGGCTTGTCCGGGGTCGCGCTGGTGGCCTTGTCCGTCTTGCTCGGGGCCGGGGCGGCCGCCTTCGCCGGCTGCGCCTCGGTGACACCCACCTTCGCCACGGACACCGCCTTGTGCGCGCGCGGCTTGGCCGGCGTGGCGCTCGCAACCTTCGGATCATCCCCGGCCGGGATGGTCGCCGCGGCCGTCTTCTTCCAGCCGCCGGCCGTGAAGCCATCGAGGAGCGCGTCCAGCGTGTCCTGCTCGAACGAGAGCCGGTCCTTCGTGGCCGACACGGCCCCGATGATCGTGACGGCGTGGCCCACCCACTTCTTCGTGCGCGAGATCGCCTCCGTCGTCAGATCGCCCATGCTCAGTTTGCCGAGGTCGTCCTGACTCAACCCGTTCAGCGTGAGCTTCACGTCCAGCCCGTCGAGCTTCACGTCGGGCTTGAACCCGTTCATGGTCGGCCGTTTGCCCGTCTGCTCCTCGACGATGTCGGCCACGATGACGGGCACGACCTCCATCACCGAGTCGGGCAGCGACTTGAGGGCGAGCGGGTAGCGCACCGCCGCCGCGCCGTCCGCGATGCTCGCGTCGTCGACGGCCTGCCGCAGGTTCACGAGCACCGGACCCACCGCGTCGCACGCGTTCGCTTGCGCCTTCTGGGCTGCGTCCTTCGCCGTCTCGAGGAACTTCTTGCGGAGCGGTTCGACCTCGTCCTCCATCTTCGAGATCCTGTCGTCCAGCTCGTCGATGGTCTTCTCGTGCTCCTTCTTGTCCTCGTCGCTCACGTCCCCGGCGTCCTTCGCCGCCTTCTCCGTCTCGAGCTGCGCCCTCACGTCCGCGATGTCGGCCTCCTTGGCGGAGATCGCGGCGTAGGCGTCAGCGAGGTCGCTCGAGATCATCGCGAGCAGGTTCGGCGAGCTCCCGCCGGTGCTCTGGATGTCGCCCAGGATGCGGGCCCAGACCTCGGCGGGGACGACGCGCGCCTGCGACCTCGCGTACATCGGTTCGCCCTTGATGGCCTTCACCTCGCTCGCCGCGTCCTCCGGCTTCGGGCCCACCTTCTGGAGCCAGTCGGCGTCGGGGCTGGCGGGGGTCGCGGTCAGGATGCGGTCCACCTGCTTGGCCGTCGCCTCGGCGGCGTCGGCGCGGCGGACCACGACGGACATCGGCGCGGGATCCTGGATGGCCCAGGCCACCTTGGGGTTGGCCATGGCGCCCAGCGCCCCGCATCCGGTCATGACGAAGAGCAGCCCCAACAGGGCGCAGATCGATACGGCGAGTCGGACGGGGCCGGCCGCTCGATCGAAGGACGTGATCATTCTGGTTCTCCCGGCTGGACGTATGTACGCCGGGGGCCCGGTTCTTCTCCCCCACTACCAGCGACGTGACGCACCCGTATCCGCGCCAGCGCGGGTACCCTGGAGGAGCAGTGGCCCGGTCAACGTACGCTCTTGCGACCGTTCCGCGCGATTCGGAGGAGCTACGCTCGCTCCTGCAAGAGCGCGCCGCCATGTTCGGGCGGACCCTCCTGGGGTTGCTCCTCTTCTTCTACGTGACGGCCAACGCCGTCGCCATGCTCCATCCGCTCGCCACCTGGTCGGACTGGATCGCGCCGTTCAATCTCTTGATGCTCTCGTGCGGCGCCGCGTTCGGGGTGATGTGGCTGCTCGCGCGGGGGCGGCCTCGCAGCGTCGCCTTTCTCCAGTGGCTCGAGGCGATCACGACGGTGTGCGCCTCCGCCTGTCTCTCCGGCATCACGCTCTACTCGCCGGCGGTCCAGCGCCCGGAGCTCCACATCATCCTCGGCATCACGGTGATCCTCGTCATGCGAGCGATCGTCATCCCGAGCACCGGCGGGCGCACGGCCCTCGTCAGCCTGGCTTCGGTCGTTCCTGCCATCGTGGCCGCCTACGCGGCCCACGCCCACGCGCCGCATTACGACTTCAACCTGCCGCCGGCGCTCTACGCCGGGCTCGCGGGCACGTGGGGTGTGCTCGGCGCAGCCAGCGCGACGCTCGCCTCCAGGGTCATCTTCAGGCTGCGCGAGAAGGCCACGGACGCCATGCGGCTCGGGCAGTACACGCTCGAAGAGAAGATCGGAGAGGGAGGCATGGGCGTCGTCTACCGCGCCAGCCACGCGATGCTTCGCCGACCCACGGCCGTGAAGCTGCTGAACGAGGCGAGCGCGGGGCGCGAGAGCATCGCGCGCTTCGAGCGCGAGGTGCAGCTGACGAGCAGGCTCACGCACCCGAACACGATCGCGATCTACGACTACGGTCGCACGCCGGAAGGCGTCTTCTACTACGCCATGGAGTATCTCGACGGCATCACGCTCGAAGACCTGGTGCATCAGTTCGGAGCCCAGCCAGCCGAGCGCGTCATCCACATCGTCAAGCAGATGTGCGCGTCCCTGTTCGAGGCGCACCGGATTGGCCTCATTCATCGCGACGTCAAGCCCGCCAATGCAATCTTGTGCGAGCGTGCAGAAGTCAGCGACGTCCTCAAGGTGGTCGATTTCGGCCTCGTGAAGGAGATCGACGCGCCGGCCCTCCTCGGTGAGGTGCCTCGCGTCGAGCCCGGAAACGGAGCCGTGCGACGCTCGAGCGAGACGCAGGTCGGGACCGTCGTGGGTACTCCCCTCTACATGGCGCCCGAGTGCATCCTCACGCCGGACCAGATCGACGCGCGCAGCGACATCTACTCGGTGGGCTGCGTGGCGTACTTCCTCCTGACGGGCACCGACGTGTTTCCGGCGCAGACGGTCGCCGAGGTGTGCGGCCGCCACGCCTCGATGCCGCCCGATCCACCGTCGCAGAGACTGCGCGACGTCACCACGAACGGGAACGCGGCGATCGTCCAGTCGGACCTCGAGAGGGTCATCCTGTGGTGCCTCGCCAAGAGCCCGCGGGACCGTCCCGCGGACGCGCGTGAGCTCTCCGATGCTCTCGCGCGGTGCGAAGCCGGCCGGCGATGGGCCGATGCGGACGCCGCGGCTTGGTGGAAGCAACATCGCGCGCGCGTCCGTGCCCACCACGAGAGCCGTGCCCCGGTCTCGGGGATGGCCTCGACAATCGCCGTCGACATCGCTTCCCGTGTGTAGGCCGGTCTCTGGGCTCTTGGCAGCAGGTCGACGAGCGCATCCGTAAGACGCCGTTGTCACGCGCGTCGCCGAAGCCCATTCTCCCCGGTGCACAATGACGAGCGGGTTCGATTCGACCGCGGGAGTGTCGGCCAGCACGGATGAGCTTCCCGTCGTCCACTTGCAGCGAGTGCAGTCGGTGGCCATGGCCATCACCAAGGAGCTCCTGCGAACGCGGACCGATCGCGAGGTGTTCGACGCAGCCTGCCGCATCGCCGTCGAGCACGGGCATTTCCGCTTCGCCTGGGTGGGCCTCATCGAGCCCGGGGGCGGACACGCCCGCGTGGCTGCTTGGGCGGGCTTCGAGGACGGATATGTCCGAATCCTCGAGTCGGGTCTGAAGGAGTCGAGCGACAATCGTTCGCTCATCGCGCGCTTTCTCGCGAACGGGGAGCCCCTCGTCGTCAACGACGTCGAAGCCGAGCCCCCAGCGCCGTTCGGGCCGCGACGCGCGCAAGCCAGCCTGCGCGGATACCGCTCGGCCGCCTCGATGCCGCTCCGGCGTGGTGGGCACGTCGTCGGCTGGCTCGCGATCTATGCCGAGGAGGCTCGCCGCTTCGATCGCCCGCAGCTCGACCTCCTCCACACGCTCGCCGACGACATCAGCTTCACGCTCGACGTCATCGACGCCGACGCCCGCCGGCACTCGGCTGAAAACGCCCTTCGACGCAGCGAGGAGCGCTTCCGGGCCCTCTTCGACCTCGCCTCGGACGCCATCTTCC
>DATJYG010000145.1:0-7007 GCA_035499695.1 Polyangiaceae bacterium
TCCTCGCGGCGAGCGCGCTCATCTTCCGCAAGCGCGACTTCGCATGACGAGGCGCGCGCGATGGCTCGGCTGCTGAGCGTGGTCGCACTCACGGTGGTCGCCCTGGTGGCGATCGTTACCGTGCGCGAGGTAGCCATCGGGCGAGCCGAAGTGGCCCTCTGCGACGCGGCAACGCAAAAGAGCGACTGGCCCGAGGCCATTGGGCACGCTCGGGGCGCGGCGGAGGCGCTGGTGCCGGGGAGCCCGTGGCCGGAGCAAGGGTGGATGCGCCTCGAGGCCATCGGCCACGATGCCGAGGCGCGCGGCGACGACGAGACGGCGCTCCTCGCGTACGGCGCGATGCGCGCCGCCGCGATGGCGACGCGCGCGCCCGGCTCAGGCTGGGCCAGGCGCCGGGCCCAGTCGGAGGAGGCGCTCGCCCGCGTCGCCGGAGCGAGCCGCGATCCCACGGGTCCGCACGTGACGTCGGACTCGATGCTCGAGGCGCTGCACGATCAGGCACCCCCCGCGCCCTGGCTCCTCTTCGCCCTCGCGGCATCGGCCATCGCGAGTCTGGGTGCCCTCGTGCGGCTCGCGTGGCTGGGCGACGCCGCGGCGCGCGCTCGGGTAACGCAGGGCGTCGCTGCGATCGGCTTCATTGCCTATGCGCTCGTGGCGCTAACGACGTGATTTAACCGCAGAGGCGCAGAGAGCAGAGAGGAGACCGCAGAGAGCTGGGGGTGGACCCACAACAAACCCTCTGCGGCCTCCTCTCCTCTCTGCGCCTCTGCGGTTAAAACCAGTCTTTGGTGCTAGATAGCGCCTTCCAATGGCCACCGTTCCGATGGATCCCCGCAAGGTCGCGCGGTGCCGCGAGATAGCGGCCGAGATCGCCGACGACGTGCAGCGGTACATCGACGCGCACACCACCGTCGGCGTGGAGCGGACCATCCTGCGCGCCTACGGCGCCGAGGGCGTCGACGACCAGGGCGTGCCGCTCGTGAACACCGCGGTCGAGCGCTACCGCGAGGCGGGCGTGCTCGGGCGCGGCATCGCGTTCTTCCTCGGGCGCGCGCTCCTCGCCGGCGCCAAGACGGTGCAGGACGCCGCCGAGCGCATCGCGTTCGCCCCCGAGATCGACCGCGGCGAGGGCGGCCCGGGGCCCGACGCCGCGCGCGAGGCGCTGCGCACGCACACGGCGGCGGCCATCGCGCGCATCGACGAGGCGCGGACGCAGCGCGACGCCCTGCGCGCGCGGGTCGCGCTCGGCCCGACGCCGCTCAAGTACGTCATCGTCGCGACCGGCAACATCTACGACGACGCGGTGCAGGCGAAGGCGGCGGCCCACGCCGGCGCCGACATCGTCGCGGTCATCCGCGCCACCGCGCAGTCGCTCCTCGACTACGTGCCCCACGGCGCGACCACCGAGGGCTACGGCGGCACCTTCGCGACGCAGGAGAACTTCAAGATCATCCGCCGCTCCCTCGACGAGGCGACGCGGGAGCAGAGCCGGTACATCCAGCAGACGAACTACTCGTCGGGCCTCTGCATGGCCGAGATCGCGTGGATGGCCGCCGTCGAGCGGCTCGACATGCTGCTCAACGACGCGATGTACGGGATCCTCTTCCGCGACATCAACATGTGCCGCACCTTCGTCGACCAGTACGTGTCGCGGCGGTTCATCGCGCGCGCCGGCATCACCATCAACACCGGCGAGGACAACTACCTCACGACCGCCGACGCCGTGGAGAAGGCGCACACGGTCCTCACCAGCCAGTTCATCAACGAGGCCTTCGCGCTGCGCGCCGGCCTGCGCCCCGAGCAGATGGGCCTCGGCCATGCCTACGAGATCGACCCGTGGCTGGAGGACTCGTTCCTCCTCGAGGTCGCGCAGGCGCAGCTCATTCGCCAGATCTTCGACAGGCACCCCATCAAGTGGATGCCGCCGACGAAGCACAAGACGGGCGACATCTTCTTCGCCCACGTGCACGACGCGATGTTCGACCTCGTCGGCATCACCACGAAGCAGTCGATCGAGCTGCTCGGCATGTTCAGCGAGGCGATCCACAACCCGCTGCTCATGGACCGGTACCTGGCCCTCAAGGCGACGCGCTACGTGTACGGCGCCGCCAAGCACCTCGGCGAGGAGATCGAGTTCAAGAAGGACGGCATCGTCGCGAAGCGCGCGATCCAGGTGCTCGACGAGGCGCTCGAGCTGCTCGAGGAGGTGAAGCGCGAGAGCATCTGGGAGGCCATCGGCCGCGGCGCCTTCGCCGACGTGAAGCGCACGCGCACCGGGGGCAAGGGCTACGCGGGGGTGCTCGACCGCACGCGCGACTACTGCAACCCCCTGCTCGACGCACTGGAACGGAGCGCCTAGAGTCCGCATGCTCGTAGAGTTCGGACTCGAACACCAGACCTGAGCATGCACCCCACCGCCCCCGGCAAGCCCCTGCGCGCCTACGGAGACCGTGAAGGCGACGGCATGGTGCAGCTGTCCTTCGTGCTCGAGCTCCCCCCGGGGGCGAAGGCACGCGAGGCGGCGAAGCGCTTCGCCGAGATGCACGGCCTGCAGGACCCGCTCGTCGCCACGATGGAGCCCGCCGCCGAGGGGTTCTCGTTCTTCGTCGTCTACGGGCACTCCAAGCACGCGGTCGACGTGTCCGAGATCGACGTCCCCGAGGTGCGCACCGAGAGCCTCTCGCGCGAGGAGATCGAGCACCGCATCAAGGCGCGCCTCGCGCGCAAGATCGTCGTCGTCGGCGCGTGCACCGGCAGCGACGCGCACACCGTCGGGATCGACGCGATCCTCAACTACAAGGGCTACGCCGGGGACAAGGGCCTCGAGAGCTACAAGGGGTTCGAGGTCTACAACCTGGGGGCGCAGGTGGAGAACGCGCAGCTCGCGGCGCGGGCGCGGGCCCTCAAGGCGGACGCGATCCTCGTGAGCCAGGTCATCACGCAGCGCAACTGCCACAAGGAGAACGGGCGGGCGCTCGTGGAGCTGCTGGACCAGGAGGGGTGGCGGCGCGACGTGATCCTGCTCTTCGGCGGTCCGCGCGTGGATCACCAGCTCGCCCTGGAGCTCGGGTTCGACGCGGGCTTCGGCCCGGGGACCAAGCCGGGCGACGTCGCCTCGTACCTCGTCGACAGGCTGTGCGGCGGGCCCGGCGCGAAGACCGAGATCTAGAAGCCCCCACGTCAGGCGGCGCGGACGACCGGGAGCATGCGACGCTCGGGCCGCTTGCCGGTGCGCGCCTCGATCATCTCCTCGATGACCTGGTGGCAGGAGCCGCAGTCGTCGCCCGCGCAGCAGGCGCCCGTGACGGCTTCCACCGTGTCTGCCCCGGCGTCGATGGCGGCCTTGACCGTGTCTTCCGTCACCGCGCGGCAGATACAGACGTACATCCCTACCCTCTGCCGAACACTATAATGAAAACCATTATCAAAGTCCAGCGAGCCCACCGATGCGCTACGTTCACGACGGCACGCAAGAGGCCGTGACTACGAGCGAATCTGCTGCGCCAGGTAGTTGGACTCGCCCACCTGTTTGACGAGCTCCAGCTGCGATTCGAGCCAGTCCACGTGGCTCTCGGACTCCACCAGGATGTGCGTGAGGAGATCCTCGCTGCCGTTGTCCCCGGCGTCGCGGGAGAGCTGGATGCCCTGGTTCAGACGCGGGACGGTCCCGAGCTCGAAGGCCAGATCGTTCTTGAGGATCTCGACCACGTTGGTGCCGATGCTCAGCTTCCCGAGCTTCTGCAGGTTCGGCAGGCCGTCGAGGAAGAGGATGCGCTCGACGAGCTTGTCGGCGTGCTTCATCTCGTCGATCGACTCCTCGTAGATCTTCTTCCCGAGGTGGTCGTAGCCCCAGTTGAGGCAGATCTTGCCGTGCAGGAAGTACTGGTTGATGGCGGTGAGCTCGCCGGTCAGCACTTCGTTGAGCATGTCGATGATGCGGGGGTCGCCCTTCATGTGGTCCTCGTCCTCGTCTCGGGGCGGCGATACTAGCGCGGGATGTCGACCGTGACCCAGACGTCGATTCCCTCGCGGCCGATTCGGTGGGCGGCGTTGGCGCGCACGACGACGCAGTTGCACGGGTCGTGAAGCTCCAGGGCCCCGAGCGCCGCCACGAGTTGACGCGCGTCGAGGTCGACGTCGGCGCCGCCGCGGGCCGTCACGCGCGTGCCCAGGGGGATGCCGAGGCGCGCGCCGCCGGTCCACCCGTACGTCGTGAGGAAGCCGCTCGAAGGCTCGAGCGGGGCGTCGACCAGCGCGCGCGCGACGAGCGGGTCGATGCCGTCGCGCTCGGCCGCGTGAACGGCGAGGTGCAGGCCCGTGGCGGGCCCGACGCGCATGCGGGCGACGAAGGCGCCTCCGTCGTTCGCGGATGAGCGCTGCGTACCCAGCGTGCGAGCGAAGTCGGCGCTGAGGGCGACCCAGCGGCCCGATGCGCTCGCGCGCGCCCGCAGGGCCGCCAACGTCGCGAGCGAATCGCCCACGGCGCCGCCCGACGCATCGAGCTCCAGGGCGTCGCGCGTGCCCCAGCGGCCGACCGCGTTGCGCCAGCCGGCGTCGGCGACCCACGCGCCGCCGTCGGGCACGACCATCCCGCGACCGGCCGGGACGACGAGGACGTCGCTCGCGTGCGTCCCGAGGCCGGCAGCCTCGATGCGCGGCTCCGTCTCGTGCACCCACGGGTCGTCCGGATCGGCCGACGCGTACCCGCGGGCGAACGGTAGCGAGAGGGTCGCCCTCGCCTGCCCCGCCGCATCGAGCCCCGAGCGGTAGCCGTCGTCGGCCACGTCGCCCATGCCCCGCAGCGCGAGCGTCGCGCCCACCGGCCCGAGGCGCGAAGCGAGAAGGGTGCCGCCTTCCGCGCGGGCGAAGGTCGTGGTGCCCGTGCCCTCGCCGCTGACGGCGCCACCCTCGAGCCCCACGTCGTACGCGCCGACGCTGCCGCCGAGCGCCCCGCTGCGCCTCGCCGTGGCGATCGGCCCGCCCACGCCGAGGTCGAGCAGGTCGCCCCCGCGCAGCGCCGCGGTTCGCGCGCCCGACGCGAACGTCCACCCGTCCCCGCGCCACGCGGCGTTCGCCTCGGCGCGGTCGTAGGGCCTCGCGGCCGCTTCCACGTCGGTGGTCGCGACGACGGCGCGCTGCCGCCGCAGGGCGTCTACGTCCCACGCAGCCACGCTGGTTGCGCCGTGCGCATCGAGCCCGACGCCGTCGTCCGTGTGGAGCCGGTCCCACTTCACGTGCGTGTCGCTCGTCGCCGTGCGCAGGTCGGCGTCCACGGCGGCGCCGCCCGAGACGTACGCGCCGGCGCGCAGGTCGAGCCCGCGCTGCGTGTCCCCGTTCACCCAGGGCACGTGCACGCCCTCCCCCAGGAACAGCCCGTCGCCGCCGCGCCACGCGACGTCCGGCGGCAGCACGCCGACTCGCCCCGCCGACCGCAGCCAGAACGCCGGCGCCCACGCGACGGGCACGCCGAACACCTCGAGCACCGGGTCGCGCAGGATCACGTCGTGCGGCGGCGCCACCGTCGCCCCGTCGAAGCGCACGGCGAGCGGCTCGCCCAGGCACGGACAGAACGCGAGCTTCCCCTGCCCCTCCAGCGTCACGCCGATGGGCACGCGCCGCAGCTGCAGCCGGTCGCTCGTCAGGTGGAAGGGCGGCTCGTCGACGTGCACGTGCCCGGTGACCACCAGCGCGCGGTCGCGGACGTCGAAGCTCACCTCGTCCGCGCCGAAGGCGACGGGAATCGGGGGCGGCGGAGCCGTCTCGGCAGGCGCCTGCGCCTGCTGCTGCTGCGCCGGCTGCTCCTGCGCGGCCGCCTCGCTCGCGGCGAAGAAGGCGACGGCGAACGACGCTACTGCTGCGGCGCCGGTCCAGGCGCGGGCGCGGGCGCGCCGCTCGCGGCCGGAGGCGGCGTCGGAGCGGGCGCGGGCGCGATCTTCTGCAGCGGCAGGTAGCTCCCGCTCGGGAAGGCGATGCGCATGATGGCGCCGCCCTCCTTCGCCGCATCCATCGTGACGGTCGGCTGCACGCTGGCCCTCAGGTCCACGACGAACCACAGGTCCTTGCCGTGCGGCACCAGGCGAGCGCTCGTCACCGGCGTGTTGAAGTGCACGGTGACCAGCGGGTTGAAGTTGTTGCGCTTGTCGACGTGCGCCCCCTTGAGCACGTAGACGATGGCGCCGCGGCTCGGCTTCGTGTCGTACTGCACCGGCTTGGTCAGCTCGACGTAGAGCTGGCTCGACCCGTCGGCGAGCATCTCGAAGCCCGGCATGACCGCGTCCGGCCCTTGCGCCTTCGACGCACGCACGGCGCGGACGTGATGCTTGGGTGCGGGGGCCGTCGACCAGCCGTATCCCGTCGCCGGGATGACGGTCGCGCTCGACGCAGCCGGGGCGGCGCCGGTGTCCGCAGGCGCACCCGGCGCGCCTTCCCCCGAGCTTGCCGGCGCCGGGCCCGCCCCCTGCGCCATCGCCAGCGCCGGAGCCACGGCAAGCGCCGCACAAACCACGGCGGCGCGCGCAATCCTCACCATGGCGAAAATTAGAGCACGCCGCGCGCGGACGGACCAAATTCGGGCCTCCGTTCTACCCCGGCTCGCCTCTGCCTTGCCGGCTCTTTGACGGACCCCCCTCAGCCTGGTACGCCCCCGCGCATGGACCAGCAGCTCCCGGCCACCGAGATCACCGCCCTGCTCGGCCGCGGCACGCACTTCGAGGGCAAGCTCCACTTCGAGGGCCGCGTCCGCATCGACGGCTCGTTCAAGGGCGAGATCCGGAGCGACGACACGCTCATCATCGGTGAGGGCGCCGAGGTGCACGCCGAGATCGACGTCGCGACGGTCATCGTGCGTGGCGGCGCCGTGCACGGGAACATCCGCGCCAAGACGAGCATCGAGGTGCACGCTCCGGGCAAGATCGTGGGAAACCTCCACTCCCCCTCCGTGTTCATCGACCGCGGCGTCGAGTTCCAGGGGAGCTGCCGCATGGATGCCGTCGATGGAAAACCCGCCG
>DATJYG010000146.1:0-8049 GCA_035499695.1 Polyangiaceae bacterium
ACTTCGGGCGGATCGGCGACAACCGGATCGGGACGGAGCCGAATCCGCCGCACGTCGATCCGGCGTGGGAGCAGCCGTTCACGCTGGAGCGACCGCGGGGCGCGTACCGCAGGTCCTGCCCCGTCGTCTACTTCGTGCCCGTCTCAGAGTAGGGCGCGGCGGATGCGCTCCCACACTTGCTCGCGCCCGTCGCCCGTGACGGCGCTGAAGCCGATGGCCGACGCGCCGGTCGGAAGCCCACGCGCGCCCTTGCGCACCGCCTCGAGCGCCGGCTTGCGGCCTGCGGCGCCGAGCTTGTCGATCTTCGTCGCGACGAGGATGACCTCGAGCGGCTTCGGGTCGCTCGTCTTGCGCGGCTCGCGCAGGAAGTCGACGAGCTGCTGCTCCTCCTCTTCCACGCCGCGGCGCACGTCCACGAGAAGCACGATGGCGCGCAGGCCGGCGCGCGTCTGCAGATAGCCCTCGATCATCGACTGCCACTGGTTGCGCTCGGCCTTCGAGCGCTTCGCCCACCCGTAGCCGGGCAGGTCGACGAAGCGGAGC
The DNA here is from genome assembly GCA_035499695.1 of Polyangiaceae bacterium. Classification (GTDB taxonomy): domain Bacteria; phylum Myxococcota_A; class Polyangia; order Polyangiales; family Polyangiaceae; genus Palsa-1150. The sequence goes on from DATJYG010000146.1 coordinate 544, forward strand.
GTGAGGCCGTCGGCGCAGCGCAGGTCGAACATGTTGAGCTGGCGCGTGCAACCGGGCGTGTTGCTGGTGCGCACGAGGCCGCGTCGCTGCATCATCGCGTTGAGCATGCTGCTCTTGCCCACGTTGGATCGGCCGGCGAAGGCGACTTCGAGGACCGTCGGCGGCGGCAGCTGCGAGGCTTCGACGGCGCCGGCGACAAACTCGGCGTGCACGACGCGGGTCTCGGGTTTCGGCTCTTTCATCGTGCAGGTCTCACCTTACGTGATAGCGCGCCGCCGATTTCCCTCAGCTCCGGCGAGCGTAGGCCCCACGCGGCGAGGAGATAGACGGCGGCGAACGCGGCCATCGCGCCGAGGCCGCCGGCGACGCGCGCTGCTCCCCAGCCGGCGACCGAGGCGACGACCGACGCGAACAGCGTGCGCCACACCGACCGCGCGAGATCGCCGCCCCGGATCGTGCCCATCCGCCAGCGCAGGCCCGCGAGCAGCAGCAGCATCTGCACGGCGCTCGAGCCGGCGACGGCGACGCTGACGCCCACGTGGCCCATCGGGCCCTTGAGCGTCACGGCGAGCGCGATGAAGGCGCACAGGTCGATCGCGCTCACGACGACCGGGGTCCGCGTGTCACCCAGGGCGTAGAACGCAGGCACGATCTGCCTCACGGCGGCGACCGTCCAGATGGCGCCGCCTTGCCAGAGCAGCGCGCGCGCCGTCTCGTGCGTCGACACGGCGTCGAAGTTCCCTCGCTGGAAGAGCACCGCGACGATCGGCTCGCCGATGACGACGAGCGCCGCGCTCGCCGGGATGGCCACGAACATGGCGAGCCCCATGCCGTGCGCCCACGTCTTCGCGAGCTCGTCGCGCTCGCCGCGCGCCGCGAGCGTCGAGAGCGAAGGCAGCGCCGCCGTCGACAGCGCCATGACGAAGATGCCCTGCGGGAAGTCGCAGAGGCGCATCGCCCACGAGTACCAGCTCTGCGCGCCCTCCCCGAGCCCCGAGAGGAAGCGGCGCGCGATGACGAGATCCACGTAGTAGATGCCGATGCCGAACGTCAGCGGCGCGATGCGGCGCAGCACCTTGCGCACGTCGGGATCGAGGGCGAACCTCGGCAGCCCGGCGTAGCCGATGCGGTGCAGCGCCGGCCACTGGGCGACGACCTGGAGCAGCCCGCCGACCAGCGCGCCCCACGCGAGCCACTGCACGCGGTCGCCTTCCGCCAGGTAGTACGCGAGCAGCGCGAACACGACGAGCGCCACGTTGAGCAGCGCCGGCGCGAACGCCGCGACGGCGAAGCGACGGTTCGCGTTGAGCGCCGCCATGCCGAGGGCGGCCGTCCCCATGAAGAAGATGTACGGGAACACCGCGCGCGTGAGCGCCACCGTGCGCGCGAACTCGGCGGGCGCGTAGCCGCCCGCGAAGAGCCTCGTCAGCGGCTCGGCGAAGACGATGCCGAGCACTGTGACCACGGCGAGCGCCACGAGCGAGACGCCGCGCACGCGCGCGAAGAAGCTGCGCGCCGCGTCGTCCCCTTCCTTCGCCAGCTTCTCGGAGAGCACCGGGACGACCGCGCTCGTGACCGCCCCCTCGCCGAGCAGAGAGCGAAGCGCGTTGGGAATGGTGAACGCGACCCACCACGCGTCGGTCGCGCCGAGCGGGAACACCGCGGCGATGACCATGTCGCGCACCAGGCCGAGCACGCGCGACGCGAGCGTGCCCGCACCCACGACGCCCGCGCGTCCGACCAGACGCGCGCGCTCCTCGGCGCCGCGCGCCGCGCCCGCGGTCGCGCCCTCGCTCACCCCTTGTCCTTGCATTGCGCGCACTGGCAGAGCGACCGGAGGTACGCGTAGCTGTAGATGCCGCTGTCGTGGCCGTCGAACCACTTGAGCCCGAGCGCGTAGCCGCCGACCGGCGTGATGTCCTCGAGCTCGAGCTGATCGTCGCGCGTCTCGACCAGGCGGACCTCGCCCGAGTGCCCCTGGCAGGTGGCGCACGGGCAGTAGCCGCGGAGGATCGCGTGCGGGTAGACCGCCTTGTGCCCGTCGGCCCAGTCGATCTCGGTCGTCCGGGCTCCGCGCGGCGAGCGGATCGCGACCGGCTTGAAGCGCGGGTCCTTCGTCTTGCTCACGGCGCGACGCTCCTCACGGCGCGCACCATGGCACGGACGCGTCCGAGCGACACGAGGCCGGCGACCGCACCCGGTCGCGACACGGCCTTGCTGCCCATGAGGTGGCCCGCGCGAAGCGCCACGCGCCAGACGTCGGCGTTGCCCCACGCGGGCGAGCCCGGCGTCGCCCCGGCCGCGACGAGCGTGGCGACGGCGCCCGCGATGAACGCGTCGCCCCCGCCGGTGGCGTCGACGCAGCGGACGCGTCGCGCGGGCGCATGCACTTCGCCGTGCCCTCCGATGGCGCTCGCCTCGCGCGGTCCGCGCGTCACCAGCCAGGTCGCACGCGGCGCATGGCGCTCCAGCCATCGCACCCCGCCTCCGACGGCGCGCAGGTCGGCGTCGCTCGCCTTCACGAGCGACGCGCGCTCCGCGAGCGCGCCGATGGCCCGCTGCATCTCGGCGCGGCTGTCCCAGAGGTGCGCCCGCACGTTGAGGTCGACGAAGACACGCGCGCCCGCGCGCTCGGCCACCTCGAGGAAGCGATGGGTCGCCCTCGCGAGCGGCGCGGTCATCAGCGTGCTCGTGCCGACGAGCACCCATCGCGCGCGCCCCATCGCCGGCACCACGTGCTCCGGGCGCATGGCGAGGTCCGCCGAGTCGTGCCGGTAGAAGACGAACTCGGGCTCCCCGCGCGCGTCGCGCACCACGAACGTGAGCCCCGTGCGGTTACTGAAGCGCTTGACGAAGCGCACGTCGACCCGGTCCCGCTTCAGGTGCTCCAGCAGCGCCTCGCCCAGCCGGTCGCGCCCGACGCCACCCACCAGCGCCGACCTCACCCCGAGGCGCGCCAGCCCCGTCGCCACGTTGGCGGGCGCGCCCCCGAGCTCCCGCCGGAAGGTGCGCGCGATCGGCTCGCGCCCGCGCGCGCTCGTTTCGAGCACGTCCCAGAGGATCTCTCCGAAGCAGACGACGTCGAGCACGGCTCCGCCTGATCCCTTAACGCTCGAACCCGGCGTGCGCTGCCATGGCCCGGTCGACGATCCCCAGGATCGTCTCCGACTGCTCCTCGCTCACGTCGCTCCCCCCGGTCGCCAGCGTCCGCGCCGCCTCGCGCGTCACCGGCAGCAGCACCGTGGAAGACCCGCCGCACGAGCGGCACACCAGCCCCCCGCGCGCCGGATCGACGCACGCGGCCTTCCCCGGCGGACACGGCCTGCCGCACACGACGCATCGCTCCAGGTCGAGCGCGTACCCGAGCGCCGCGAGCATCCCGAGCCCCGCGCGCGCCAGCTCCCGCCGCGGCGATCCCGCGCGCGCATCGAGCACGTCGAGCAGCGACACGAGCACGCGCCACCCCTCCGGCTCGGGCGTCCTCGGCGGGAACGCGTGCCGCGCCCACCGCAGCGCCACCCCCGCCGCATCGAGCGCCTCGAGGCTCGCCGTCACGCCGGCGCGCGCACGCACCACCTGCGCTTCCTTGAGCGTCGACAGCTCCGTGCCCTTGTCGTCGAGCACGACCGAGATCGTGTGCACCGGCTCGAGCGCCCCGCCGACGCGCTTGGACCCGCGCCTCGCACCGCGCACGATGGCCGCCATCTTCCCCACCTGCTCGGTCACGAGCGTGACGACGAGATCCGCCTCGCCGAACTCCACGGTCCGGACGACGAGGGCCTCGCTCTCGATGCGGCTCACGCCATCAGGCTTAGCCCGGGGGCCGGCTCTGCGCGCGAAAGGTCCGTGGGGATGTCTCGCCCGCGCGGCCTGAGCACGATGCTCAGGGCGAGCGACAGGAGGATGAGCAGCAGCACGAACGCGATGGCCACGCCGAAGCGCTTGCCCTGGCCCTCGCGCGCCGCCTGCAGCGGCGTCTGCACCGGCAGAGGCGTGACGTACGCGATGCGCCTGCTCGACGTGTACCTCGCGAGGACGTCCGCCGGCACCAGCCCCACCGCCTGCGCGTACGCCTTGAGGAAGCCGCGGACGAACACCTCGCCCGGCAGCTCGTCGAACCGGTCGCTCTCGATGGCCTCGAGCGAGAGCACGGGGATCCTTGTCACGCGCGAAAGCTCGGACACGCTCATCGCGCGTCTCTCTCTCTCTTGCTTCAGTGTACTGCCGAGGGTCTGGTTCATCGGCTCCTGGTTCTCGGATTCGATGGCCGCGTGGCGGCCGTCATTGAGTCTTCGCCAGCGCGTCCTGGCACGCCTTGCCCGCCGTCGTCTCGACCGAGATGTCGCGACACTTCTCGAAATCGGCGCGCGCGTCGGCCAGCTTGCCGAGCTTCATGCGCACCTCTGCCCGCTCCTGCCATGCGTCCTGCAGGTTCTTGCACTCGGGCACGTCGACGTTGACGGCATTGGTGAGCGACGTTTCGGCGGCGGCGAGATCTCCCTTCTTCTCGTAGGCGATTCCCAAGCGGTAGTGCCCCACGCAGAAGCGGGGCTCGGTGATCGCGTTCTTCAGGGACTCGATCCCCCCGTCCACCTGGCCGGACAGCACCTGCGCCCAGCCGTAGTTGCCCCACGCGAGGTAACTCGACTCGAACGACGGGTCGCGGGTGAGCGGTTGGAGGACGGCCATGGCCTCTGGGTATTTCTTCTCGAGGATGAGGATCTGTCCGAGCGTGTTCTTGGCTTCGCGAAACTTGTCGTCCACTTGAAGTGCCCGCCTCACGTACTTCTCGGCGTCTGCGAGGCGGCAATCGGGGTCGGTGAGCTCCAGTTTTCCCGAACAGAAGAAGAGGTGGATCGTCGAAGCGAAGTAGAGGGCCTTGGCGTTCTCGTCGTTCAGCTCGATCGCGCGCTTGCAGTGGTCGAGCGCCAGACGGGGCTGGCCCTTGTAGAAGTAATCGCGGCTTAGGTCGTACTCGGCGTCGCTGGCTCGTTCCGGGTTTTTGACGTTTGCGTTTGGTCCGCCACTGCCGCACGAAACGAGCGCGGCGCCCACGAGGAGCGTTGTGGAAAACGAGGCTAAAACGAAGTTGCGCAAATACGCCACACCATACTCGTCGGGGGGCCCCCGGATTACCGCAGGGGGAGCCGGCACGTCAACGACCAGCAGCGTATGTTCAGTACGACGCTACTCGGGCCCGGCGAGCTCGTCCTTCGTGCCCAGCAGCGTGCAGAGGCGGCGCAGGGCCTCCACGTCGGGGATCTCGATGCGCTCTCCGTGGATGCGGATGTTCTGCTGCTCGCGTAGACGTCCGACGGTCCGCTTGACGGCCTCGACGTCCAGCCCGACGCGGGTCGACAGGTCGACCGGGGACACGTTGATCTCGGCGGCCCCCGTCGCGCGACCTGCAAGCTTGAGCAGTGCGCTCGTCACCTTCGATTGCACGCTCCGGAGCATCATGATCTCCAGCTGGTCCTCGGCGTCCCGGAGGCGCGCGACGAGCTGATCGACCACGCGCGTCGCCACCTGGGGATGGTGCGAGAGCAGCGCGCGGAACGTCCCGCGGTCGAGCGCGAGCACCGTGCCGTCGGTGAGTGCGACGGCGGTGGCTCCGTACGTCGAGCCGTCGAGCAGCGCGCCCTCGCCGAAGAGGTCTCCCGGCTTGATGACCGCGATGCTCCGGTCGGTCATCGCGACGCGCTTGAGGAGACGGACGCGCCCCTCCTGCAGCAGGAACGCCTCGTGGGCAGGCGCGCCCTCCTGGAACAGCGAGTCCCCGGCGACGAAGCGTCGCCCGTAGCGACCGAGCAGACGCGCGCGCTCCTGCGGCGCGATGTCTCCCGAGGAGGGCCCGGAGGCGGGGGCTTCGCGATCGGCCTCGCTCATTTCCCCCTCGACAATACACCACGCTCGAAGCGACCGTGGCGCCGTGAGCGCTCCGGTCCCGGGCACGCGCGATGCCGACTCGGTCGTGCAGCACAGCCAGGAGCTGCGCCGGGAGCTCGGGGTCGCCGACCTGCTGCTCGCGCAGATCATCATGATCGTCGGCGGCACCTGGGTGGGCACCGCCGGCAAGCTCGGCGCGTCGCACCTCTGTTACTGGCTCGTGGCGGCGGCGCTCTTCTTCGCGCCGCTCGTCGCGGTCGTCCTCTTCCTCAATCGATGGGCGCCGCTCGAGGGCGGCCTCTACCAGTGGGCGAAGCTCGCGTTCGGCGAGGCCGTGGGGTTCCTCGTCGCGTTCAACCTGTGGCTCTGGGCGGTGGTGCTCATGGCGTCCCTCGGGCTCGAGATCGTCGTCGGCCTCGGGTACGTGTCCGAGCCCGTGCAGCGCCTGGGGCACAGCTCCGTGGTGACCATCGGGGCGAGCCTGCTCGTCATCGCGGGTGTGGCGACCGCGGCGATGGCGGGGCTGCGCGTCGGCAAGCGCGTGCACAACGTCGGGGGCATCGTGCGCCTCGCGGCGTACGCGATTCTCCTCTCGCTGCCGCTCTTGGCGATCGTCCTCGGTCGGCCGCTGCGCCCCGAAGCGCTCCGCGTCGAGACGCCCGCACCGACGCTCCTCGGCGTGAACATCCTCGCCAAGATGGGCTTCGGCGCCTTCAGCGGGCTCGAGTACGTCGCCATCTTCGCGGGGGAGTCGCGCAGCCCCGAGCGGAGCTTCGCGCGCTCGGTGTACCTGGCGGCGCCGATCGTCACGGTCATGTTCCTGCTCGGCACGAGCGCCGTGCTCGCGTTCGTCGCGCCGGGGGACATCGATCTCATCGCGCCGATCCCGCAGGTAGTCACCCTCGCGGCGGGAGGCATGGGGGTCGCACGTCACGCGGCGACGCTGGTGCTCGTCCTCATGGTCCTCACGATGCTCGCGCAGGGGACGGCGATGTTCGCGGGCATCGCGCGCCTGCCGATGGTCGCCGGCTGGGACGGCCTCTTGCCGGAGTGGTTCACGCGACTGAGCCCCCGTTCGCGCGTGCCGACGAACTCCATTCTCTTCATCGCGGCGGTGACGGCGCTGCTCGCGGTCGCTGGGCTCTCCGGCGTGGGCCATCAGGAGGCCTACCAGCTCTTCTCGAGCGCGGCGCTCATCGCGTACGCGCTGACCTACGTCGTCATGTTCGCCATCCCGCTCGTGGGCCGCCACACCCCGCGCGTGTCACCGCTGCTGCGGGCGGCGTCGGCGTCGGGGCTCGTCATGACGCTCCTCTTCATCGTCCTCGCCGTGTTCCCCATCGTCGCGGTCGAGAGCCGCGCGGGCTTCGGGCTCAAGGTGGCCGGCCTCGTGGTGGTCGCCAACGTCCTGGGCGTCGCCCTCTTCGTCGCGGGAAAGCGGCGTGGCCGCGCCTGACGAAGTAGGATGTGCCCGATGGGCCGCTCGGCCAGCGCCACGCGAACGACGAAGGAGACGAGCATCGAGGTGACGCTCGAGCTCGACGGCACGGGCCGCACCGACGTGCAGACGCCCCTGCCCTTCCTCACGCACATGGTCGAGCAGATCGCGCGCCACGGTCT
>DATJYG010000147.1:0-2520 GCA_035499695.1 Polyangiaceae bacterium
CGCCTCCTCCGCCTCCGCCTCCTCCGATGCAGGGATACGACGGCGGCTGCTACAGCGGCTCGGGCAGCGGAGGCGGCGGCACGATGGGCGGCGGCTCGAACAGCAGCTCGGGCGGCGTGTCCGGCCCCGACGGCGGCACCGTGGCGCTCGTTCCCGATGGTCCGGGATGCGCTGACTACCTCTGCGGCGGCTGCGGTCTCGATCCCAACTGCCAGGACGGACAGCAGGACTACGGCGGCTGCGGTTGCAGCGGCAGCGGGACCCCGCCCTCCAACCCCGGTCCGACGCAGTAAGTCGAAGAACGCTTGCGGTAGAGGTCCTCGCCAGCGTGCTACAAGGCACGCGTGACCTCCGTCATCCCTCGCGAGCACGAGCACGAGGGCGAGCCGGCGCTCGCCCCCGAGCTGCTCGTCCGCATCCACGACGTCATGGTCCGGTCGCGCTGCCTCGAGGAGCGCATGATCCGGATGAACAAGCAGGGCGACGGCTACTTCTGGATCGGCGGCCCCGGGGAAGAGGCGCTCAACGCGCCGCTCGGCTTGCTGGTGCACAAGGGGTTCGGCCCGCAGTTCGACTACCTGCACCTTCACTACCGCTCGAGCGCCACGGTGCTCGCCATGGGAGCCGACCCCGTGGATGCGCTGCGGCAGATGAAGAACGCCGCGACCGACCCGTACTCGGGCGGGCGGAACTTCTGCAACCACTACTCGATGCGCAAGTGGAACGTGGTGCCGGTGAGCTCGCCCATCGAGGTGCAGTTCTCGATGGCGCCCGGCACGGCCATCGCGAACAAGCGCGCGGGTGGGCGGGGCATCACCATCGTGCAGGGCGGCGACGCCGGGACGGCCGAGGGTGACTTCCCGACCTGCCTCGTGTGGGTGTCGCGCCCCGGGGAAGAGCTTCCCTGCCTCATGATCGTCGCGAACAACCAGTGGGGCATCTCGACGCCTGCGAGCGAGCAGCACGGCGAGAAGCACATCGCCGACAGGGGCAAGGCGTTCGGCATCCGCACCGCGGTCATCGACGGGAACGATCCCGAGGTGTGCTACCGCGAGCTCAAGAAGGCGATGGACTACGTGCGGACGGAGCGCAAGCCCTTCCTCCTCGAGGCGATGGTGTCGCGCCTCTACGGGCACTCGTCGGCGACGGGGTCGAACTTCATCACCGAGGAGAACGACTGCCTGCCGATGTTCGAGAAGAAGCTCGAGGAGCGGAAGATCCTCACGCGGGCGCAGATGGACGAGCTTCGCGCGCGCGTGACGCAGGAGCTGCTCGAGGCGAGCAAGCGGGTGCGCGAGGAGCCGCAGCCGACGGGGGAGGACATCTGGAAGCACGTCTTCTCCGAGCGCGACCTCGTGCACGAGGGCGCGCAGAAGGGCAACGGGGCGAGCTGACATGGCCACGCTGGTCCAGGCGATCCGCCTCGCACTGCACGTGGGCGAAGAGCGGCACGGAGTGACCGACATCTTCGGCGAGGACGTGGGCCCGCCGCTCGGCGGCGTCTTCACGCAGAGCCAGGGTCTCAAGACGGCGTGGAACTCGCCGCTCGACGAGCGCGGCATCGTGGGCACGGCCATCGGCCTCGCGCTCGCGGGGCAGCGGCCGGTCGCCGAGATCCAGTTCTGCGATTACGCGTTCAACACGATCGACCTGATGAAGCTCGCGGGCGGCATCTGCTGGTCGTCGGCGGGCGATTACAACTGCCCGATGGTCCTGATGACGCCGGTGGGGAGCGGCATCCGCGGGAGCCTCTACCACTCGCACTCGTTCGACGGACAGGCGACGCGCCTTCCGGGCTGGAAGATCGTGATGCCGAGCAACCCGCTCGATGCGTACGGTCTGCTCCTCTCGGCAATCCTGGACCCGAACCCGGTGATGTACCTGCCGCCCAAGGCGCTGCTTCGCGCCAAGGCAGGACCGGGCGAGCAGATCCCCGGCGAGCCGGACGACGCGCGCACGCTGTCGAAGATGATCGACGCGCCCCTGGGCGACCGCAGCAAGTGGCGTCCCGAGTGGCCGGACGTGGGCGACTACTTCGTCCCCATCGGCACGGCGCGCGTGGCGCGCACCGGGAGCACCGTCACGGTGGTGACCTACGGCCGCATGGTCCCCGTCGCGATGCAGGCGGCCGAGCAGGTGTCGGCCGACGGCATCGACACCGAGGTCATCGACCTGCGCAGCCTCTATCCGTACGACTGGGACGCCATCAAGTCGTCGGTGAAGAAGACCAACCGCCTCCTCGTTCTCAACGAGGACACCGAGATCACCAACTTCGGCGAGCACCTGGTTCGTCGTGCGGCCGAGGAGCTCTTCTACGATCTCTTCGCCCCGCCCAAGCTCCTCGCAGGCGCCCACGTCCCCGGCATCGGCCTGGCCGACAACCTCGAGCACGCGAGCGTCCCCCAGGTCCCGGGCGTCGCCGCGACACTGCGCGAGCTGGCCAAGCACGAGCCGTAACCCGCCGCGGCGGGTGCCGTGCACAGGACCCTGTGGATCCGTGCACAGGACCATGAGGTGCCG
>DATJYG010000148.1:0-19660 GCA_035499695.1 Polyangiaceae bacterium
AGAACGGGCAGCCGCTCCTCTATTCGTCGAGCATCATGGAGTACAACGCGTCCCTCGTGGAGGCGTTCTGGGAGACGGACCCCAACACGACGGTGTGGGGCCCGTACGACATGGCGGCGATGGCGTGGATCTACGGCAACGACAAGGACTCCAAGTCGGTCGTGCCGCTCCAGGGTGGTCCGGCGGCCGGCACCGGCGTCTCGGGCCAGAAGAGCGCCACGGCGCCCTGGAACGATCCGCTCGGCTTCAACGGGCAGACCGAGATCCCCTTCCTCACCTGCAGCAACCAGCACGAGCGCTACACGCCGCTGTGCCAGGAGCACGACATGGGCGTGACGCCGTCCGAGATCGTGGCCAACGCGATCCAGCAGCGCGAGTGGAACTACCTGTGGACGAACTTCCGCCTCTACCACAAGTACTTCTCGTTCGAGAACTACGCGACGTCGGCGGTGACGCAGCTCCAGGCGTTCCGTCGCTTCCAGACCGCGTGGGTCTTCGACTGGTCGCAGGCCGAGATGACGGACAACCTGCGCCTCATCGGCTTCCCGGTGCCGACGGGTGACACGGCTGGCGACTACTACGTGCAGCTCTACAACAAGTTCGAGAGCGACATCTCGATCGCCAACCAGCTCGCCGTGGGCTACCAGCGCGCCATCCTCGATCAGTCCTCGGGAGAGCGCCCCTACATCACGGTCTACGATCCCTTCTACGGGGACACGACCCAGCAGGGCATCCAGATCGACAAGGTCGAGCTCACGACGGGCGTCACGGGTCTCTGGCCCGCCGTCAGCAACTTCGATCCGAGCCAGTCGACGGGTACCTACCTCTCGACCCTCGGGCAGATCGGCGACTCTGCCTTCAAGAGCGTGTCCGACTCGACGCTGAACGACTTCCTCGGCGCCGCGTTCGCGACGTTCACCTATACGCAGCTCGGCCCGCTCGCCGTGTTTGCGGAGGCGACGCACGACCCGGCGTATGGCGGCAACCTGCTCTACCAGACGTGGGTCGGTGGCTGGACCTTCGACCGCGAGCAGGACTTCCTCACGTTCATGCGCGACATCGCGGTGCAGTACAACTACAACGACTGCGACGAGAACGGCCTGAACTGCACGTTCTGCACGGACGTGGACACGTGCACGTACGACCCGCGCACCCGCCAGCAGAAGCCGACGCAGATCAACCAGTCCGACTACGTGAACCGCTTCGTCGGCCCGGACGGCAAGTACTACATCTGGGGCTGGCTCCCGAGCCGCAACCAGTGGGTGCTCGCCGAGAAGGACCGCAACACGTCCACGTACGTCCTCATGTACAACTGGCTGACCGACCTCGTGTACGGCCAGGACACCGGCGAGAACGGCGCGCTCAGCCTCGAGTACCCGGTGCGCTTCTCGGTGGACTCGTTCCAGTACTTCGACGACATGCTGCCGGGTGCGAACAACGGCGGGTCGACGGGTACCGGCGGAAACTGAGTGCAGCGTAAGGTAGCAATCGCGCTCTCGGCAGTGGCCGTAGCGGGAGCGCTGTTGCTGGCGGTCTACACGGCTCGCTCGCGTCCGAGCGAGCCGTCGGGCGGGAGCTGGCAACCGGCGTCGCCATCAGGCGACGCCGCAGCGTCCGTCGCAGACGCGGGATGGATCCCGCCGCGCTGGGATACCCAGGAGGATCCTCATTGGACGGCGGGCGTGCCGCTTCGTCCGATGGACCACGACATCATCGCTGCGCTGCAGTCGGGCAAGGTCGAGCGCAAGGACGTCGTCGATGTCTTCCCCGACAAGCCGTACAAGGTGCGGTTCGCCGGGAGCCCGGCGAATCAGACGTTCGTGTACGTGCTGATCGCCATGGACCGCAGCAAGGCCCCTGAGAACAAGGACCAGTGGGACGAGCGCTGGGACCTGAGCGAACCCGGGTCGATCAAGCGGACGGTCATGCACGACCCCCAGGCCCAGGGGCATCAAGTGATGTACACGCTCGTGAAGGGACGCTGGCAGCCCCACTAGGGCGGGAGCTGGCAGACGAAGGGAAAGAACGAAGCAGCCCCGCTACCGTTGTGGGCGAGCGTGTCGTCCACGCCGGCCGGCACGTTCTGGATGAGGAACGCGCGCCTCCCTCCCGGATCGTGCGGCCAGCGGATGGCCCAGGGCGACGGGTACGCGTCCTCGGATGCATCGTCGTCCCAGACCCAGGTCGAGCCGCCTTCCGGCATCGAGAGGCCGATCCAGAAGGAGCTCTGGCCCTGCGGAGCGCCGATTGCTTTCCAGAGCTGCTCGCGCTCGTCGGGTGACTGGAGCACCACGAGGGTGCCACCGAGGGACGTGCACGTGTCCTCCGCCGAGCCGTCCGGGCCGTCGGACGGCGCCGCGTTGCGGAAGTAGACGTACCGCTTCGAACCGGCCGTCCACGCGAGCTCGATGCACGAGACGCCCGCCTCCGTGCAGGTTCGCTGCAGGACCCCTGCCGGCTCGCGCTCGCAGATGACGTGGATCCGACGGCGGACGCCGGCGTCTGTCGCGCAAGGGTATTGCTGCCAGGACGTGGTGAGATCGGAGAAGCCCTCGACGCAGAAGCCCCCGTCGCCGGGGAGCGGCTGCGAGGCATCGATCACGTGCGCGAAGCAGCCAGGGCACCCGGGCTCCCACCCGGGCTCCAGGGCGTGCACCGAGGTGTAACCGTTGGCGGTGGTGTCGAACTGCAGACCGACCCAGAAATCACCCGCGTCGATGGACCCCACGACCGCGGCGAGCTCCTCGTCGCTCGCGAAGGTGACGACGTGGGCGCCGCCGCCGGTGCACCTCGTGTTGATGGCCTCCATGAGCGACTGGGCGCCCGGCGGGACGTCGAAGTAGCAGTGGTCGTTGCGAGACCAGACGAACCCGCCGTCGCAGACCACCTGGCAGTCGGCCGTGCAGTAGGCCGAACCGTCGGCAGGCCCGGGGTCGCATTGCTCGCCGGACGTCAGGTCGATGATGCCGTCGCCGCAGAAGGGCTTCCCCGCTTCGGGCCCGGCGACCGAGCCGTCCTGTGGCGAGCCCCCCGCGTTGTTCGGCAGGTCGGGGATGCACGCCATTGCCGCCAGGACCCCGCCGGCCGCCCCGGCGCATGCGAGGCCAATCGTAAAGAAGCGAAAGCTCACGAGCCCATGTAGGATACCCCAGGCCCTGCGCTGCTAGAATGCAGCGCGATGGCCACGCCCGTGCCGGCGCATTCCGAGGATGTCGCGGGGGCCCTCCCCCGGGATCCGCGCCGCTCTCGCCCCTCGCGTGCCGGGGGCGTGGAGGACCGGTATCGGTCCCTGTTCATCGTCGGGCGCGGCGGCATGGGCGCCGTCGAGGTGGCTCTCGAGCGCGGGAACGCCGGCTTCGCGCGAATCGTGGCGCTCAAGAGGCTGCTGCCCGAGCAGGCCCGCGATCCGAGGCACAAGGAGATGTTCCTGCGCGAGGCGCGGCTGGCGGCGCTCCTCAAACACCCGAACGTGGTGCACGCCTTCGCCTTCGGAGAGCTCTATGGCGAGCTGTTCCTCGCCATGGAGTACGTCGAGGGGGAGACGCTCTCGCGCGTGCTGGCGGGCGAGAAGCGCGGGCTCGATCCGGCGACGGTCGCGTTCGTCCTCGCCGAGGTGTGCGACGGGCTCCACGCGGCGCACGAGCTCCGCGACACCCAGGGGAACTTGCTCAACGTCGTCCACCGCGACGTGAGCCCGCACAACGTGATGATCGCCTACGCGGGCTACGTGAAGATCCTCGACTTCGGCGTCGCCAAGTTCGACACCGGCGGGCACGAGACGCGGACCGGCGAGGTGAAGGGCAAGATGGCCTACATGTCCCCGGAGCAGGCGCTCGGGGAGAAGCTGGATCGTCGCAGTGACCTCTACAGCGTCGGCGCCGTGCTCTTCGAGTGCCTGACCGGACAGCGCATGTGGGGCAGCGGGACGGACATGGAGGTCATGCGCCGGCTAGCGCTCGAGGAGCCGCCGCACGTCGAGGAGCTTCTGCCGGAGGTGCCTCCGGCGCTCTCGGTGCTGCACAGGCGCCTCGTTGCGAGGGCCCCCGAGGAGCGGCCGGACACGGCTGCGGACGTCGCGAAGGAGCTGCGGGCGTACGCGTCGTCGTGGCCGCGGCCGGACGCGGCGTCGGTCGCAGCCATGATGGGGCGACTGTTCGCGCGGGATGCCGAGAAGCGCAGGACGGAGCTCAACCAGGCACTCGTGAACGTGGCTCCCTCGAGCGTCGAGATGCTGCGGAAGACGCTGGATCCGGAGCAGGCTTTCGATCAACCGACGATCGCGGAGCCGGTCATCCTGCGATCGGAGCCGCCGGCAGGCCCGGCCGCGAAGAGGTGGAAGAGGGGCGCGCTGGTGATCGCCGTCGCGGCGGCGGCGCTGGGGATGGCTGCGATGCTGGGGTTCTCGAGGAAGGCGCCCGAGGTGAAGGCCGATCAGGCGACCGCGACCGCGACCGCGACCGCGACCGCGACCGCGACCCCGACCGCGACCCCGGCCACGACAGCGATCGTGATCGGCGCGCCGACTGCGACCGCGAGACCGGCCGGGAAACCGGCGAAGAGGCCGACACAGCGTCCTGCGCCGACGCCTGGGAGCAAGCCGCCCGATGTGGATCCGACGCCTTTCTGAGATCGCCCTCGCCGCGGGGGTCGTTCTCGCGACGCCCAAGGCGAGAGCGACGCCGCCGCCCTCCGTGGCCGACGATCCCCTCAGCGACTACCGCGAGCGGTTCAAGCAGGGGATGGATCGGTACAAGGCAGGCGCCTTCGCCGAGGCGATCGGGTTCTGGGAGCCGATCTACAGAGAGCTCGGCGAGCAGAAGGGCTACCGCCTCGCGTTCAACATCGGCGTCGCCTACCAGGAGCTCGGGGACGCCACCCACGCGGCCGAGCATCTGCAGTCCTTCCTCGCCCAGGTGGACGCGCGGCGCGCGCACGGCGACACCATCCCGCCCATCGTGCAGAAGGAGGAGCAGGACGCGCGCGATCGCGTCGCGGCGCTCACGGCGAGCAAGGGGCGCATCCGTGTCGACCCCGGATCGCCTCCGCGACCTGTGCAGGTCGACGCGATGGAGCCGCACGTCTCCACCTTCGTCGCGTGGGTGAACCCGGGGCAGCACACGGTGACCTTCGCGCCGGGGACGCCCGATGCCCAGGAGAAGAACGTCGACGTCCGCGCGGGCGATCTGGTCGACGTGACGCCCCCTCCGCCTGCGGCGACGCCGGCTGCTCCGCTGCCCCCTTCACCCTCCCCCGCGCCCGCTGCCACTGCGCCGGCCCCCCCTTCCCCACCGGTCACGCGCCTCGAGACCGAGCACCCCTTCTCTCCCGTCTTCGTGTACGCCGCCGGATCGCTCACGCTCGTCGCCGCGGTCGTCCTGGTGCCCCTCGAGGCCCACGCGTGGGGGCTGCACGATCAGTACGCGGGCGAGGGCACCATCTCCGCGACCGATCGCTCGAACTTCGACAGCGCGCGCTCCCTCGCGTACGGCGCCATCGGCGCCACCGTCGGGCTGGGCGTCGTCACGGCGGCGCTCGCCACCTGGTACTTCGTCGGCACTTCGAAGCGCGAGGTCGTCGTCACCCCGGGCGGGATCGCCGGGAGGTTCTAGGTGCCGCTCGCGGCCGCCGCCCTCGCCCTCGTACTCCTGCAGACGGCGGCGGCCGACACGCCGCTGCAAGCGCCCGAACGCACCGTGCGCAGCGTCCCGTGGGCCGATGCCCTCCCCGCCGTCGAGGTGATGAGCGAGGCCACGAACGAGCGCGCCAGCATTCGCCTCTACGCCACCAGCGGCGAGATCGACGACGACGCCCTCGCGCGCTTCGACGAGATCGCCGCGCGCGACGGCGACGTGCACGACCTGGACCCGCGCGTCGTGCAGCTCGTGTTCAAGGCGGCGTACCACTTCAAGAGCACGCGCATCCGCATCGTGTCCGCCTGGCGCGCCGGCGCCGGGCGGCACACCGCCGGCGAGGCCGTCGACTTCAAGCTGGAGCACGTGCGCGCCAGCCAGCTCGCCGCCTGGTGTCGCTCGCTCGCACGCGCAGGGGTCGGCATCTACACGAACCCGCGAACGCAGTACGTGCACCTCGACGTGCGCGACACCAGCTACCACTGGCTCGACGCGTCGCCGCCGGGGGTCAAGTGGCGGGAGAAGCAGCTGCGCGACCCGACGCAGGAGAAGCGCGACGCGGCGTGGAGCCCCGAGCAGGATCTGCCGCTGTAGCCGGCTAGTGACAGAGCGGCCCGGGCCCCGCCTTCGGGTCCGGCGTGAGCGGGCCGGTTCCGCCGTACTGCGTGCGCAGGTCCGTCGTCACCGTCCGCTTCGCCGTGATCTGCGAGAAGACGGTCGCACCGTTGGTCGGCTGGCGGGCGTAGCTCGTGTGATCGACCACGTGGAACAGGCCGAAGTGCGGCGCGAAGCCGTTCGCCCACTCGAAGTTGTCCATCAGGCTCCAGTGGTAGTAGCCGCGCACGTCCACACCCGCGGTCCGCGCGCGCGCGATCTGCTCGAGCGTCCGCACCACGTTCTCGGCTCGCCGATCGCCCACGTCCGTCTGGATGCCCGCCTCGGTCACGACGAGCGGGAGCTTCGGCCACCGGTGCCCGAGGTCGTCGAGGATCCCGTACAGCCCCTGCGGGTCGTACTCGTAGTTCATGATGGGCACGCAGAAGGTCGGATCGAGCGGCGGCAGGCACGCCCCGAAGTCGAGCGGCGGCTCGCACGGCGTCACGCTGACCGGCGGCGGAAAGAGCGCCGGTTTGGTGGACCGATTGCCCATGACGCCAGCGCGCTCGTAGTACTGCACCCCGAGCCAGTCGATGGCCCCCTTCCACGTCGGTTGCGGCTCGCTCCAGCTCTGATCCAGGTTCGGATCGAACGCGCCTTTCTCGAGCGCGTCGACCCACATGTGATTGAAGAGGTCCGTGACGCGTTGCTGCCCCGAGACGTCGGCCGGGTCGGTGCTCGGCTGGTTGTCGTACGCGGCGACCCACTCGAGCGTGGCGAGCGACATCCCCACGTCCGCTGCGATGCCGTCGCCGTCCGCGTCCACCGTGTCGTACTGCTTGAGCGCCTGGTACATCGCCACGTGCGCGCGCAGGTAGTCGCGCACCACCGGAACGAACTTGCCGAGCAGGTCCGACTGCGAGAGGACGAGGTACTTCCCCGGCGGGAACTGCGCGACGCCGTACGCCGCGAGCAGGTAGTTGATCGGCTCGTTGACGGTGCCCCACTCGTCGACGCGATCACCGAACCGCTGCGCGAGGAGCTTGGCGTGATCGGCGAAGGCCTGCACGGCGGCGGCTCCGCCCTGGGTCGAACCGATGCCGCAGAGGACCTGGTCGTTCCCGCCGCACGCCGGATCCGCTGGCCCATCGAGCCACGCGGGGTTCGAGAAGTGGTGAAGCGTGACGAGCGGCCGGATGTGCGCCGCCTTCAGCGCGTCGAGCAGGTCGGAGTAGTGCTGCAGGGCCGTCTCGTCGATCATCCCCTGCTTCGGCTCGATGCGCGCCCACTCCATCGAGAAGCGGTACGAGTCGACGCCCAGCTGCTTCAGGAGCGCGACGTCGTCGATGGCCTTCGCGTAACCCATCACCGCGTCGCCCACGAAGGCGGCCCCCTTGCCCAGCCCGCCCTGCGCCATGGGCTCGGTCCACACGTACCAGTCGGTCGCCGTGTTCTGGTCCTCGATCTGCGTCGCCGCCGTCGCCGCGCCGAACCGGAAGGAGCCCGCTCCGGACTTCGCCGAGAGCGACCCCATGGCCGGGAACACGAGCGGCGTCGGAGGCGCGCTGCCGCCACTGCTGCTCGAGCACGCGAGGAATGCGATTGCGAGAAAGGCCCGGGACAGGGGCGTGCGTCGCATGCGCCCCAGTCTAGCTAGACCGCGTTCTTGTCGATGCCGTACTTGCGCAGGTAGGCGCGCACGTGGTGGCGCTCCATCCCGCTCTGGCGGGCCATCTCGCTCACGTTGCCCTTGCACCGCTTGGCGAGGCCCGAGAAGTAATCGCGCTCGAACGCCGCGATGGCGGTCCGCTTCGCGTCGCTGAAGCCTGCGCCGTCGCCGCTCGTGCGCGGCATCTCGACCGCCGCCTCGTCACGCGCGAGGGTGAGCACGTCGTCGATGGCCCCCGGCTCGTCGGCCAGCGTCGCCGCGACGCTCGCCACGTTCACGAGCTCGCGCACGTTGCCCGGCCAGTCGTGCGATCCCATGCGCTGCTCGATCCACGAGAGCACCGTCTGCACGTGCTGCGGGCGTCCCACGCGCTGGCACACGTCCTCCACGAGGAGCGGCAGATCGCTCAGGCGCTCGCGCAGTGCCGGCAGCTCGACGCGCACCTGCGCGATGCGGAAGAAGAGGTCGCTCCGGAAGCGGCCCGCGTTCATCTCGGCGCCGAGGTCGCGCCGCGTCGCCGCGAGCACGCGCACCTCGATCGGCTCGAACGCGTTGCCGCCGACGCGCTTCACCTGCTTCTCGCTCAGCGCGCGCAGGAGCTTCGGCTGCAGCTCCAGCGGCAGCTCGCCCAGCTCGTCGAGGAACAGCGTCCCGCCGTCCGCCTCGGCGAGCGCGCCCTTTCGCCTCTCGGTGGCTCCCGTGAAGGCGCCCTTCTCGTGGCCGAAGAGGATGCTCTCGGCGAGCGTCGGCGGGATGCTCCCGCAGTCGACCACCACGAAGGGGCCGCCCTTGCGCTCGCTCGCCTCGTGGATCGCCTTGGCCACGAGCTCCTTGCCCGTTCCGGTCTCGCCGAGAATGAGGACGCTCAGCGGCGTGCTCGCCACCTTCTCGAGGATCCCGAACACGCGCCTCATGCGCGGCGAGTTGCCGACGAGGGGCCCGAACCGGTCGGAGAACCCCACCTCGACGCGGCGCTTGGCCTGCGGCTCGAGGACGATGCGCGAGCGCCCCACCGTGAGCTCGCTCGGCGTCGCCACGACGGCCTCGTGCACGCGCACCGGCCCGAGGAACGTGCCGTTGGTGCTCCCGAGGTCCTTGACGAGGATCCCCTCGCTCGTCGCGCGCAGCTCGCAGTGGAACGCGCTCACCTCCTGATCGGCGACGACGATGTGCGCGCCGGGATCGCGTCCGACGACGAGCGCGTCCACGTCGATGGTGAACTGGCCCCCCTCGGCGGTCTTCGCGATCCCGCCGGAGACGAACCAGTGAAGCACCCGCGTGCGCGTCTCGCTCATCGGACCCGATGCGCCTCTCTCAGTGCACGCCGGTGGTGTGCGCGCCTTCCTCGGCGGGCTCCGCGAAGACCTGCAGGGGCTCGAGGAGCGCGAGCTGCTCGCGCGACAGCGGCACGCCGCGGTCGCTGAAGAACAGGTCGTTCTCCTGCAGCTGCGCGCGCACCTGCGCGATGAACACGATGGGGTCCCCGCTGCGGTTGTACCCGAGCTGCACCAGGGCGCTCTTGGGCCACTCCCCGCCCTCGAACGAGAGCGCCTTGCGCAGCATGTAGAAGCCCTCGCCGGGCAGCTTCACGAGGCTGTCGGCCCAGGACAGACCGCGGAACGGGATGCCGCCGCCGTGGAAGTGCCACCGATTGAGCACGTTGTGCTCGGGGGCGATGACGACGGGCAGCCCCGAGTCGGAGTGATTGTGGAAGTACACGAGGACCCCCGCGGGGATCTCGGACTCGTGCTCGGGGAGCGGCTTGGTGGTGCGGTAGAGGCCACAGTCGGGCAGCAGGTTCTTCGGGCCGGCCATGTGTCCCCGTGAAGTAGCACGGACCCGGCGCCGCCTGCACCGGATTGGGCCTCGAGCGCAGGGCCGGGACCCAATGCCCCGCTGGTCCTAGTCCCCGCCGGCGTCGCCGCAGCCCTCGTTTATCCAGGCCGCGAGAGTCGCCATGTCGGCGTCGTCGACCATGTGGGTCACGTAGGGAGGCATCTGGACTCCCATCGGGGTGCCGTTCACGCCCGTGCGCTGGTCCGCGCGGTAGTACGCGGCGCTCGAGGGCACGTCGCAGGCGTGGAAGCGGTACGTCGTGCCGGCGTCGGGGATCTGGAACGTCTGCGCCGGCACGTTCCACCCCGTCGTGTACGTGTCGGTCGTCTGCACGCTCGAGAGGCTCGCCGCGTTCAGGCGCATGAGGAACCCGGTGTCGCTCGCCAGACCGCCGGTGTCGTTGTGGCACGCGACACCGCAGTTCATGTGGAGCCATCCGAGGGTGGCCTGCGTGGTCGTGTCGCCGGGCACGGCGAGCGAACCGGTCGGCGGCGTCGTGACGAGGTTCTGCGAGACGAGCTGCGCCATCGTGAGGCCCGTCGCGGCCGGGGACGCGAGCGCCACCGCCTCGAACCCGAGCACGCCGTCGGGCCGGCCGTTGTGGCAGTCGTCGCAGAGGAAGCTGCTCGGGACCTCGTAGGTGGTCCCGGCGACGTTGGTCTCGCCGTCCCTGAGCTCCGTGGCGCTCGTCTGCCCGTCGGCCGACCAGCGGTAGGTCGTGCGGTACCAGCTGCCGGGCCCTTGCTTCCAGAGCAGCCGCGTCTCGATGCGCGTGGGCGCGCCGCCGTCGGGCAGCACCAGGCTGAACTCCTTCCAGATGCGCGTGTTGACCGGGAAGGTCCACGTGTCCATCGACGACGTGTCGATCTTCTGGCCCGGCGGAAGCGCGATCCACCGCTGCTTGAGCGCACCGTCGGCCCAGAGGATGTAGCCCGGCTCGTAGGGCTGGTTGCCCGCCGCCACGGTCTTGGTCGCCCAGTCCGAGTAGAGCCCCGTGCACGCGAGATCGAGGGGCTCGCCGGCGTCGCCGATGCCGCAGTCGGCGCCCGCGTCGGGATAGCCGCCGCCCGCATCCACGTCGTTCGTGACGTCCCCCTTCGCATCCATCGACGTCGCATCGCCGTGGCCATCGACGGAGCCGTCGGGCGCACCGGTCTCGTTCGTGGCCGAGTCGTCGCCGCCGTCCTCGGTCGTGGGAGCATCGCCCCCGCCGTCGCCCGCGCTGCCCTGGTTGGCGACGCTGCTGCACGCGGCGAGCACACAGCCGACTGCGACGAGGACGAGCGCGAGGTCGAGGCGAGGGCTACGCATCAGTGGGCCAATAGGTAGGTCTGGACGGTCGTCCCCCACGCCGTCGGCATCAGGTTGGTGTCGCTCTGGTTCACTTGCAGCAGGTCGGGCGAGCAGTTGCTGTAGGAGTCGAAGTCCCACGCGAGGTTCGGGATCTGCTTCGTCTCCACGTCGGAGTAGAACGCGTTGCTGTCGGTGAGGCTCCCGTACTCGCCGATGATGACCGGGATGTTCGAGTACGTGTACGAGGCGGTCGCCGGCGGGTAGCCGTGCACCTCGTAGACGACGTCCGGGTACTGCAGCGGGGTCTGCGCGTAGAAGCTGATGTCGCTCGTCCAGCCGTTGCCCTGCACCGACACGATGTGGTGCGGCACGCCGATCTTGTCCTCCTCGGCGCGGATGACGCCCACTGCGTGGCTCATCGCCGCCGAGAGCGTCGCGTTCGACTGCTTGTTGCCTCCCGGCTCGTTGGTGAGGCCGAAGAGGACGAAGCTCTTGGACCCGAACGTGTCGACCAGCGCCTGGTAGACCGCGTCGGTGCCCGTCGGGAACTTCGTCTTGTCGGGCGTCGTCGTCGAATCCGACGGGACCCCAGTGGCCTCCGGGTCGCCGTCGGCCGTGTCCTGCCCGATCATCGAAGCGTCGCTCCGCAGCGTCACGAGCACGTAGACGCCCGGATTGGCGCCGATGGCGTCGATGACCCCGGTCATCGGCGTGGCGTACTGCGACGGATTCGTGAGCCAGCTCACGACGGTCGGATAGCTATCCATCGACAACGACATGCGCACGAAGGTCGGCTTCCACCCGCTGACGAGCCCCGTGACGACGGTCTCGAGCGTCTGGTCCGGCGTCGGCATCCAGAGCGTGTTGTCGTATCCGCAGAAGAAGATGTCATCGATGTTCACGCCGCGGCCCATCCAGGGCTTCCCGCCGCCGGCGCCGTCGGACACATAGATCTTCGCCCCACTGGTGTAGAGCCACCCCGCCGGCAACCCGCCGTCGCCGCCTCCTCCTGCCTCGCCGTGCGGACCACCGGTGTCGCTCGTGCCGGCAGCATCGGCGTCCGGCCCTCCCCCGCCGGCATCGCCGGCAGGAGCATCCGCCGTCGACGCATCGCCCCCGGATGCGCCCGCGCCGCCGCTCGACGACGAGCACGCGCACGGAACCATCGCGAGCACGATGGTCCACGCCCTGACCGCCCGCATGGTCCCTCATGCTAGCAGCGAGCACGGCGTGAGGGACGACTACTCGCGGTTCGTCGGAGAACGGCCCTCATCGTCACACATGCTCGTCGCATTCGGCGCCGAACGCCCGGCATTCGCTTGCATGCGCCTCTCGTTCGCTGCCGAACGAGACGCATTCGCTTGCGTGCGCCTCTCGTTCGCTACCGAACGAGACGCATTCGCATGCGTGCGCCTCGCGTTCGCTGCCGAATGAGACGCATTCGCATGCGTGCGCCTCGCGTTTGCTACCGAATGAGACGCATTCGCATGCGTGCGCCTCGCGTTCGCTACCGAATGAGACGCATTCGCATGCATGCGCCTCGCGTTCGCTACCGAATGAGACGCATTCGCATACGAACGCGAGACAATCGGTACCGAACGTCGAACCTTCGTCAACGAACGCCGCTGGTCGATCAGCGAAACTCGATCCCCGCGACCACGCCGTCCGGCTCTTCCTGCACCCACACGACGCGCCCGACGACCGGCGACGACGGATCCGTCCCTGTCGTCATCGTGACCTCGAACTCCGTACCGGGGTCCACCTTCTCCTCGAGGATCACGCGGATCCCGCCGCGGCTGATGTTGAGCGCCCACCCCTCGAGCACCGCCCCGTCCTTCGCCTTGAGGGTCACCCTCGCCGTCAGGTCGTGGCGGGCGCCGCCGCGGCGCGTCGCGTGAACGTCGGGCCCGGCTGGCGTCCCCGTGGTGGGTGTGAGGCTACGGCGGTTCTTCACGTCGTTCTCGCGGGTTCCGCGCAGTCGCTATCATACCTCAGCACGGACGCCCTTGACGGCAAACCGCCTCCCGACGAAGCTTTCCCTGGCGGTGCCGTTGCCCGAGTCCCCTCCTGCCAACACCGCGTCGCGCATCAAGAAGGCGCTCCTCGATGCGGGGTTCGAGGTCTTCCGAACGCGCGGCGAGGAAATCGTGCTGGCCGAACGGCCGCGCGAGAACCTCATCATGGACTCCGGGGTGCGCCTCCGCGTGGGCGATTCGCTCGAGGTTCGCGTCGTCCTGCGGGCCCAGAAGGCCGATTTCCCCAACGAAGACGAGGGGCACCTCTTCGACCGGGTCCGCAAGCTCGGCGAGCAGGTCATGTCCGGCGGATTCGCCGAGATCAGCACGGCCGTGACGAAGGTGACCGACCCCGGGGACGCCGAGCGGACGCTCGATACGTTCTACGAGATCACCTACGCCAAGCAGGCTCCCAAGCTGGACGACGCGTTCGTCGAGCTCAAGTTCGCGCTCGGGCTGGAGAAAAGAGCCTAGGCCCCCAGCGGCCGAGCCGGTCGACTAGCCGGGAGCCCCGTGATATGGCGGGTCCCTCCCGTCCATGGACTTTTTCCGGTCAAAAGGCATCTCCAACGTCGTCTACGGAATCATCATCGTCGCGACGATCCTCGTGTTCGTCATCGGGTTCCGTCCCAACGCGACGTCGAAGACGGCTTCGCTCACCGAGTCGTGCGCCGCGCACGTGCGCGGGCGCTGCATCGAGCCGAAGGACTTCTACGCCGCCTACCGCGTGCTCATGCCTTCGAAGAGCCAGGCCATGTCGCGCCGGCTCAACCTGAAGAAGGTGGCGCTCGACGGGATCATCGAGCGCGAGCTGCTCGACGACGAGGCCAAGCGCCTCGGCATCGGCGTGACCGACAAGGAGCTCACCGACCAGCTCTACGACGGCTTCATCCGCGTCAGCGTCCCGGCCGAGAACCCGAGCCAGGCGCAGCAGATCCTCTACGAGATGTACCAGAGCTACGTGCGCGCGGGCATGATCCCGCAGGACGTCGCGCAGGAGCACTTCAACGACCGCGACACGGCCATCCCGGTCGACTTCAAGGACCCGAAGACGAAGCTCTTCGACATGAAGGTGTACGAGCGGCAGGTGCGCAACCTGAGCAACCGCTCGACGACCGAGTTCCGCGAGGCGCAGGCGCGCGAGCTCCTGGCAGCCAAGGTGCGCGACGTGATCCGCGACCCGGTGCGCGTCAGCGAGGACGAGGCGTGGGACGAGTACAACCGCCGCCACAGCACGGCGACCGTGACGTACATCCCCGTGAAGGAGTCCTGGGTCGCCCGCTGGGCGGTGGCCCAGGACCAGGCGGCGATCGACGCGTGGGTGAAGGACCACCAGAGCGACTACGACAAGGAGCTCGACGAGCGGAAGAAGGACGACGAGCCGAAGGCCGGCCACATCCGCCACATCCTCGTGAAGACCCCCTACGGGGCGACCGACGACGAGAAGGCGGTGGCGCTGGCGAAGCTCTCGTGGGCCGTGGCGCGCATCCGCGCCGGCGAGCCGTTCGCCGAGGTGGCGCGCGAGGTGTCCGACGACCCCGGGAGCGCCGCGAAGGGCGGCGACGTCGGTGACAAGACCGACGGGTTCGTGGCTCCCTTCAAGGCCGCCGCCGATGCCCTCAAGCCGGGGGAGATGACGGCCGGAGCGGTGGAGACGCAGTTCGGGTTCCACTTCATCGAGAAGGACGACCCGGGCAAGGCCGCGGACGTCGAGAAGGCGCTCGGCAGGAGCCTGGCGCGGCAGATGGCCGGCAAGGCGAAGGCCACCGACGTGGCGCAGGCCCTCGCGGCGCGCATCGACGCGGCGATCAAGAGCGGGACCGGCGCCGAGGACGCGATCAAGCAGACGATCGCGCCCTACGTGAAGGCGCAGAAGGTCGACACGCTCAAGGTGCTTCCGGCGCCTCCGGCCGCAGCCGGAGATGCGGGCGCAGCGTCGGCGGCCGACGCCTCCACGGCGTCGACGGCGAAGAACGACAAGCCCGCCGCGCTGCCGGCGAAGAGCTTCGACGCGAGCAGCGACGGCGACCGGCCGCAGACGCAGACGTCGAGCGCGTTCAACCGTGGCGGCGACCCCTTCCAGGGCCTGTCACCGGAGGGGACCGTGAAGGTCGTCTCGTTCGCCTTCTCGGGCAAGGAGGGCGAGGTGCTCGCCGACCCCGTGCGCACGCCGGACGGCTGGGACGTCGTCCAGCTCAAGCAGCGAAACGTCGCGACGCGCGAGGAGTTCGAGAAGGACCGCCCCATCTTCCAGGACGAGCTCGTGCGCGCCAAGCGCGACGAGGCGCTCTCGCTGTACGTCAAGCGGCTCCGCGAGCAGGCCAAGGACGACATCAAGGTCGAGGACGCCTACATCCAGGAAGCCAAGGCCGACGGTGGCACTGGTGGCAGCGCAGACGAGGATCAGGACGAATACTGATCCCCGAATGGCCAAGCCGTACCAGGTCGAGACCCTCCCGAACGGGCTGAGCGTCGTCGTGGCGCCTCAGCCGTCGCTGCACCGCGTGCACGTCGCCCTCTGGGGGCGCGTCGGCTCGCGGTTCGAGTCGCGCCAGGAGAGCGGCATCAGCCACTTCCTGGAGCACATGATCTACCGCGGCACGCGCCGCGTCCCGAGCGCCCACGCGGTGAACCTCGCGTTCGAGCGCCTCGGGGGATCCCTCTTCGCCTCGACGCAGGTGGACCACGGGATCTTCTCGCTGTCCCTGCCGCCCGAGAGCGTGGACGAGGCGAGCGCCCTCTTCGGCGAGGTCCTCTCGCAGCCGGCGTTCCTGGACATCGACATCGAGCGAGGGATCGTGCTCGAGGAGATCCTCGAGGACCTCGACGACGAGGGCCGGCAGATCGACCCGGACAACCTGTCGCGCGCGCTCATCTACGGCGAGCACCCCCTGGGCTTCACGATCACCGGGAGCGAGGCGCACGTGCGCTCCTTCGACGAGCCGGGGCTCCGCCGCTGGCACGACCGGCACTACACGGCCGCCAACGGCGTGCTCGCCTTCTCGGGAGCCGTGGACGTCGCGACCGCGATGCGCCTGGCCGAGCGAGACTTCGGGAATCTGCGCCGCGGCGAGCGGGCGACGAGCTCCGCCCCGGCCCACAGCCAGAAGAAGCCGCGGCTCGACGTGGTCGAGAACGTCTCGAGCCAGACGGACCTGCGCGTGTGCCTGCGGGCGTTCGCGGAGAAGGATCCGCTGCGCCCCGCCGTAGACGTACTCATGCGGCTCGTGGACGACGGGATGTCGACGCGCCTGTACCACCGCCTCTGCGACTCGCGCGGCCTCTGTTACGACGTGTCGGCCGCCTTCGACGGCTACGAGGACGACGGCATCGTGGACGTGGCGGCGGGCGTGCAGCACAAGCGGGCTGCGCTGGTGACGCGCGAGATCCTGGCGATGTTCGAGGAGCTCGCCCGCGAGGGCCCCACGCAGGACGAGCTGGAGAAGGCGCGCCGGCGCGTCGTCTGGGACGCGCGGGCCATGGTGGATTCGGCCGAGGAGATGGGCGCCTACTACGCGGGCGGGCTGCTGTTCGACCGGTTCGCCGACCTCGAGGAGCACGTCGCGGAGCTGCTTCGCGTGGGCGCCGGCGAGGTGCGTGCGGCGGCGCGCGAGCTGGCGCGCCCCGAGCGGCTCAACGTCGTGGCGGTCGGGCTGCTGGACGACGGCGAGGACGCCCGTCTCGAGGACGTCGTGAAGGGTTGGCCGGGCGTGACGTGATGGGGACGGCGCGCCGGTTCCGTGTCAGTCTCAATGTCGGCGTGCGAACGCGCTTCTTCGCTTTCCTCTTCGTCGGCGTGACCTTCCCCCTCGCCCTGGCGGCCCTGCCGGTCGCTTGCGCGACGGCGGGGAGCGGCGGCGGCGCCACGTCCGGCGAAGGGGGCGACGACGGCGCCACGATCGAAGGCGGCGAGGGCTCCGTCGGCGAAGGCGGTACGGGGGGCGAGGGCGGCGGCGACGGGGGAGGCAGCGGCACGACGGCCGCCAAGGCGTGCGCCGACAACGCCAACCAGTACTGCCAGCAGCTCTCGACCTGCTCCAGCTTCCTGTTCCAGATCGAGTACGGCGATCAGCTCACGTGCGAGGCGGCGGTCACGCCCGGCTGCATGGATGCGCTGGCGGCGAAGGGCACGGGATGGACCGGCGACGGGCTCGAGGCGTGCATCACGGCGCGCGGCAAGCTCACGTGCGAGGACTTCTTCTACGAGAAGCCGTATCCCAAGGTCTGCACGCCGACGGGCAAGATCGGCAACGCCGCGTGCCGCTACGACGCGCAGTGCGGCACCGGGTACTGCCGCATCCCGAGCGGAATGATGTGCGGCACCTGCGTCGCGCGCGGGGCGACGGGCGCGCTCTGCCAGTCCGCCGACGACTGCGACGGGAACCTCATGTGCTCCGCGATGGGCACGTGCGCCGCTCCCTCGGGCGTCGGCGGACAGTGCGGCATGACGACCCCGTGCAACAACGGCCTGCAATGCGTCAACGCCCAGTGCGTCACCCCCGGAGGCGTGGACGCGGGCTGCGGAGACGCCGGCGGTGCGTGCGACTACAACCTGGGCGCCTACTGCGCCGGAAGCTCGTGCGCCGCCGTCAGCGTGGACATCCCGGGCGGCCCCTGCGGCGGCTCACCGCCCAACGCGTGCCCGAGCAGCAGCCAGTGCCTGCAGATGTTCTGCGTCGCGCCGGTGGCCGACATGGGTTCCTGCGAAGGCGGCCTCGCGTGCGCCCCACCCGACACGTGCAACGCGGGCACGTGCAGCCTGTTCACGGCCAGTCAGTGCAAGTGATGCGCTGAGGCGGCGAATGCCACGATGGCGCGCGCGAGATCCCCGGGGTGACTCCAGTGCATCATGTGGCCGGCGTCAGGGATCTCGATGCGTTCGACGTGGGGAAACGCCGAGACGCGCGCCTCCTCGTCGGGGGGATGCCAGCCGAGCGGGCCTCCGGACACGAAGAGCACCGGGCAGGTCACGCGCCGCGCGAAGGACTTGAAGCTCTCGGTGAAGAAAGGGATGGGCGTCCTCGTGCCGTGGAGGGGGTCGGCCTTCCACGCGAGCCGGCCGTCCTCCAGGGGGCGCGCCAGGGCGTCCAGGCGTGACTCGAGCACGGCACGATCGACGCGCGGGTGATTGCCGGCGAGCCGGCGGAGCGCCTCGTCGCGAGAAGCCATGGTCTTCCCGTCGCGACCGCGCACCGCGCGCACCTCGTCGATCCAGCGGCGCATGCGCTCCGCCGACTGGGCGTGCTCGCTGTCGGGCGGGCCGACGCCCTCGACGACCACGAGCTTCGTCACGCGCTCCGGGAAGCAACCCGCGAAGAGCGTGGCGACCGAGCCTCCCATCGAGTGCCCCACCACCAGCAGCGGCGCGCCCTGCGGCACGAGCGCTTCGACGAGCCCGGTGACGTCGAGAACGTAATCGGGGAAGTAGTAGTAACCGCCCGCGGAAACCCGCGGGCCGTCACCGAATCCGCGCAGATCGGGAGCGAGCACGCGCAAGCCCGCCGCCGAAAGCCGCGGCGCGACGAGGTCCCAGGTCGCCGCCGCGTCCATGAATCCATGGAGCAGCAGCGCCGTCACCCCGCTCGCCTCGGACGCCGGCTCCCACTCGAGCACGTTGTGCTCGAGACCGTTGGCCGGGACCGTCAGGGAGCGGGGCACTCAGAAACCATACTGCACGCCGACCTCGGGACCGTACGTGAGGAGTAGCCCGCCCCCGAGCGCCATGTTCACGCGCGCCGCGAGCGTCACCGCCGCGCGGGGCGAGAACGCGTAGCGAATGCCGCCGCCCAGGAGCAAGAAGAACGGACCGGCCGTCTTCCACGCCTCCACCGGCTGCTGCCCGGCCACGTTGCTCGTCGACACCACCGTCGTCGAGTGGCCGTCGAACTCGGAGAGCCCGAGCCCGGCGATCGCCATCGGCGCCACGCCGACGTTCGCGAGCGGATCCTGGCCGAAGAGGTACGTCCCGCGGGCCTCGAGGTCGAACTTCTGCCCCCAGGCGCGGCCGTCCTTCGCGGCCGCCGTACCGGTGTACGCGTTGAGCACGTATCCGAGGCGCGCCCCGACCATCAGCGCCGAGCTCACCGCGTAGTCGGCCGTGAGCATGACCCGCACGTCGCCCGCCTGCAGCCCGCCGGCGACGTTGCCCGCCTCTCCCTTCACGAGCGTGCCGTTCTGCTTGCCGCCGTCGGCGCGCGTCGGGAAGTCCGACCCGTCCGGGTTGGTGCAGTAGTAGTTCGCGGTGTTTTGCGGCAAGGCGGTGCCCTGGTTGAGCAGACACACGTCCTGCCCCGAAGGGAGCGACAGCAGGTCGACCGCTCCCGCGATGCCGAACCACCAGTGCACGTACGCTCCGGGCGCGGCCTTCGCGACCTCCGGCGTCTCCTCCTCCTCCTCCTCGCCGCCGCCGCCTCCCCCGCCCTTCGCCTCGCCCTTCTCTTCGGGCGCGCAGCCGGGCAAGCCGGGAGGGCAGTCCGTGTCCTCGCCGCACGTCTTGGGTGGGCGCTGACCGGGCAAGTGGGGCGCCTCTCCGCTGAGATCGTCCGCGATGGGAACCGTGAAGGGATGCTTCGGGTCTCCCGACGCGGCGACCGGATCGCCGCCGTCGTCGAATCCCTGCA
>DATJYG010000149.1:0-2878 GCA_035499695.1 Polyangiaceae bacterium
TCGCGTGTGGGAGGGGGGCAATCGGGTCTGCCAGCGCGGCAGTCGCGTGTGGGAGGGGGGCAATCGGGTCTGCCAGCGCGGCAGTCGCGTGTGCGAGGGCGGCAATCGGGTCTGCCAGCGCGGCAGTCGCGTGTGGGAGGGGGGCAGTCGGGTCTGCCAGCGCGGCAGTCGCGTGTGCGAGGGCGGCAATCGGGTCCGCCAGCGCGGCAGTCGCGTCCGCGAGCGTTGCAATCGTGATTGCAGGTGTGCACTTCTTGTCCGGGAACCAAGGAATCGCGTGGGCGATCGGCTCACCTGCGGGCGCGACGTGCGGGCTCGCGTTCGCCCCTTGCGTTCTCGTCGTCGGCTTCGTCGTCCTCGGGAGAGGGGACGCGCACGCGCGCGTCGGAAGGCTCGCCCGTCTCGACGCGAGCCCTCGTCTGCTCCGTCGCTTGCTCGCGCTGCAGTTCCTCGGCCTGCCGCTTGCGGCTCCACTCCTGCGACCACTGCGAGAGCGCGAAGATCGGGAGCATCGCCAGCACCATGTAGCCCCAGCTCACGTGGAGGAACGCCCAGGAGAGCCCCCACGCCATCCAGAGCAGCCCGATGTACGGGGCGACGGGGCTGCGCGGTCGTCTCCTCCTGCCGCGCGGGCGGTCGCGCGGGGGGCGGTCGCTGCGATGCGGCACCTGCGCCGGCGCGGGGGCCCTCGGCGGCTCGACCTCGAGCAGCGGCGTGATGCGTGCCGGCCGCGCATCCGGGTCGGGCTCGACCATGGTGTCCAGCGCGCGCACGAAGCCCTCGCTCACGGCGGGCCGCACGTCCCGGAGCGCCGCGCGCACGTCGATGCGCAGGCCGCGGTGCGGCAGGTCCTCCGGTTGCTTCCCGGTCAGCGCCGCGAGCGCCGTCACCCCGGCCGCGTACACGTCCGACGCGGGCAGCGCGCGCCCCTGGAACTGCTCCGGCGCCATGTACCCGAAGGTGCCGACGACGGTGCTCCCCCCCTCGGGCCGCAGCTTGTCGCGCACGGCGCCGAAGTCGATGAGGACGAACGACCCGTCGCGCCGCCGGATCACGTTGGTCGGCTTGATGTCCCGGTGCACGATGGGCACGTCGCGCTCGTGCAGGTACTCGAGCGCCGCCGACAGCTCGTGGAGCATGGCGCGCGTCTCGGCCTCGCTCATCGGCCCGCGCTCCTTCAGGCGCGCCGCGACGCTGTCCCCCTCGATCTTCTCCATGACGAGGTACAGGTCCCCGTTCTCCTCGAAGTGCTCGACGTACCGGGGCAGCCCCGGGTGATCGAGCCGCGCCAGGACGCGCGCCTCGCGCTCGGCGAGCTCCACGTCCTTCCACGACTCGGCGCCGCGCACGCTGAACCGCTTGATGGCGACGCGCCGCCCCCCAGCGGACCCATCCACGGCCTCCAGCGTCGTCGCCTGCGCGCCGTCGCCGAGCGTCCCGACGACCGTGTAGCGCCCGCCGCGCAGCTTCGTCGGCGTTTCCACGGCCGGCAGCATACACTCAGCGCGTGCGGCTCGCGCTCATCGGGCGGACGGCGACGCTCCTCGCCACGCTGTCGGCCATCGGTGTGGCGTGCGGTTCGCGCACGGGCCTCCTGACGCCCGCTCTCTCGCTCCGGAGCTCGCAGTTCTGCGCGCGGGCCGACTACCGCGCCGGCTCGGGCGACGCGTCGGTGCTCGTGCTGCTCGACCGGTCGTACTCGATGATGGACAGCGGCAAGTGGGCCGCCGCGGGGGCGGCGCTCGCGACGTTCGTCGAGGACCCGCAGACGGCGGGCGTCGCCCTCGGGCTGCAGTACCTGCCGCTCGGCGTGAACGATTGCTCCTACCAGGACTACGCGCGCCCGGCGGTGCCGGTGAAGCTCCTCCCAGGCAACGCCTCCGCCATCGAGGCGTCGCTCTCGCGCACGCAGCCCGACGGGGATACACCGATGCTTCCGGCGATGCAGGGCGTGATGGAGTACGCCCGCAGTCTGCTCATCGGCGATCCGTCGCGCACCGTCGCCATCTCGCTCATCACCGACGGACAGCCCGACACGTGCAACTCGACGATCCAGAACGTCGCCGCCGTCGCCGGTCAGGGCGCGAGCGGCAATCCGCCGGTGCTCACCTTCGTGACGGCGCTCGAGGAGGACATGTTCGCGCAGGGGCTCGACACCGTGGCGGCCGCCGGCGGCACCGGCAGCGCCATCCGTGTCTCCACGCCGGCGAGCGCGGCGCAGCAGCTCGTCGACGCGCTCTCGTCGGCGCGCGACTCCGCCCGGCAGTGCCGGTTCGCCGTGCCCCCCGTCGCCGGTTCCCAGAAGGTGACCGCGCAGGACATCGCCGTCTCCGTGCGCTCGACGACAGAGTCTGCGCCCCGGGGAGCGAGCTACGCCTCCGCTGCATCCGCCTGCCCCGCGAGCGACGCGTTCTACCTGGACGACCCGTCCAAGCCGGCCTGGGTGACGCTCTGTCCGGCGCTCTGCGCGCGCGTACACGCAGACCCGGGCACACGGGTCGACGTCACCAACGGCTGTGGCCCTGGGGCTCCTGCCGCGGACGCGGGGGAGGTCGACGCGGGATCGTGCCCCGGGACCACGTCGCAGACGTGCCAGCAGTCCTGCGATCCATCGTCACCGTCCGTCGCGCCTGTGTGCGAGGACGGCAACTGGGGGTGCCCTCCGGGCAGCGTCGACCCCACCCAGTGCGGCATCTGCCCTCCGGTGCCGCACGGCTGCTGCGAGCCGGACGGGACGATCGACGACGCGTCCTGCATCAACCAGCAGTGGGTCTGCCCCCCGGGCGCCACGATGTTCGGCCAGGGCAACTGCAAGCCGCCCGCGGTGTGCGCGACGCTCCTTCCGTGCGCCGTGGGCCAGTACTGCACCTGGCCCGAC
>DATJYG010000150.1:0-2258 GCA_035499695.1 Polyangiaceae bacterium
GCGCAGCTGCGGTCACTCCTCCACGGCGGGAGCGAATTGGAGATCGTCCTCGACCGCGGGCCTCGCGAGTATCACCTGATCTGGAACGTCTCCAATCCCTAGCGTGACGCCACGGCTGCCCGCAGTACGCCTCCACGAAACACCCACATCGTCCCGGGCTCGGCCTGCGTCCACGTCTCGTCGCGCGTGAGAGGCGCGGTCGCCACCACCGCGACCCGATCTTTCGGCGTCGTCACCGCCGCGAAGTCGACGCGCACTTCGTCGTCGGCGAGCGTCGCCGGGCCGAAGGGCGCCTGGCGCACGATGTGACAGAGCTTCGTCGCGCACCGCGCGAACAGGTGCGTTCCGTCGCCGAGGAGGAAGTTGAACGTGCCGCCACGCCCGATGCGCGCGCCGATGCGTGCGACCGCCTCCCAGAGCTCCCTGGTGTGCGTCGGGTACTTCGATCCGAAGCGCCGCTCGAGCATCCCGAGAATCGCGCAGAAGGCATGTTCGCTGTCGGTGTCGCCGATGGGTCGGAAGCGGCCCAGCGGCAGCGCGCGCGCCTGCCGCAACGTCCCGTTGTGGGCGAAGACGAAGCTGCGTCCCCAGAGCTCACGCTCGAACGGGTGCGTGTCGGCGACGCTGATGTGCCCGCGCGTCTTGCGGCGCACGTGGGCGACGGCGAGCAGCGTCTTGATCGGGTTGTCGCGCACGTAACCGGCGAGCGCGCTCGTCGAGGCAGCCGCGGGCTCGAGGAAGATGCGTGCGCGCTTGCCCTCGTACAGCGCGAGGCCCCAGCCGTCGGAGTGCGGGCCTCTCGCGCCCCCGCGCATGGCGAGCCCCGAGAACGAGAAGACGATGTCCGTGGGGACGTTGCACTCCATGCCGAGCAGCTCGCACATCGACGCCGATTGAAGCACGAGCGCGGTCTTCCCGGTCGTCGGTGAATCGCGGAGAATCGGTCCCCTGCAATCGGGAGAGGGCCGCGCTTGATCCATCTGCATGGCAACCCAGCTTCCCTCGGCTGGCTCGCTGCTGGCATCGCCACACTCTCGGGATGCAACTCGAGGGCAACCGTGGCGGACAAGCCGCCCCCCGGCGACGTTCCCACCACGGGGCCCACCGACACGACGTTCGTCCCGCCCGCGCCCACGACAGTATGGGTCGCCGACAAGCTTTTGAATGGCAGTTGCGAGGCCAAGCTCCAGACCTCCTCCGCGCCCGCCGCGCCCTACCCGTGCCCTAGCGCGTTCCTGACGTCGGGCGAGTACGGGTTCACGATCGAGCGCGCACCGGGTGCGACGGCTTGCGTCGCCCGCTGTGCGAGGCCCGGAACGGGCGGCACGTGCCCGCCGAACGTCCCGTGCATCGTGAGCGCTCCGCAGTACGTGACGGCGGACGCGCCGTGCCCGAGCCCCTGAATTGCGTCCGTGGATTGCGTCGAGTGAGTCGCAGAAAAGCGTTGGACTCGAAGGGTGGTCGGGCGTTGCCGCTTCCGAAGACTGGCCGTCGTTCATGCTTCCTGGTCACCGTGCTCGCCGCCAGGCAGACTCCCGTGACGACGAGCGAAGCTCCGGTCAGAAAGGCCATGACGGGGAGGCCCTCGTTGGTGAACTGCTCCGGGTAGTTCGTCACGGCGAGGCCCCGGATTCACACACTGTCTGCGCAAGCCGGTGGGACAGGTTGTCCCGCCGTTGCGTGCTCGCGGAACGAGTGGACGCAAGACTCCTACGCTTTCCGACTGGCGAGGCGGTTGCAATCGATGGGGCCAACCCATCATGAAGCGCCCATCGTGCATCGCCTACCTCGCCTTGATCGCCTCGACCCTCGCGACCGTCGCCTGCGGCGGAAGCGTAGACGGATTCGATGACCCTTCCTGTCCCACGGAGAGCGGTACGACGGCCACGACCGAGCCCTCTGCGAGTACGACTGGCACGCCCCAGGGCAACGACGTGATCGTCGATCCCGTCTGGGAGCGGAGCAACGAGTACTTCCTCGCTCCCTCGGCGCCGAGTCCGGACCTCCAGTACTACTCAGCGAACACGTATCCCCTCTACGAGGAGGACGACTCGCGCGCCGGCGCTTCGTTCACGTGGACGTCGACGGCGGCGTGGAACGGTCCGAGCACGACCGACCTTCCCTTGGACGGCAGTGCGTCCATCCCGGGCTTCGTCCCCGGCGACACGTGGTTCTGGACGCGCGATCGCGCCGACTGCAGCGCGCTGGGGACGTCGTACTGGTTCCGCGCGACGGTGGACCTCGGGGCGAAGTCGAAT
>DATJYG010000151.1:0-3851 GCA_035499695.1 Polyangiaceae bacterium
GAAACTGGCCGTGCCCATCACCGTTCTGCTCATGGCGGGTTGCGCCAAGGGCGAAAACGGGGCTCTGAGCTTCAGTGGCGACGGCGGATCGGGCATGTCCGGCGCCACCAGCGGTGGCAGTAGCGGTGATCTCGGCGGCAGCGGATCTTCCGTGACCGGGTCGATTGCCAACTCGGGAAGCGACTCGACCGCATGAGCAGCGCCACGTAAGTTGAGGGGCATTCCCACAGTTCCGGTCACGTTTTCTGAGGGCCGGACAAACGAAGCCCCTCAGAAAACTTGTTCAAAGTCGTCCTGAGGGGCTCGCCTCCGAGTTGCGAGAAACGGAGGCGGCTATGTTCATCCCGATCGAGTTGGGGATCGAGTTTTTTGAGGGGCTTGTGGCGATCGACGAGGCGATCGTCCGGCAGGCGGCGGAGGCGCCGTGCCGAGACTGCGGGGGTCCGCTGTACCGCAGCGATCATGCTCGCAAGCCACGGGGCGGTCTGCTCGCCGCCGCCGGGGAGGCTTTCGGGCGCCGATTCAATCTTTGCTGCGGCCGCGAAGGGTGCCGCCATCGAGCCATGCCGCCGTCGGTTCGATTCCTCGGCCGGCGGGTGTACCTGGGCGCGGTGGTGATCGTGGCGAGCGCGGTGGCGCTCACGCAGATGACGGTGGCCGCGGCGGTCCGGGCGACGGGCGTCCCCGCGCGCACGACGCGGCGCTGGCTCGGTTGGTGGCGGGGCCCGTTCACGACGAGCGCTCCCTTCCTCGAGCTGTGCGCGCGTTTGATCCCGCCTCCGGACCGCCGCCTCTTGCCCCTGTCGCTTCTCGAGCGGCTCGCTGGCGATGGCTCCGCGCCGGTCGGGAAACTCCTCGCGTGGCTCGCTCCGATCACGACGACAAGCGGGGCGGACGCATCACGTTGGTTGAGGGCCGCGATGTAACCGGGTTCGAGCACGGCGTTCGCGCAGAAGTTGGCGCTGCCCTTGTTTTTCCCCTCGGCGTAGGGTCCTTCGCGTAGCGGCGGCCTCGGGCTGCCGCGCCGGAGAGCCATGGCCAATGACGATCACGCGCCGAGCGCGCGCGTGCGATGGGCACGTCTGCGCTTTCAAATCCTGGGGCCGCTCATGGCCGCCCCCGCCGACGACGGCGAGCTCAAGACACGCATCGCCGAGCTCGCGGCCCGCGCGTGGCGCCACCCGACCACGGGGGAGGCGATCCGCTTTTCGTTCAAGACAATCGAGCGCTGGTGGTACACCGCGCGCGGCGCGAGTGATCCGCTGGCGGCGTTGGCGCGCAAGGTTCCGTCGCACGCCGGGACGCACCCGAGCCTCGGCCCCGCGCTCGTGGAGGCCATCGCCCAGCAGCATCGCGATCACCCGCGCTGGAGCTTTCAACTCCATCACGACAACTTGCTCGCTCTCACCCGGGAAGATGCCCGCCTTGGGCCCATGCCGGGCTACGCCACGCTCTGCCGCTTCATGAAAGGGCAAGGGCTGATTCGCGCCCGCGCACACCGGCATCGCGAGCGCGCGGACGGCGAGGCGTTCGTACAGCGCGAGACGCGCTCGTACGAGGTCACGCACGTCCACGGTCTCTGGCACTTGGACTTTCACGAGGGCTCACGGGCCGTACTCACCGCCGACGGCCAATGGCTAAAACCGCAGCTCTTGGGCGTGCTCGACGACCGCTCGCGGCTCTGTTGTCACCTGCAATGGTATCTCGAGGAGACGGCCGAGGCGCTCATCCATGCCTTGTCGCAGGCCTTCCAGAAACGCGGATTGCCCCGCGCTCTCCTGACCGACAACGGCGCGGCCATGATCGCCGCCGAGACCGTCGAGGGGCTCGAGCGCCTCGGCATTCTTCATCACACGACGCTGCCTTATTCCCCCGAGCAAAACGGAAAACAGGAATCATTCTGGGGACAGATCGAAGGACGACTCTTGCCCATGCTCGAGGGCGAGCCCGACCTCTCGCTGGATCTGCTCAATACCGCCTCCCAAGCCTGGGTCGAAGAGGAATACCAGCGCAAGGAACACTCCGAGATTCGCGAGTCCCCGCTCGCACGCTACCTGCGCGGTCCCACCGTTGGACGCGAGTGCCCAGGCTCCGATGCCCTGCGGCGGGCGTTCCAGACCGAGGTCTCGCGCAAACAGCGCCGCAGCGATGGCACCGTCACCGTCGAGGGCGTGCGCTTCGAAGTCCCTTCCGCCTACCGCACCTTGCTTCAACTCCGGCTTCGCGTCGCGCGCTGGGATCTCTCCAGCGTCGACCTCGTCGACCCGCGCTCGGGCGATCACCTCGCGACGCTGCTGCCGCTCGACAAGGCACGCAACGCCGAGCGCGTCCGACGCGCCCTCGCGTCCCCGACGGCCCGCGAGCCGCAGCGTCCCGTCGGCATCGCGCCGCATCTGCGCGCTCTCATGGCCGACTACGCCGCTACCGGACTGCCCCCTGCCTACCTGCCCAAACACAATTCGACCGACGACTCTCCGGAGGACTCATGAGCAAATTGCTTTCTCTCTATGGATTGAAATTTCACCCCTTTCGTCCCGACGTGCCCCACGAGGCACTCTTCACCACCCCTGCCGTCGACAGCTTCGTCCGCCGCATCGAGCTCGGCATCGCCGACGGCGGTTTCGCCATGCTCACCGGCGACCCGGGCACGGGGAAAAGCATCGCCTTGCGCCTGCTCGCCGAGCGGCTTCGCGCATTGCCCGACGTCCTCGTCGGCACCGTCGAGCATCCCCAGAGCCGCACCATGGACTTCTATCGCGAGCTCGGCGATCTCTTCTCCGTCCCCCTGGCCTCGCACAATCGCTGGGCCGGTTTCAAAGCCCTGCGAAGCCGCTGGGCCGATCACATCGCCTCCAGTCGCTGCCGCCCCGTCCTCATCATCGACGAGGCCCAGGAGGCCCTCACCACTGTCCTCTGCGAGCTGCGCATCTTGGCCAGCAAAGAGCTCGATAGCAAACAGCTCCTCTGCGTCGTCTTCGCCGGCGACGCGCGATTGCCCGAGCGTCTCCGCTCTCCCGAGCTCTTGCCCCTTGGCTCGCGCATCCGCCGTCGTCTCGCCATCGATTACGCCTCGCGCGAGGAGCTGCTCGCTTGTCTCGATCATCTCCTCGTCGCCGCCGGCAATCCCTCGCTCATGACCAGTGAGCTCCGCGTCACCCTCGCCGATCACGCCGCCGGAAACTACCGCGTCCTCATGAATCTCGCCGACGAGCTGCTCACCGTCGCCGCCGACCGCGAGCTCGCCCGGCTCGACGAAAAGCTCTTCCTCGACGTCTTCGCCCAGACGCCCAAGACCAAGCCTCCCCCGGCGGCGCGAAAACGATGACCCCGCGCCAGCTGCACCGGCTGCTCATCGCGCCAGAGATGATCGTCGTCGACGCCGTCCGCGCCGCCCTCTTCGCCCTCGAGCGCGCGATGCTCGTCGAGCACCCCTTGATCGACCTCGAGCCTGCCCACGACGACACCCCCGTCCAACGACGCGCTCGCGCCGTCGTCCACGCCACTCACGAACTCCGTCACGCCTTACGGCGCTACCGAACCGTCGTCCAACGCCTCATGCGCGAGGCCCGCGCCAACGAACTGCCGTTCTGAGCCGTCCCTCATTCTTCGTGATCTCGACACCCTCAAACTTCGTGACGACGCTCATCTTCTCGTGGTGCGACGCCGAGGCCGACAAACTCCTCGACGAAACACCCATCGCCAAAGGCGTGCGCTATGCACGCAATCAACGTGTCGGCCTTTCGCGATTCCTCGAAGACGGGCGCCTTCCGATTCACAACAACATGAGCGAGCTTCAACTCCGCCGCGAAGCCATCGGTCGCAAGAACTGGCTCTTTGTGGGAAGCGATGAC
>DATJYG010000152.1:0-2807 GCA_035499695.1 Polyangiaceae bacterium
TAAGACGGGCACGACGTACAACATCACGCAGGATTGGGAGACCAACTACGCGTCTCCGGCCAACATCGGCCGCCCGACGATCGCGGTCACCAGCCCGACGACGGCGACGGCATGCGCGGCCAAGGGCAACAACCGGCCGCCGGAAGTCGGCATCAAGTGCGTCTCGCTGGACACGACGACTGGCAAGATCCTCACCAAGGCGATCGTCGCACCGTCGGAGCCCGACAAGCACGTCTACATGAACCAGCCGACGGTCACGTACCTCGGCAACGGGACGTGCGCGCTGGGCGTCGTGATGAGCGACGGCTCGGGCCGTAGCCGCAATGGCCACTTCCTCGCGGCCAACACGAGCATGGCCTACACGATCGACTGCAACACGCTGCAGATCAAGAACACGCAGACCGGCGTGGCTCCGTTCCAGCGTCACGCGACGATCACCCAGTCGGTCTTCGGCAACCAGGGCCAGACCTTCATCGGGTCGCTCGGCTGCTCGAGCACCGGCGCCGGCGGCGCGGGCCTGCAGCTCATCGGCGTCGACTCCAACGGCATGATGAGCGTCGACAAGGTCAACAACATGATGCCGGTCATGTGGCAGTGCGACACCGCGTGGCTGTCGTACAAGGGCCTGCGCAACCCGCGCGACCAGGGCCGCGACTTCCTCCACACCCTCGGCAGCATCCCCAACCCGGGGTTCCAGGACCCGAAGGGCTGGATGCCCGAGGTCTCGCACTTCGCGGTGTCGCTGGTGCCGGCGGTCCACGACCAGACGGCCACCCGCAACAGCCTCTACGCGTCCTTCGTGCCCATCGCGTGGGACAAGAACGTGACCGTCGTCATGAGCGGCGCGGTCGACGTCAGCGAGATCCCGAGCGGCCCGTCGACGCCGGTCAACGGCCCGACCAACAACCCGGTCGTCGGCGGCGGTGACGGCAACGTCAACGGCAACGCGGGCGTCACCGCCACGAACCCGGGCAGCCCCGGCGCGGCGACCGGTGGCGGGGCCTCGCACCGCGGCTGGCTCGCGATGGACGGCGGCGGCGGCTGCAGCGTGAGCGCGGTCGGGTCGAACGGAGCCGAAGGGCTCGAGGGTCTCGCGCTCGTGGGTCTCGGTCTTGCGGTCGCGGCCTCGCGCCGTCGGAGGTAATTGGCCATGTTCTCCAGGTCGATCACGGTAACGTTCATCGGCGCGCTCCTCGTGGGCGCGTGGGCCGCCGGGTGCGGGGACGGCGGCGGCACGGGAGACCCTGGCGGCGGCGTCTACGGCGGCGGCACCGGTGGCACCACCGGCACCCCGACCGGAGGCAACGGTAACCAGGGCACCGCAAGCAGCGGCGGAAGCGGCAGCAGCGGTGGCGCCTCCTCGAGCGGCGGTTCCAGCAGCTCCGGCGGCAGCACGAGCAGCAGCGGCGGCTCCGGCTCCTCGTCGGGCGGCGCTCCGGTGGAGGCGGGTCCGCCGCCTCCCCCGCCCAAGACGCTGGACGAAGCGCTCAAGGAGATCGCCACCTGCATGTCCCTCTCGAACTTCACGGCGAAGACCTCGAACGGCTACGCGGCGGCTGACATCGCGAAGTCCCAGACGACGCAGTACGGCGACTGCAACGCTTGCCACAACCAGGGCGACTCAGGCTTCTGGGCGAGCTACGGCACGGTCAACGGCACGAACATGACGACCACGATGTTCGACATGACCGTGCAGTACCCGTACATCTTGAAGTGGGTGACGGGCACGGTGGACAACAACGGCAACTTCAAGGACCTCGTTTCGTCGAACGCCATCGTGAATCAGGAAGCGGCAGCTTCGCAGTGCATGGCGGGAACGCCCTGCCACCCGAAGTTCCAGCTCAACCCTGACGTCGTGACCGCGATCAACACCTTCGTGACCACGAGCATCACCATGTGGCACGCCGCCAACGGCCCTTGCTCCGGTGGCACGCTCCCTGGCGACGCCGGAACCGACTGAGCACGCACCGAAAGGGCGCACTACACTGACCCCATGGCCACGCCGAGCAGGGTCGATCCGCGGATGCGGGTCCTTTACCTGCTCGTCGTGGCTTCTGGGGTCTTCGTGTTCCATCGGGTCGACGTCGTCGCGGCGATCGCGGCGGCGCAAGCGGTGCTCTGGCTCGTGGTGGGCCTCGGCCCGAAGCGGCTCGCACGGCAGATCACGAAGCTCTGGTTCTTCACGCTGTTCATCGTCGCGTCGTACGCGCTGACGGGGAGCGAGGACGGCGGGGCGACCCAGTGGGTGCGCGTGCACGTGGGCGCCTGGGCCCTGCGCGTGAACCTCGCGGGCGCGCTCGCCGGCGCCGTGATGGTGCTGCGCATCCTGGCGGTGATCCTCGCGGCGCAGGTCGCGCGTGCCGGAGACGGACGCGCCGTCGCGGCGGGCCTCGGCAAGCTCGGCGCACCGCGCATGGTCGCCGCGTCGATCGACGCGGTGCTCGCCCTCCTCGGTGGAGGCGGTGGTGGAGGCGGCGGCGGCGGTGGCCGCGGGATGGGCGGAGGCCGCGGGCGTGGACGTGGGGGCGCACCCGAGACCGGAGAGGGATTCTGGGCGGCGCTCAAGCGCATCTCGCGGGGCGACGTCGGCCCCATCGTCGACCGCGTCGACCGCCAGATCGCGCGCGTCGAGGACCACCTGGAGGAAGAGGGCTTCGACGAGCGCGAGCGAGACGTGGGACGCGACGTCGCGGTCATCGCGGGCGTGTCGCTCACGATGCTCGGAATCAAGGCGCTCAAGGTGCTGCCGAGCATCCCGTTCGCCCCCGGATACAAGACGGTGGTCCTGACGCCGCTCTACATCGTGG
>DATJYG010000153.1:0-2445 GCA_035499695.1 Polyangiaceae bacterium
CGCGTGCACGTGCTCCCGCCCTTCGTGCCCGCCACGCGCTCGAGAAGGACGGCGGCAGCACGTACGCGAGCTCGAAGGCATCCCCCGCGCCGCGTGGCGAGCCCGGCAGTGGCACGGTCTCGTCGAACGCGCCGTCGGTGCCGAGCAGCTCGAGCAACGGCGCGGGGCCCCACGCCGTCACGCGCGCGCGGGGCGCCGCGCGGCGCAGCGCGCCCATGAAGGGCCGCGCCATGAGCGCATCGCCGAGCCAGTTTGGCAGCCGCACGAGCACGCGGGTCGCCGCCGCCAGGTCCGGGATCACGTCGCTCTTCGGGGCGCCTGCGCGAGCGCTAGTACGCGCGCGCGAACAGCGCGACGCGATGGCCGGGCCGCTCGAGCGCGCCGAAGCGCGAGACGTCGAGCGGCATGCAGCGCAGCGTGGCGCCGCACTTCTCCTTCACCTCCGCCTCGAACGCGGCGGAGCCGTCCCAGGCGACCGCGACGAACCCGCGCTTCTCGGCCGCGAAGTGCGCGATCAGCTCGTCCTTGCCGTCCGCCAGCACGGTGTTCGCGTCCCGGAACGCCCCGGCCTGCTCGAAGAGCGACGCCTGCACCTCGGCGAGCAGCGCGGGCAGGCGCGTCGCCAGCGTCGCGAGCGGGATCGACTCCTTGCCGCGCGTGTCGCGGCGCACGCTCATCACCGCCTCGGACGCCACGTCGCGCGGCCCGATCTCGAGCCGCACCGGCACGCCGCGCATCTCGTACTCGTTGTACTTCCAGCCCGGCGTGTACTGGTCGCGCGCATCGACGTGGAGGCGCACGGACTCGCCCAGGGCGGTCTTTACGCGGTCGACGAAGCCGAGCACGGCCGTGCGGTCCTCGTCCTTGCGCCAGATCGGCACGACCACCGCCTGGATCGGCGCCACGTTGGGTGGCAGACGCAGCCCCTGATCGTCGCCGTGCGTCATCACGAGCGCGCCGACGAGCCGTGTCGAGACGCCCCACGAGGTCTGCCAGACGTGCTGGCGCTGGCCCGATTCGTCCTGGTAGGTGATGTCGAACACCCGCGCGAAGTGCTGGCCGAGGTGGTGCGACGTGCCGGCCTGCAACGCCTTTCCGTCCTTCATGAGCGCCTCGATCGCGTACGTCTCCTGCGCGCCCGCGAAACGCTCGGAGTCGCTCTTCTTGCCCGCGAAGACCGGGATCGCGAGCTCGGTCTCGACGAAGTCACGGTAGACCTCGAGCATGCGCAGCACTTCCTCGAGGCACTCGCGCTCGGTGGCGTGCGCGGTGTGGCCCTCCTGCCAGAGGAACTCCGAAGTGCGCAGGAAGAGGCGCGTCACTTTCTCCCAGCGCATCACGTTTGCCCACTGGTTGATGAGCACCGGCAGGTCGCGATACGACTCGATCCAGCGGGAGTACATGTGGCCGATGATCGCTTCGCTGGTCGGCCGGATCGCGAGGCGCTCCTCGAGCGTCTCGCGGCCGCCCTCGGTCACCCACGCGCACTCCGGCGCGAAGCCTTCGACGTGATCGGCTTCGAGCTGGAGCAGCGATTCGGGAATGAGCAGCGGGAAGTAGGCGTTCTGGTGGCCCGTCGCCTTGATGCGGCGGTCGAGCAGCCGTTGCATGTTCTCCCAGAGCCCGTAGCCGTACGGGCGGATCACCATCGAGCCGCGCACCGGCGAGTAGTCGGCGAGCTGCGCCTTGCGCACCACCTCGTTGTACCAGCGTGAGAAATCGTCGGTCTGGTCGGTGAGCTCCTCGACGAACTGCTTGCGGACCTCCGTTTCGCTCACACCACTCTCCGTTGGGCAGGGTCTCGGGTGACGCTCGTCCACACGCTGGGTTCGAAGACGCCGGAGTTTAGTGCAGCAGTCCACGGCCTGCACCCTGGAAAACCACGCCCGTCATTCTTGCGTGCCGACACGATTGCGGTGCCCCCGCGAGAGCTTCTCGACTATTGTGGCAAGCCTCGGAGCCTCGTATCCGGCACTCGGCCTCCCGCTTCGCGGAGCGCCGACCGAGGACGTGATCCGGCCCTCTAGGGCAGGTCGGCTCACAAGGAAGACGCGCGATTCCATCGCACCCGGTCCCCGGGTGTCGTCGGCGTCGCGCGCTCGGGCCGCCCTCGCGATGGATGACCGCTTCACGGAGGGAACACGTCATGAGCGTTGCAAAGCAGGCGTTGGGGTGGCTGGTCGCGCTGTTGTGCTCGAGCATCGTCGGGGCGACGGCCGCGTCCGCGGCGTCGATCCCGATCACCTGGCTGAACACGGCGCCCGTGCCCATCAACAGCACGATT
This sequence comes from Polyangiaceae bacterium, assembly GCA_035499695.1. Lineage (GTDB taxonomy): Bacteria > Myxococcota_A > Polyangia > Polyangiales > Polyangiaceae > Palsa-1150. Next base: position 2,285 of record DATJYG010000153.1, read on the forward strand.
CCCAACAGCTCCGTCTACAACGTCCCCGGAATCGGCAACGTGACGGTGACGTACTCGATGCCCGCGGATTTCGCGACCGTGCGCGGCCAGGACGCGCTGGAGATCACCGGCAGCGTGACGGCCGGCGGCAACAGCTACCCGTGGTCGAACTTCGAATACTT
>DATJYG010000154.1:0-7612 GCA_035499695.1 Polyangiaceae bacterium
CGGCGGGTTCGGGCCGTGCCCGGCGCCCGACTGCCAGTACCCCGAGGGCTACTGCGAATGTCTCGCGGGCTGCGGAGGCGGCGGAGCCCCGCATCCGATGCTCCTCATGGGCCGCTGGTACTGCTCGCCCGCGACGCCCGAGTGCCCCTCGCCGCGACCCGATCTCGGCACGGCTTGCTCGTCCGACGCGGGATGCATGTACGGCGAGCCGTGCGGGTGCGGCCAGCAGCTCCAGTGCCTCGACGGCGTGTGGCAGGGGTATCCGCTCCCGCCGTGCCCGTGAGCGATCGCTAGGGACCTCCGCCGAGCCGGTCGAGCATCGACTCGACGTCGGCGTCGAAGCACACCTGGCGCGCATGCGCGTCGAGCACGAACCCGTCGGCCACCGCGCGCTCGAACCAGCGGGCGATGGGTTGCCAGAAGCCCGCCGTGTCGAGGAACCCGATGGGCTTGCGGTGCAGACCGAGCTGCATCCACGTGATGGCCTCGAACGTCTCGTCGAGCGTGCCGCACCCTCCCGGCAGTGCGAGGAACGCATCCGCCATCTCGTGCATCTTCGCCTTGCGCTCGTGCATCGATCCGACGACCCACAGGCGGCTGAGCCCCGTGTGCGCGAGCTCGCGGTCGACCATGCTGCGCGGAATCACGCCTTGTACCTCGCCCCCCGCCGCCAGCGCCGCGTCCGCGAGCGCGCCCATCGAGCCGACGCTCGCGCCGCCGTAGACGACGCCCCACCCGCGTCCCGCGATCGAGGCGCCGACGGCCTTCGCCGTGTCCTGGTAGGGCGCTCCCGCGTCCCGGGAGCCTGCGAACACGCACACGCGACGCATCTGCACGCCCGCTGACTAGCACACGTCGTCGTGTACACTCGCCACCATGGGGGTGAGCGCCTCGTGAGCCACGACGACGATCGCGTTGCCCGCGTCGAACGGCAGCTCGCCGCCGCCCAGGCCATCACGCACATCGGCAGCTGGGAGTGGGACGTGCGCACCAACGCCGTCGAGTGGTCGGATGAGCTCTACCGCATCTACGGTCTCGAGCCGCGATCGCGGCCGATCACGTACGAGTTCTTCCTGTCGAGGGTGCACCCGGACGACCGCGAGAACACGGCGAGAAAGGTGCGCGAGGCGATCGAGCGGGGAGGCCGCTTCGTCTACCTCGAGCGCATCCTGCGACCCGACGGCAGCGTGCGCGTGCTCGACACGATCGGCGAGGTGGTGCGCGACGACGAGGGGAACGCCCGAAGCCTCCTCGGCACGTGCCGCGACGTCACCGAGGAGCGTGCCCGGGACGAGGCGATCGCGCGCACGCGCCGCCTGCACGAGGCCGAGCACCGCGTCCTCGAGCTCATCGCGACGTCGGCGCCCCTGACCCGGACGCTCGACTGCATCGTGCTCGCCATCGAGGACCTCGCGCCGCCCACCATCGCCTCCATCCTGCTGCTCGATGCGGACGGCGTGCACGTGCGCCACGGCTCGGCGCCCCATCTGCCGACGGCCTACACGCGCGCGATCGACGGCGCCCCCATCGGGCCGCGTGCCGGATCGTGCGGCACGGCTGCCTACGAGAAGCGTCAGGTCATCGTCGAGGACATCGAGATTGATCCGCTCTGGGGGGACTACCGGGACCTCGCGCGGGCGCACGGTCTTCGCGCGTGCTGGTCGACGCCCATCTACGACGCCGACGGTCGCGTGCTCGGCACGTTCGCCCTCTACTACCGCGAGCCGCGCCGTCCCGGCGCCGAGGAGCGCGAGATCATCGAGCGGGCGACGCGCATGGCGGGCATCGCGATCATGCGCGTGCAGCTCGAGGAGCAGCTCCGTGCGCTGACGGCGCGGACCGAGGAGGTGCGCGAGGAGGAGCGGACCGGCATCGCTCGCGAGATCCACGACGAGCTGGGTCAGGCCCTGACGGCCTTCAAGATGGACCTCTCCTGGCTCGGGCGGCGCATCTCGGGGGAGTCTTCGGCTCCGGGGACCACTCTCGTGGAGAAGCTGGCCTCGATGTCGACGATGGTCGACGAGGTGATCGAGCGCGTCAGGCGGATCTCGGCGGAGCTGCGTCCCGGCGTGCTCGACGATCTGGGCCTGCTGGCCGCCATCGAGTGGGAAGCCCAGCGATTCGAGGAGCGCTCCGGCGCCACGTGTGTCGTCAGCTCCAACGTCGGTGATCGGCAGTTCGGGCGCGACGTCTCCACGGCCGTCTTCCGCATCGTGCAGGAAGCCCTCACCAACGTCGCGCGCCACGCGAGGGCGACGCACGTGACGATCCGCCTCGACAGCGCGCCCGACGGGCGTGCGCTCCGCCTCGAGGTGCGCGACGACGGCGTCGGCATCTCGGACGACGCCACGCGCAACCCGCGCGCGCTGGGCCTCCTGGGCATGCGCGAGCGCGCGCGCCGGTTCGGAGGTACGGTGACGTCCAGGCGCGTGCCCGACGGCGGGACCGTGGTCACCGTCGAAGTGCCGCTGGAGGCAGGCGGGAGGGTGGGGGCTTGATCAAGGTTCTCGTCGCCGACGATCACGCGATCGTGCGCCGAGGTCTGCGGCAGATCCTCTCGGAGACGCCGGACATCATGGTGGGCGGCGAGGCGTCGACGGCGCAGGAGGTCATCCGTCTGCTGACGGACGAGCGATGGTCGGCCGTGGTGCTCGACCTGAGCCTGCCCGGGTCGAGCGGGCTCGAACTGCTCGCACGCATCCGGCGCGAGTACCCGAACGTCCCGGTGCTCGTGCTCACGGTGCACCCCGAGGACCAGTACGCCGTGCGCTGCATCAAGGCCGGGGCGGCGGGCTTCCTCACGAAGGAGAGCGCTCCCGAGAAGCTCATCGAGGCAGTGCGGAAGGTGGCGAGCGGCGGCCGCTGGGTCAGCCCCGAGCTCGCCGAGACGCTCGCCTCGGTGCTCGCGGGCGAGAGCAAAGGAGCGCCCCACGAGCGGCTGTCGGACCGCGAGTTCGAGATCTTCCGGATGCTCGCGTCGGGCAAGACCGTCTCGCAGGTGGCCCAGGACCTCGCGCTCAGCGTGAAGACCGTGAGCACGCACCGCATGCGCATCCTGCGGAAGATGGAGATGACCAACAACGCGGAACTCACTCATTACGCGGTGCGCAACCACCTGGTCGAGTAGGACGGACGCCGACAGGCGGCGGCCGAGAGTCCTACACGCGAGGTGACGGTCCGTCCGATCCCCGAGCGGGGCGCCGGGCCGTAGCCTTCCAGGGGTGAGGGTCCTCGTCGTGGACGACTCCGACGTGATTCGCTCGCGCCTCGTGGCGCGGTTGGCGGAATTGCCGGGGGCGGAGGTGCACGAGGCCTCGCGAGCGGACGAGGCGCTCGCGGTCTGCCGCGCGTCGCGCGTGGACGCCGTGCTGCTGGACCTGCACATGCCCGGCAAGTGGGGGCTGGCGATCGTCGCCAACCTCAAGGCGCTCGATCCGGCGCCGGTCGTCGTGGTGATCACCGGTCATCCGACCGACCATCACCGCCGCCGGAGCCTGGCTGCCGGAGCCGACTACTTCTTCGACAAGGCGCACGAGTTCGAGCGAGCGCTGGAGATTCTGGTCCGTCCGACCCCCCGGGGGCGGTAGGTCCGACACGAGATGTCGGACCCCGCCGATGGGAGGGAGCCGACGCCGACCATAGGGTATCGACCATGAGAAACGACTCGTGGCCGGAGCAGCGAATGTACCGGCTCATCTTCGAACATTCCTTGCAGCCCATCGTGGTCGTCGACGACGACGGTCGCGTCCTGATGACGAACCAGGCCGCGCACGCGCTCGAGCGCGACCTGGGCATCGACCTGCGGCGGTTCTTCGTCTGGTCGGCGGACAGCCACCCCGACCTCGTCTCGTTCCGCGCGCGGCTGCGGGTGGGCGCCCGAGCGAGCGTCGAGCTCGAGGTGACGGCGCCGGACACCTCGCGGCGGCGGCTCGCCCTCGAGGGCCGCTCGCACGGGCCGCGTCACGTCGTGGCCATCGTGGACGTGACCGAGCGCGCGGCGCTCGAGCAGGAGCTTCGTCACCTGCGACGCCTCGAGGCCGTCGGCGCGACGACCGGCGGCGTCGTGCACGACTTCAACAACATGCTCACGGCGGTGCTGTGCTCCAGCGCGGTGCTCGCCGGGCTCGTCCGCCACGACGAGCGCGCAGCCGCGATGGCGAACGACATCCAGTCGGCCGCCGAACGCGCCGCGGGTCTCGTGCGGCGGATCCTCCGCCTGCTCCGCCGGGAGCAGGCGCTGCCCGAGCGTGTGCAGATCTCGGCGGTGCTGAGCGAGATGCGGCCGCTCCTCGAGCTCGTCGCGGGGGACGCCGTGGAGCTCGCGTTCGAGCTCGGTCCGGACCTGCCCGAGACGCTGGTCGAGCGCGAGCAGCTCGAGCAGGTCGTCATCAACCTCGTCGCCAACGCGCGAGACGCCATGCAGCGCGGAGGGCGCATCGGGATCTCGACTGCCAACGTGCAGACGGGCGCCGACGGCGGCGCTGGGAGCTCCTACGTGGCGCTCAAGGTTGCCGACACCGGCGAGGGCATGACGCCCGAGGTGCTCGAGCGCGTCTTCGAGCGCTTCTTCACCACGAAGGGCGCCGACCGTGGCACGGGCCTCGGGCTCGCGAGCGCCCATCGCTTCGTCAAGGCGAGCGGCGGGTGCATGTCGGTCAAGAGCGCGCCGGGCCGCGGGACCACAGTCATCGTCTACCTACCCCACGCCGCGTCCGACGTTCCCCCGGCGTCCTCGGGAACGCGCGGTGGCGACGCGCCCGGCGCCCGAGGCAGCGAGACGATCGTGGTCATCGAGCCGGACGACTCGGTGCGCGGCACGTTGCGCCGCGTCCTGAGCGAGCGAGGCTACCGCGTGCTCGACGCGCCGACCGGTGAGACGGCTCTCCGCCAGGCGGATGGCGCCGCGGGGCGCGTCGACCTCGTCCTCGCCGACGTAGCCATCGCCGGGCACGGCGCCGCCGCCGTCATCGACAAGCTGCGCCGCACGGGGCAATCGCCGAAGGTGCTCTGGATGTCCGGCGTGCCCGACCGGCCTCCGCGCCGCGACGGGGTCAGCGAGCGCGTGCTCCACAAGGCGTTCGGCTCGCGGGAGCTGCTCGCCGCGGTGCGCGAGGTGCTGGACGGCGGACGCGAACCGGCGACGGCCGCGAGCTGACCGCCCGGTATCCCTGTCGTCAGGCCGTGGCGACCGCGGGCTTCGACGACGACTGGGCTTCGACCTCGACGGCGAGGGCCGCGGTGATGTCGGCCGGCACGAGGTCGTACGCCTCTGCCGCCGCCAGGAGCCCGGCGTTCGACGCGAGCTGGGTGAGAAACGCCCGCGCGTACGGTGTCCCCGCGAGCCCGTTCAGGCGCGTCACGATGCGAGGCATGCCGCGCGCAATCGCGTTGCGCGCCTCCTCGAGGTTCCCCAGGTCCACGCACGCGTCGTGCAGCGCCAGGAGCACCGGAGCTTCGTTGAGCAGGCTGTGGGAACCCTGGTCGAGCAGGCTGGCCGCCTCGGCTGCCAGCTCGCGCGCTTGCGTGGCATTGTCGCAGCGGCGTTCCGCCTCCGCCCACAGTCCGAGAGCGACGGGGAGGACGTCGAGCATCTTGGTCGCGCGGTAGCCCTGCGCGGCGATCTTGAGCAGCGTGCGCGCGTCGGTCTCGTGGCCCCCGCTGCGCAGGAGCTCCATGCCGCGGTAGAAGAGCACGCCGAGCGTCGCCCGGTCGTGCGGAACCCAGCTCCCCGCGAGCGCCGCATCGGCCGTCGCGCGCGGCTCGGCGAGCGCGCCCTCGAGCGTCGCATCGCCGCCGAAGGTGGCGGCCCAGCAGAGGAGGATCATCTTGCCGTGGCGCTCGACGCCCGGGGAGCCGATGGCCTGGGCGAGCGCGATTCCGCTCTCGATGGCCAGGCGCGCCTCGCCCATGGCCCCCACGGTCGTGAGCGCAAATCCCACGTTGATGGTGAGCGTCGCCTCGCGTGCTTTCAGGCCGGCCGCGCTCGCCGCGCGTGCGGCGCTGCGCCGCGCTTCGAGCGCTGCGCCCACCTCGCCACGCGCCTGGCGCACGACCGCGAGCGTCTGCCACGCGTCGACCGCGGCGCCCGGGATGTTGTGCCGCTGCGAGAGGGTGAGCAGCGAATCGGCCACCTCGGCCGCCTTGTCGGGCTCTCCGGCGTACGCGTAGCGCGCCGCCAGGGCCGCACCGCAGCGCGCCTCCTCGTCCGGCAGGCCCGCTTCCTGGGCCGCGCGCCGGACCTCGTCGAGGTGAGCGCTCGTCTGGTGATCGCCGCCGCACGCGTCCTCGTAGCGAACGCGCGCCCCGCGCGCGCGCACCTCGCTCGCCTTGTCGTGCACCGAGTCCTGCATGGCCCGCACGGCCGTCATGCGCTCCCCGGCGCGCGCGTCGAGACGGTTCCACGCTTCGTCGAGGATCTGCGCCCGGGCGAACTGCGTGGGCCGGTCTTCGGCGAACGCGAGCGCCTTCTCCGCGAGGGACACCGCCTCGGGAAGCGCGTGGGTCGCGAGGGCGCGCCGCGCGGCCTTCTCGAGATAGCTCGCCGCGGCGACCTGCTCGCCCCCGAGGTCGAGGTGGCGCGCGACCGTCGCGTCGTCCTCGCCGACCTTCGCGAGCCATCGCCCGGCGCGCGCGTGGGCCTCCTTGAGCCCATCCTCACCGAGCGACGCGTAGGCCACCTCGCGCATCAGGGCGTGCTTGAAGGCGAACTCGCGGGTGCCGGCGAAGCGGGCGTGCGCCTGCTCCACGAGGATCTCGGCCGCCGAGAGCTCGCGCAGCACCTCGCTCGCGTTGGGTATTCCGAGGGCTTCGAGGCCCACGTCCCACCCGACGAGCCCGAAGACGGCGAGCTTGGCCGCGGCTTCGCGCCCGAAATCGTCGAGCGCGTCGAGGTGCACCTGCATCGCCGACTCGATCGTCGGCGCGTCCGAGGCGTCGCGCCCGGCCGCGGCGATCCTCGCCAGCTCCTCGGCGAACAGGGGCAGCCCCGCCGACTGGTGCGCGATCGAATCCGCGAGAGCCTCCCCCTGATCGCCGCTCGCGCGGTCCCCGAGGAGCGAGGCCGCGATGGCGCGCGCCTGCTTGCGCGACAGCGGCCGCAGCTCGAGGCGCACGTGGTCGCGGCCCTCGAAGCGCGAGGGGTCGTCCCGCCAGAGCGTCGGCCGCGCCGCCGCGAGCACGCACACCGGCCGGCCGCCGGCGCGCGCCAGCAGGTGGTCCACCCACGAGAGGCTCTCCGAGTCGGCCCACTGCGCGTCCTCGAGGACGACGACGAGCGGGTTGTTGCGCGCCATGCCGACGGTCATGTCCGTGAGCACGAGCCACAGCGCGTCGCGCGCGCCGCGCGTGTCGTCGATCTCGGGCAGCGCCTCGTTGGACACCAGGCGGGCCAGGAGCTCGCGCGCCGACTCGGAGCACGGCACCTCGCTCACCGCGATGAGCACGTCGGTCGCGTCGAGCGCCTCCTGCAGCGGGGCGCCCTTGGCCACGCTCGTCAGGCCGCGGGCGATGTCGCCGACGACGCCGAGGGCGTGGCTCTTGGCGAACGACTCGCTGCGCGCGAGCACGATGCGCGGCGCGCTGGCGTGGCTCGCGATGCGCGAGAGGGCCTCGC
>DATJYG010000155.1:0-9545 GCA_035499695.1 Polyangiaceae bacterium
CGCATCCGTGGAGGGAGGCTTGGCGAGGTGCCAGTCGAAGCCCGCCTCCGCGGAACGCTCGCGATCCTCGGGGCGCGCGTAGCCGCTCAGCGCGACGAGGTACGTGCCGCGCAGCGCGTCGTCGGCGCGCATCGCACGGGCGACCTCGTAGCCGTCCATCTCGGGAAGCCCGATGTCGCAGAAGACGACGTCCGGATGGAAGTCGCGTGCCAGCGCGATGCCGGACGGGCCGTCGTAGGCGACCTGGGTGTCGTGGCCGTCGAGCGTCAGCAGGTCGGACAGGGCCTCCGCGGCGTCCACGGTGTCCTCGATCACGAGCACGCGCCGCCGCGGCATCGCGGGCACGAGCGGCGCCGGTGCGGCCTTCGCCTGCGCAGCCGCCGCGACCGGCAGCCGGACGGTGAACTCGCAGCCGCGACCGGGGCCAGCGCTGGTCACGTCGACCATGCCCCCGTGAAGCTCCACCAGCCCCTTGACCATCGCCAGCCCGAGCCCCAGGCCGCCGCTCGACCGGTCGAGGGTCTGCGGGGCCTGGATGAACGGCTCGAACAGCCGGGCGCGCATCTCCGGCGCGATCCCGGCGCCGTTGTCGCGCACCGACAGCACGGCCTGGTTGCCGTCGCGGCGCAGGCCGACGTCGACGCGACCCCCTCGTGGAGTGAACTTCAGCGCATTGGCGAGCAGGTTGCCGATCACCTGCGCCACGCGCGTGCCGTCCGCCTCGGCCCACAGCGGCTCCGTAACGATGTGCCCTTCGAGGGCGATCTCTCTCGCCTCGAACTCGGGGAGGTGGTCGTCCATCGTGCGCCGCACGAGGCCGCCGAGATCCAGCGGCTCTCGCTGCAAGTGGACCTTGTTGCGGGAGATGCGGGTCACGTCGAGCAGGTCGTCGACGATGTGGACCAGGTGGTCGACCTGCCTCCGCAGGATCGCCATCGCCTTGCGCGATTGCTCCCCGCCCGGCTCGACGCGCTCGGCCAGCGACAGGCTGTTGCGAATGGGCGCGAGCGGGTTGCGCAGCTCGTGCGAGAGGGCCGCCAGGAAGTCGTCCTTGCGGCCGCTCTCCTCGCGCAGCGCAGCCTCGGCCCGCCTGCGCGCCGTGATGTCGTAGACGGCGACGAGCGTCCCCGCTGTCGCGCCGGTGCGGGGCGAGCCGATGATGCGCACCTGGAGGGCCTCGTCCGAACCCTGCGGCAGGTCCACCTCCAGCACCGCGCTCGCCTGCCCGTCATCGCTGCTTGCGAGCAGTCGCTCGAGAAACTCGGCCAGCGCCGCGCGCTGCCGGGGATCGACGAACAGCGCGAAGCGCCGGCCGAGGAGATCCTTGCGCGCCACCCCCAGCATGCGGGCAATCTCGAGGTTCGCCTCGCGGATGGTCCCGCCGGGGTCGAGCACCACGTAGCCCATCGGGGCGAAGTCGAAGAGCTCGGTGTAGCGCTGCAGGCCCTCCTCGATCTCGAGCCGCGCCGCCTGCAGCTCCTCGTTCTGCATCTCGAGCTCGACCTGGTGGACCTCGAGCTCGTGCACCAGCCGCCGAGGGTCGTCGGGGGACAGCAGGGCTCGATCCGCTCGCTCGGCGAGCCGCTCCTCGGCAAGCCGGCGAAGCTCCGCGGGCGTAGGCTTCTTCTCGCCCTGGTTCGTCATGGCTTCGCCGCTTCCGGTGCCGGAACCCGCTGCGGCTCAGGCGCGGGCCTGCAGAGGATGGAGACGCCGCTCGCGCTGGGTAGCACGCGCAGCGCATACACCCCCTTGCGCTGTGCCTGTCCCATGGTCGCCTGGAAGGACAGAGCGCGCCGCTCGCTCACGGCCTCCCGGAGCTTGCCCGCGAGCACCGAGTCCCCGGCCTCCGGGAACGCATCCAGGAAGCTCTTGCCGAGCACGTCCTGCCGCCCGCGTCCGAGCAGCCCCTCGGCGGCGGGGTTGAGGAACGCGATCGAGAGCCCTGCGTCGAGCACGATGCAGGCGTCGTCGAGCTCCTCGAGGACGGTGGCCAGCCTGTCCGCCTCCTGCTTCAGGTGGTCGACGTCGGTGCAGGTGCAGTACCACTTCAGCACCGCGCCATGATGGTCGCGGATCGGCACCCCGCGGGTCTTGAACAACCGGTACTTGCCGTCACCGCCGCGGAGCCGGAGCTCCGTGTCCAGCAGGGTGCCCGCCCTCACCGCGGCCTTCCACTGATCGCGCACGCGCTCGTGCTCGTCCGGGTGCACCTGATCCAGCCAGCCGTAGCCGAGCTGCTCGGCCTCCGGCAGCCCCGTGTATTCGAGCCATCGCGGGCTCAGGTAGTCGCACGCTCCGTCGGGCCTGCAGCCCCAGACCAGGTTGGGGGGCGATTCGGTCATCTGCTTCAGCTGGTCGGCTTGCTCCCGCAGCGCCGCCTCGAGCTCCTTGGACGTCGTTGCATCCGTGAATGTAATCACGACGCCGTCGATGACGTTCTCGAGCGTGCGGTACGGCATGATCCGAACCATGAACCAGCGCCCGTCGCGCGTGGAGACCTCCGTCTCCCTGAAGACCAGCGTACGCAGCACGTCGCGCGCGTCGTCGGCAAGCTTCGGGTAGTTGAGCTCCGTGGCGATGTCGGTGATGGGGCGGCCCGCATCGGCGGGGATCAGCTTGATGAGCTTCGACGTCTGCGTGGTGAAGCGGCGAACGAGGAGCTCCTCGTCGAGGAACAGCGTGGCGATGTCCGTGCTGTTGAGGAGATTCTTCATGTCGTTGTTGGAGCGAGACAGCTCGTCGACCTTCGACTGCAGCTCGTGGTTCACGGTCTGCAGCTCCTCGTTCATCGACTGCATCTCCTCCTTCGACGTCGTGAGCTCCTCGTTGGTGCTCTGCAGCTCCTCGTTGGTCGACTTCAGCTCCTCCTGCGACGTCTGCATCTCCTCGCGCGTCGTCTGCACCTCCTCGCGGGCGTGCTGCAGCTCCCGCTGGAGATCCGAGATCCGGGGACTCGTGCCCTTCCGCGGTGCCTTTCCCTCCTCCTGCGGCGCGGCGACCTCGCGAGGCACGTCGGCGAGCGCGATGAGCACGGTCCCGCGCAGCTCGTTCGGCTCGGCCAGCCGCTGCACGGTCAGGTCGACGGCTTGCGAGGAGCCGTTGGTCAAGACCTTGGAGGCCCGCGTCGTGACCGGTCCGTCCTCGCGGAGCGCGGTCGCGAACGCGCTCGACAGCTCGTAGCGCAGCCCCTCGCGCGCCATGGCGAACACGTTGAGGTTCGCCTTGCCCGCCGCCGGCTCGAGGTACTTCCCCGTGCGCCCGCTGATGTAGAGGATGTCGCCCTTGTCGTTGGTCAGGATCGCGGCCGGGGCCAGGCGCGCGACGATCGCGCGATCGGCCAGGACCGCCAGGTTCGCCGGCGCCGCAGCACGCGGCTCCAAGGCCCTCAGCTCCTCCGGGGACGCCCCCTCGGGCGCCGTGGCGATGAACGCGGGCGGGAACTCGACGGCCGGAGCGCCCACGCTGGTCTGGAGGCGGCGGTAAAGTCGGGTCTTGCTGTCCAGGAGGCCGAAGAGGGACGAGTACGTGCCGATGCTCTCGGCGCTGCCGAGGAAGAGGATCCCGCCGGGATTCAGGGCGTAGTGGAAGAGCGGGATGAGCTTCTTCTGCAGCTCCGCCGACAGGTAGATGAGCAGGTTGCGGCACGACAGGATGTCGAGCTTGGTGAAGGGCGGGTCCATGATGATGTTCTGCGGAGCGAACACCACGGCCTCGCGGATGTCCTTGTGGACGCGGTAGCCGCGCTCTTCCTGCGTGAAGAACCGGCGCAGCCGCTCGGGAGAAACGTCGGCCGCGATGTTGGCGGGGTAGACGGCCTGGCGCGCCTTCTCGATCGCGTCGCGATCGAGATCGGTGGCGAAGATCTGGACGGCGAGGCGGGGGCCGGAGACCTTCTCCAGGGCCTCCGTCAGGATCATGGCGAGAGAATAGGCCTCCTCGCCCGTCGAGCAGCCGGGCACCCACGCCCGCAGCACGCCGCCCGTCGGGTGCGACCGCAGCAGATCCGGCAGCAGGTCGCTCAGGTGGTCCCACGCCTGCGGATCGCGGAAGAAGCTCGTCACGCCGATGAGCAGCTCCTTGAAGAGCAGCTCGACCTCCCGCGGGTTCTCGCGGAGGAAGCGCACGTAGTTGGCGATCTTGTCGATCTGATGGAGGCCCATGCGCCGCTCGATGCGGCGGTAGATCGTGCTGCGCTTGTAGAGCGAGAAGTCGTTGCCCGTGTGGGCGCGCAGCAGGATGAAGATCTTCTCGAGCGCGCTGAGCTGCTTCTCCGGGGGGGCAGCCTCGGGCGGATGGCGGTAGGGCGCGTGCTGGTGGTAGGCGGCGATGCGCAGGGGCAGCTCGTCGGCCGTGGCGACGACGTCGGCCAGCCCCGCCTCGATGGCGCTGCTCGGCATGCCGGAGAACTTGGCCGAGGCGAGCGACTGGACGAAGGCCGCTCCCCCCTTCTCCTTGATGGCCCGCAGGCCGAGCGTGCCGTCGGAGCCCATGCCCGAGAGGATCACGCCGATGCTGCGCTCCTGCAGATCCTCCGCGAGCGACCGGAAGAAGTAGTCGATGGGGAGGTTGAGCCCGCGCGGCGAGGTCGGCGGCAAGAGGTGCAGGACGCCGTGCAGCAAGGACATGTCCTTGTTCGGCGGGATGACGTAGACGCAGTCGGGCTCTGCCTTCGTCCGGTCCTGCACCTGCACCACGGGAATGGAGCTGACGCGCTGGAGGAGCTCCACCATCGCGCCCTTGTGCGTCGGGTCGAGGTGCTGGACGACGACGTAGGCCATGCCGCTGCGCGCAGGCACGTGCCTGAGGAACTCCTCGAGGGCCTCGAGGCCTCCGGCGGAGGCGCCGATGCCGACGACGGGGAGCACGGCGGGAGCAACGGGGCGGGGCGCCGGAGCTGCCTCGGCCTCGGGCGCCCCCGCGGGAGCCGGCGCCGGACGCTCGGCGGGCTTTGCGCGTTCGCGCTCGGGGCTCGCCTTCCGAGACGGGCGCTTGGGCTCGCGCGTTTTCATGGGATGCCGAAGAATCGAGGACTCCCCGTCGCGCTCCTGCAACCTGCGTACGAAAGGCCCCTGCCGGGAATGGACTACGCGCGGACGGGGCCAGTCGCAAGGGACGGCAGGGCGTCACGCGCCGCGACGCCGGCGTCGTTCAGGTCGCACCCGGAGGCGGCCGGTGCTCCAGGTCCCAGCGTAGCCCTGACGTGATGCGCTCCCGGTCGACCTCGTCGCGCACCGTCGCGGCCCGGAAGCGCAGGTCGCGGCGCTCGAGCAGGCGCGCGAGGGCCGGCTCGGCGGAGGAGTCCAGGGCCGTGAGCGTGCGGACTCGCTCGCGCACGTTGGCGCATGCCTCGACCCACACGACGGCGTCGGTCTCGCCGAGCAGACCGCGAACGAGCACCAGGACGCCGGCCGCATCGGGCGCGCGCGCGGCGTGAGGTTCATCGAGCGGCCACTCGTCCGTCCACGACGACTGTGTCGTGGCATCCCAGTGGGGAAAGGCGGCCGGGTGGTGAGCGTGCATGCCGTGCATCGCGCGGAGCACGTCGAGGACGGACAGGAACCCGACGGCCATTCCTGCACCGTCCACGACGACGAGGTGATGCGTGTCCTCCTTCGCCATGCGACGTGCCGCCTCCTCGAAGCCGGTCGAGCCCTCGATGCAGACGGCGGGACGGGTCATCCGGTCGGCGGCGGCGCCTTCGACGTCGAGCAGCGCGAGCGCCGTGACGATCCCGAGCGGCCGGCGCTGCTCGTCCAGGACAGGGACCGCGCCGACCACGAAGGTTCTCATGAGCTCGCGGATCGCCTGCGCCGGCGTCTCCGGCAGCACGGCGAGAAGCTCGCGATTCATGATCTCCGCGATGCGGCGCGACATGGCGACATCTGGGGAGAAGCAATCGCTGCGCCGTCGCGGCGTGACAGCCGCGAGATCTGCGCAAAGGCCTTGCGCAACGTGTTGCCCCAGGTGTCCGTCTTGTAGCTCACCCCGTGGCGTTCGCAGATCGCGCGCACTTCGTGCGCAATCTCGCGCAAACGCGGCGGCGGCAGCGTCGGGAAGAGATGGTGCTCGATCTGCCGGTCCAGGCCTCCGCAGAGGATCGACAGCGGCAGGCTCACCTCGAAGTCCTGCGCCGCCTCGACCTGCATCGCGTACCACTCGCCGCGTCCGTGCGCGCGTGTGCCGGCCGGCCAGCTCCTCACGTCGCTGCCGGCGTGGCCGCACACGATGGAAGCCGCCGAGTAGACGTTTCGTGCCGTCTCGGCGAGCCAGTTGCCCGCGAGCACCTTCCAGAAGAACGGTCCGGCCAGGGCCGGAAAGAGGACGTACTCCTTCGCGTAGTAGGGGATCCACTTGCGCAGCGCACGGCCGAGCGCGGCGCGCGCGCTCGACAGCGACCGGTCCGGGAGGAAGTCGAGCCTTTCGGGGCGGCCGTTGTCGGCCAGCAGATCGTTCACTCCGGTCACGTGTGAGCCGATGATGAAGAGGAAGTTGGGGAAGACCACGAGGGCGGCGAACGGGACCGCGATGACGTTCCACGCCGAATGGGGGGTCTGTTCGGTGAGGCGAACCGGTCCGAAGTGGATGTCCGGGTCGGCCGCGGCGACGTTCGTCCGGCCGTGGTGCCGACCGTTGTGCGCCCGGCGCCACGAGGCCTCGTCGACGGGCGTGTCCCAGCGGAACGTACGAGATGCGAAGCGCTCGGCTCCCGGCAGGTCGTCCCAGGCGCCGTGCAGCGCACTGTGGCCGATCTCGGCGGTCTGCAGTTGCTTGTGGATGGCGAGCGAGACGACGCCGACGAGGAAGGTGCCGGGGTCGATGCTCACGTGGATGAGCCCGCGCCCGACGAGCTCCAGGGTGCGGGAGAAGCGGTCGAGTCTCTTGACGTAAGCGACGTCCTCGTCGCCGAGCCGTGCGACGGTACGTCGCCGGAGCGCGTCCAGATCTTCGGCGAACCGTCCGAGCGGGTCCGGTCCGGACCGCTCGCAGCCGTGCAGGGAATCCATGCGAGATGCTGTGGGGTCCGTCGATGACGCGCGACGTCACGAGTGCGTCATGACCGCGCCCGAGAGCGGCTGTCGAGCGAAGCCATGTGTTACGTTGATGGGCCCCCCAGCCATGAAAGCCGTGAATGAGGGGAAGTGAGGGCACATGGCATGGTGGATCGCGGAGAAGGGGAGTCCGGCGGAGTGGCTCGGACGCACCGAGGTGAGTGAGGCCGCGGCCAAGAACGGTGCGCTCGCGCTGTCGATCAAGAACCCGCAGTCGTGCTTCCAGGTTCGCTATCACGTGAACGCCAACGGTCACACCGAGGTGCGCTGGGAGGCGATCGACGGCAAACTGTTCGAGATCGTGGGCGAGGACCGCCGCCGGACGTGACGCGCGCGAAGACCGGCTAGGCCGGCTCGCGCTCGTCGAGCAACGCCGCGAGCTCGGGCGATCGCTTCCTGAGCTTGCCGAGAGCCTTCGCCTCGATCTGACGGATGCGCTCGCGGGTGAGGAGGTATCGCGTACCGATCTCCTCGAGCGTGTGCTCCTGCTCGCCCCCGAGGCCGAAGCGCAGTCGGAGGACGCTCGCCTCCCGCGGCGCGAGGCAGTCGAGCACGCGCTCGGCCTGCGCGGCGAGCGACGCGTGGGCCGCCGCCTCGTACGGCGACACCGCCCGCGCGTCGTGGAGCAGGTCCCCGAGGCTCGCCTCGAAGTCGCCGAGCAGCGGCGCATCGAGGCTCCTGGGCTCGCGCATGCAGCGAATCGCGCTCTCGATCTGCACCACGCCCACCCCCAGCTCGACGGCGACCTCCTCGGTGCTCGGAGGGCGCCCGAACTCCTGGACGAACTGCTGCTGAGCGCGTCGCACGCGTGTCATCAGCTCGAACATGTGCACCGGCGTGCGGATCATGTGCGACTGCTCCGCGATCGCGCGCGAGATCGACTGCCGGATCCACCACGATGCATACGTGCTGAACTTGAACCCGCGCCGGTACTCGAACTTCTCGACGGCGCGCATCAGACCGATGTTGCCTTCCTGAATCAGGTCGATCATCTCCAAGCCGCGGTTGACGTACTTCTTGGCGAAGGAGACGACCAGGCGCAGGTTGGCCCGCACAAGCTCCGCGCGCGCGGCCGCCGCGACCCTGCACGCTTCCGCGACGACGCTCTCCTCGGGCGAGAGGCCGCGTGCCATCCTCTCCACCGTGCGCACGTTGAGCCGCAGCTCGACGAGGACCGCGGTCATCCGCGCCTGCCTTCGCTCGCGCGACCGGCGCGCCGCGCGCGATGCCACGACGGCCCTGCTGCGGGTGCTCGCCCGCTTCGAAGGTCGGGGCCTGCGGCGCGCGATGCGCGTCACTTCGTCGGCGAGGCCGACGAGCCGCCGGCGCTCGGCGTCTTCCCACTCCGGGTCCTCGGCGACGAAGCCCCGAGCCACGTCTCGCACGCGCACCGATCCTGCACGCAGCCCGTCCGCGAGCTCGCGCACGAGACCGACGCCGGCCTCGCAACGGGCAAGCGCCTCGAGGACGGCCTGCTCGCAGAGCTCGATGCGTTTGGCGATCTCGATCTCTTCTTCGCGCGTGAGGAGGGGAATGCGCCCTAGCTGCGACAGGTAGGACCCCGCGCCGTCAGGCGTGCGGATGGGCGGGGTGGACATCTCGGGAGAGCGGCACGCTAGCACGATGGTTACCTTGGCGTTCGCATGATGAAGAAGAGCCGCTTTCGGACCGAAGCTGGGCAGCGTTACGACGAGCGGCTGCAGCGAGAGCAGGAGGCGCCCCGCCTGCGCGATCGGGTCCCGGCGCTGGCGACTCTGCGGCTCGAGATCACCGACGGGCGCAACCCCACGAGCGCAGACCCGAAACACACGCGGATCATCGTGGTGGACACGGCGCCGGCGCTCTTCTCGCTCACATGCGGCGATCACACGTGCCGCGGCGGAGGTCACGACGTGACCATCGCCGTGCTCGATGGGCTTCGCGCCGGCTCGACGCGCTTCGAGGTGCAGGACGCCTGCTACGGCAACGTCGGCAGCGCCGAATGCGGCCGCACGATGCGCGTGGAGATCACCGCCACGTACCGATGAGCCTCGGGCACGGCTCTCGCGCCAGACGCCCGCGCTCCTCGTGATCGTCACGGCGCGGCCATTTCGCCAAGGTCGCGCTCGCGCGCCGCCGCCACACGTCCCAGGCTTTCTCCTCGGCCGCGAAGATCCCTTCCTTCGCCGGCCCCCCGGAGTCGTCTTGTCTCTCGTCATCGCGTCGCCGTTGCGACGCTTCACGCCCATGGAGCACGTCTCGAACGTGCTCTTCGTGGCGATGCACGTGTCTCTCCTCCTCGTCTTCGTCGTGCCGTTCTCGCACGCGGCGCTGGCCCTCGCGCTCGGCGGTTACGCCCTCCGCATGTGGGCCGTCACGGCGGGATACCACCGCTACTTCGCGCACCGCTCGTACAAGACGAGTCGAGCCTTCCAGCTCGTGCTGGCCGCCCTCGGCGCGACGAGCATGCAGAACGGCCCGATCTGGTGGGCGAGCGTCCACCGGCGCCACCACAAG
>DATJYG010000156.1:0-2143 GCA_035499695.1 Polyangiaceae bacterium
ATGATCCTCTGCTACCAGGCGGGCCTGCAGGCCAAGCGCGTCGTGCCCGACTACACGATGCTCGGCGCGACCTACCTCGAGCTCCTCGTGCGCGACCTCGCCGCGTCGCTCGGCGCCCTGATGCTGGCGACGCGCGTGGGCGCCGGCATCGCCGCCGAGATCGGCTCGATGGTCGTCACCGAGCAGGTGGACGCGCTCCGCATGTGCGCGGCGGACCCCATCGACTTCCTCGTCAAGCCGCGCTTCCTCGCGAGCATGGTGATGACCACGGTGCTCATCGTGTGGGGCGCCGTCATCGCGTTCTTCGCCGGCGCCGCGACCGCGAACGTCGCCTTCGACGTCCCCGTGAAGACGTTCTGCAACATGTCCCTCATCGACGTGGGCGACCTGACCATCGGCCTCTCCAAGTGCGTCGCCTACGGGGCGGCCATCCCGATCGTCAGCGGCTACTGCGGCCTCTCGACGTTCGGCGGAAGCGAGGGCGTGGGCTGGGCGACGACCCGCGCCGTCGTCAACTCGTCACTGGCCATCATCATATTGAACGCCATCATTTCAACCGCCGGGTTGCTGGTCTTCGGCGCCAAGTGAAGTACGGTTAGGTGTCATGCGCACGCTTGCTGCTGCCCTGGGGATAATCGGGTTGCTCCTCCTGCCTGCGCCCGCCAGCGCGCAGACCTGCGCGATGGGCCAGGTCTACTGCTCCGCGGGCTGGTGCTGCCCGACGACGGCCGACGGCGGCACGAACGTGTGCTGCAACAGCAACCCCCAGGCCTCGGGGTGCACGACGACGGGGTTCTGCGGGACGTCGGCGGGCGACGGCGGCGGGGGCGGCGGCGACGGCGGCACGTCCACCGGCGACGGCGGCAGCCCGGTCTGCGCGAACGGCGATTTCTACTGCTCCGCCGGCTGGTGCTGCCCGCCGGGCCAGGGCGGTCGCAGCGACGTGTGCTGCAACATGAACTCGATGGCCAACGGCTGCACGAGCAACGGCAACTGCTCGACCGGCTCGGGCGGCAGCGGCAGCAGCAGCGGTGGGCTCATGCCGCCGGCCGGCTGCGGCACGAGCGCGACGTTCAACCAGGTCAACTGCGGGACCGGAGGCGCGTTCTGCCCCGCGAACGCCACGTGCATGGGCACGAGCTGCCAGTGCGCGCAGGGATACGTCGCGCTCGACTGCAGCGACAACCTCTGCAACGGCATGTGCTCGGCGCCGAACTACTGGTGCGCCCCCTCGAGCGCCCTCGGCGGCAGCAGCGGTGGTAGCGGCGGAAGCGGAAGCAGCGGCGGCTCGGGCGGCGGTGGCGGCGGCGGAACCAAGTGCGACGCAGCGGGCGCGGGCATGAATGGTCCCACTCCGTGGCTCGCTCTGATCGCGGGTGCTGCGGCGCTCGCGCTCTGGCGCGGTAGGCGTTCGCTCAAAGCTTGACGCGACTTCGCCCGCAAGTCGTACCCCTCCGCGACTCGGTTGGATGTCCGGGCGCGGCACACCTTGGCCCGGCGACCGCACGCGAAGTAGCGAATCTCACGTCGGCCGAGACGGCATGGCCGATGCTACGACCTTGATGTGGCCTTCTCCCCCAGCGTATCGCTCCGCCAGACGGCGCCATTTGCTCGCGAGGATGCGCACGGAGGCCTGCTGCCTCACGTCCTCCGTGTGGTGCAAGGCACCTTCCCCTTGAGTCGCTCGCGCAGGATCGCGTGCATGAAGCGGATGGTCGCCTTCCGCGAGAGGAAGCGCGCGACCACCTCGGGGGCGAGCAGGGCTTCACGCCGGACGGAGCCGCTTTTCCCTCTGCGTCCGGCTCGTCGGGTAGCGCATGCTCGACCAGCGGATCGACGTCCTCTATCTGCGCGTCGCCCGCTTGCTCGGGCGTGTCGCTCTCCTGCTCCGGCTCGTCGCTCGGAGGCAGCGCCGGCCGGCTGCTCTCGAGCGCCGGATCCTTTCTGTTCCCTCCCATGACGAACGAAGTCGCATCGTACGCGCGCAGGCTCTGGATCGACACGCGGTCGCTCCGGATCGACACGCGGGCGCTCTGGATCGACGCGCGAAGGCACTGAAACGGCACGGATCGCGTTCGAAACGGGCCGGATCGGGACTGAAACGGCCCGAATCGAGTCTCGAGCGAGCCGATCCAGAGCTTCA
>DATJYG010000157.1:0-2755 GCA_035499695.1 Polyangiaceae bacterium
CCCCCTCGTCCTCGCGTCGTCGAGCGCCGAAGCCGCGGTGACGCTCAAGATCGGGACGCTCGCGCCCGCCGACTCGTCGTGGGGCAAGGAGCTGAAGAAGTGGGCCGCCGACGTCGCCGCGGCGACGAACGGCGACGTGACGCTCGACTTCGCCTGGAACGGGCAGGCCGGCGACGAGAAGCTCATGGTGGAGAAGATCCGCTCCGGGCAGCTCGACGCCGCCGCCGTCACCGCCAACGGCCTCGCGCAGACCGGCGTCATGAACGTCCTCGCGTTCCAGCTCCCCGGGCTCTTCTCGAACTGGGCGCAGCTCGATCGCGCTCGCGAGGCCGTGAAGGACGATCTCGCGCGCGCCTTCGAGGCCAAGGGCTTCACGGTGCTCGGCTGGGGCGACGTCGGCGCCGCGAAGACCATGTCGATCGGCTTCGAGGTGCGCACGCCGCACGACCTCCAGGGCAAGGGCGTGTTCATGCTCCCGGGCGATCCCATCTCGCCCGCCGTCTTCGCCGCCGTCGGTGGCCTGACGCCGCGCGAGCTCGGCGTCGCCGAGATCCTCCCTCACCTCGGCTCGGACGTGAACGTGATGACGGTGCCGCCGCTCGTCGCCGAGCAGCTGCAGTGGGCGTCGCGCATCACGCACATCAACACGACGACGACGGCGTTCGGCATCGGCGCATTCCTCATGTCGGCGCCGCGTCTGCGTTCGCTCACCGAGGCGCAGCGCACGCCGTTCCTCGAGCGCGGCCGGGAGGTCAACGAGCGCCTCGGTCGCACGATCCGCAACCTCGACGCGCAGGCGTTCGCCCGCATGAAGGCGAGCAAGATCGCCTACGAGCCAACCGAGGCCGAGAAGGCCCAGTGGAAGCCCGTCTTCGAGAACGTCGCCAAGCAGCTGTGCGGACCGGTGTTCGAGGCCGCCTTCTGCAAGCGTCTATGGGACTCGGCGCACGCGCCCTAGGACAGGAGCTCGTCCCAGCCGGCTTCGAGCGCGCGCAGCTGGCCCGTCTGCGTGGGGTCCACCTGGTGCTCGGCCACGAGCCGCACGACCGACTCGGCCGGCGGCGTGGTGACCGCAACGTCGGTCTGCGGGACCTCGGAGGTTTGCGGCTTGCGGGACCGTTGCGCGCGTTGACGTCGCGTGGACATGGCCCGGCAGACTAGCATCACGCGCCGTGCACGCGGACACGATCGTCGTCGGCGCAGGGTCATCGGGAGCCGTCCTCGCGACGCGCGCGACGGAAGGTGACCGTCTCGATGTACTCCTGCTCGAGGCGGGCCCTGACTACCCCGACCCACAGGGACTGCCGGACGATCTGCGCGACGGAACGCGCAACTCGATGCGCCATCACGACTGGGGGCAGATGCATCGGCCGCGTCCGGAGTCGCGGCTTCTCTTCTGGTTTCCGCGAGGTCGCGTCGTCGGCGGCTCGTCGGCCGTCAACACGTGCATCGCTCTCCGCGGGCAACCGCACGATTACGACGAGTGGGCATCGCTCGGTCTGAGCGACTGGGCGTGGGAGAGAGTTCTGCCCGCGTTCAAACGGCTCGAGAACGATCTCGACGTCCGGAGCCCGTGGCACTCGCAGGAGGGGCCCATCCCCATCCGGCGCCACGCACCGGACGAGTACGCCCCCTGGCAGCGCGCGTTCGTCGAGGCGTGCTCGTCGCAGGGGTTCGAGCCGTGCGCCGATTCGAACGATCCGACGACCACCGGCGTCGGGCCGCACGCGATGAACCTCGTGAACGGCGTGCGCATGAGCGCCGCGCGCTGCTACCTCGTGCCGGCCGTGCGCGCGCGGCGAGGGCTGAGGATCCGTCCGCACACGCTCGTGCGCCGCGTGCTGCTGCGCGACCGGCGCGTCGTCGGCGTCGAGGTCGAGACGCACGGGCGCGTGCACACGATCGCCTCGCGACGCGTCATCCTCTGCTCGGGGGCGACGTCCACGCCGGGCATCCTGCTGCGATCGGGCATCGGCCCGCGTCGTACGGTGGAGCGCCTCGGGGTCGATCTCGTCGTCGATCTGCCCTCGGTCGGCGCGCGGCTCCTGGACCACCCCGGGTGCGCCATCTTCCTGCGCCCGCACGAGCCGCACCGCATTCCGGGGCGTCCGTTCATCCAGACGGTCCTTCGCTACACGTCGAGCCTCGGACCGAGGAACGACATGTTCATGCAGGTCGGCTCCGTCGTGCCGCACCCCTACGGAGCCTTTCCGCTCGTCAGCATCATGGCGAGCGTCGGCAAGTCGTACGGCGTCGGATCGATCACGTTCCCCTCGGCGAACCCGCGCGCGCGACCGCGCATCGAGTCGAATCTCTTCGTGGAGGATCGCGACCGCAAGCGCGCCGTCGAGGCCATGTCTCTCGCCGCCGACCTCGCGCGCACGCCCCCGATGCGAGCGCTCGCCCGCTTCTTCTGGCCGAGGCCCGCCGAGATCGAGCGGCCCGGTGGGCTCGAGACGTGGGTCACGCGGCTGTGCGACTCGAGCTACCACCCGTGCAGCACGGTGCCGATGGGCGCCGAAGACGCGAGCGACGCGGACGCGGCGACCGATGGCCGCGGGCGCGTTCGCCACGTCGAGGGGCTCCTCGTCGCCGACGCGAGCCTGATGCCCACCATCCCGAGCGCGCACACGAACCTGACGGCGCTCATGATGGGCGAGCGCTTCGGCGAGTGGCTCCGCGAGGGGGCGCTCTAGAAGGCGACCGAGACGGAGAGGCGTCCGAAGCCGCCGTTCATCGCGAGAGACCCGAGGTC
>DATJYG010000158.1:0-2979 GCA_035499695.1 Polyangiaceae bacterium
AGTACTGATCGTCGAACCGGCTCCTCTTCGCGAGCGATCCCGACTCGAGGACCACCGCGTCCCAGCCCTGCTCGTCGAGCACGCGCGCGAAGCGCCGCTCCAGATCCGCAACGTGCTCCAGATAGAGGGCGTCCAGGTCCACGCCCGTAACTTAGCGCGCCTCGGGGCTACCAGGTGCCTACGGCCGTCAGCCCGTAGCCGGTTCCCACGCTGGCCGGCGAGATCTGGATGGTCGCCCCTTCCTTCTTCGCCGTGGTCTTCGTCATGGTCGTGTGACGCGTCGGCACGAGCAGACCCACGACCGTCATGGCCGCGCCCAGGCCCTGGGCGACGCCGTCGACGCCGAGGAGCACCTTGTTGGTCGTCTCGCCGGTGCAGCTGGGCCCACGACCGCCGCACGCCGGGCGGTTCGCCATGTCGAGCCACGGACCCGCGACCGGGATGTAGAGGTTGCGGTCGGCGCTCTGGCTGCTCATGGCGCCGATGACGAGGGCCGGCGCGTACGAGAGGCCGAACGTCGTGAGCCCCGTCGTGAGGAGCGGCACGTTGGGGCCCGTGTAGCTCACCAGCCGCTCGGTCGTCCTCGGCGTGGGCGCGATGGGCGACACGGCCTGCGGCGCAGTCACACCCCGGCGCGGCGGCTGGACCACCACGGTCGGTGGCGGCGGCGCGGTCGTGTAAGGCTGCGGCGGGGGCGCAGGCGGTGGGGGCGCCGCTAGCGATGCGGTGCTCATCGTGAGGACGGCGCCGGCGACGCCGAGCGCGGACTGCAGACCAATGTGCTTCATGAGCAGCCTCCGTTGCCTTGTTCTCGTGCAACCGAGGTGCCCGTGACGGCCCGGCAGCGCAGGTTTACAAGAGTTGCGCTGCCTGCTATGGCACCGCCGCTCGGCCGTGCCCTCGGCGACCGGGACGAGACGTGCTGAAGCGTCTGCGGAAGCAGGCGGCCAACCTCTCGGAATCGCAGGCGTTCCCCACGCTCGTGCTTGGGGTGACGTCCAAACGATAGCCCTCGGAGAAGGTTCGCATGAAGTCCAAGAAGGCGGTGCTCTCTATCCTGGCGCTGCTCCTCACGTCCCTTTTCAGTTTGGCCGCATTCGCCCAGGCCGCCGTTCCCGGCGGCGCGCACCACGGCGGAGGCGAAGACTCGCTCATCGTCCCCAAGGAGATCGACACGCAGCCGTTCTTCGGGATGGCGGCGCGCAACCTCCTGCTGACGGGTCTCGTCGTGTCGGGGCTGGGGGTGCTCTTCGGGCTCGCCATCTTCGTGCAGCTCAAGAACACGCCCGTGCACAAGGCGATGAAGGAGGTCTCGGAGCTCATCTACGAGACGTGCAAGACCTACCTCTTCACGCAGGCGAAGTTCCTGGGGCTCCTCTGGATCTTCATCGGCGCCGTCATCTTCATCTACTACGGCGTCCTCAAGGGCGAGCCGGTCGGCACGGTCCTGGTGATCCTGCTCTTCAGCATCCTCGGCATCGCCGGCAGCGCCCTCGTCGCGCTCTTCGGCATCCGCGTGAACACCTTCGCCAACTCGCGGACGGCGTTCGCGAGCCTGAAGGGCAAGCCGTACCCGGTCTACGCGATCCCGCTGAAGGCCGGGATGAGCATCGGCATGCTGCTCATCAGCATCGAGCTCGCGTTCATGCTCGCGATTCTGTGCCTCGTCCCGCACGAGTGGGCCGGCCGGTGCTTCATCGGGTTCGCCATCGGCGAGTCGCTCGGCGCCGCGGCGCTGCGCGTCGCGGGCGGCATCTTCACGAAGATCGCCGACATCGGGTCGGACCTCATGAAGATCGTCTTCAAGATCAAGGAAGACGACGCGCGCAACCCCGGCGTCATCGCCGACTGCACGGGCGACAACGCGGGTGACTCGGTCGGCCCCAGCGCCGACGGCTTCGAGACCTACGGCGTCACCGGCGTCGCGCTCATCGTCTTCATCCTGCTCGCGGTCACCAAGGCCGACGTGCAGGTGCTGCTCCTCACGTGGATCTTCGTGATGCGCGTGCTGATGATCATCTCGAGCGGCGTCAGCTACTTCATCAACGAGGCCATCGTGAAGGCGCGCTACGGCAACGCCAACAAGATGAACTTCGAGGCGCCGCTGACGCAGCTCGTGTGGATCACCTCGATCGTGTCGATCATCTTCACGTTCGTCGCGTCCTACATGCTCATGCCGACGCTCGCCGGTGACGACTCGCAGTGGTGGAAGCTGTCGATCATCATCACGTGCGGCACGCTCGCTGGCGCGATCATCCCCGAGCTCGTCAAGGTGTTCACCTCGACCGAGAGTGCGCACGTGCACGAGGTGGTGACCTCGTCGAGGGAGGGCGGCGCTTCGCTCAACATCCTCTCGGGCCTCACCGCTGGCAACTTCGGCGCCTTCTGGCTCGGCATCGTGATGCTCGCCCTCATGGGCACCGCGTACTTCGTGAGCGGCATGGGCCTCGGCGCGACGATGACCATCGGGTCGATGGACGTCTCGCCGGTCTTTGCCTTCGGCCTGGTGGCCTTCGGCTTCCTCGGCATGGGCCCGGTCACCCTCGCGGTCGACTCGTACGGCCCGGTGACGGACAACGCGCAGAGCGTCTACGAGCTGTCGGTCATCGAGGGCATCCCGAACGTCAAGCAGGAGATCAAGAAGGAGTTCGGCTTCGAGCCCGACTTCGAGCGCGCCAAGCACCTCCTCGAGGAGAACGACGGCGCGGGCAACACGTTCAAGGCCACGGCCAAGCCGGTGCTCATCGGCACCGCCGTCGTCGGAGCCACCACGATGATCTTTGCGATCATCGTGCTCCTCACCGACGGGCTCACCAACCCGGACAAGATCCAGAAGCTGTCGCTGCTCCACCCGCCGTTCCTCCTGGGACTCATCGCGGGCGGCGCCATCATCTACTGGTTCACGGGCGCGAGCACTCAGGCCGTCACGACGGGCGCGTACCGCGCGGTCGAGTTCATCAAGGCGAACATCAAGCTCGA
>DATJYG010000159.1:0-12488 GCA_035499695.1 Polyangiaceae bacterium
TCACGACGTCCGCGTGCCACCGCTCGCCGAGCAGCCCGCGCGCCTCCTCCGCCGCCACCTGGACGAGCTCCGCGTCCACCGCGTCGCTCTTCGTCACGACCACCACGGCGCGCGAGATCCCCAGCAGCTCGCAAACGGCCACGTGCTCGCGCGTCTGCGGCATGACCCCCTCGTCCGCGGCCACGACGAGCATCACGAGCTCCATCCCGCTCGCCCCTGCGATCATCGCCCGCACGAGCTTCCGATGGCCCGGCACGTCCACGATGCTCGCGCGCACGCCATCCCCGAGCTCGATCGGCGCGAACCCGAGCTCGATGGAGATCCCGCGCGCCTTCTCCTCGGGCAGGCGGTCCGTGTCGACCCCCGTCAGCGCGCGCACGAGCGTCGTCTTCCCGTGATCGACGTGCCCGGCGGTTCCGATGACGAAGCGGCGCATCTCTTCTCACTGCGCCGCGTTTTCTTCGGGCGTGCAGGACGTCGCGAACGCCGGCGCAGCCTCGGTCGCCCGCGTGTCGAGCCCCTGCTGCAGCATCCGGAGCGCAGTCGCCGGATCGTCGGCAAACTGGAACAGCCGGAGATCCTCGGGACTTATCATCCCGTGCCGCACGAGCGCGTCGAAGTCGACGATCTCGCGCCAGTAGCTCGAGCCGTAGAGGATGATCATCGTCTTCTGCTCCAGCTTCCCCGTCTGCGCGAGCGTCAGCGTCTCCATGATCTCGTCGAGCGTCCCGAAGCCGCCGGGGAACGCGACGAGCGCGCGCGCCAGGTGCGAGAACCAGAGCTTGCGCATGAAGAAGTAGTGGAACTCGAAGAGCAGCTCGCGCGTGATGTACGGATTGGGACGCTGCTCGTGAGGCAAGCCGATGTTCAGGCCGACCGTCATGCCGCCGGCGTCGGACGCCCCGCGATTGGCCGCCTCCATGATCCCGCCGCCGCCGCCCGAGCACACGACGAACCGGTGCGATCCGTGCGGCAGGCTCTTGGACCACTCCGTGACGAGCCTGGCGAGCTCGCGCGCTTCCGCGTAGTACCGCCCGAGCGGCCCATCCTCGCGCAGCCGCGCCGACCCGAAGAACACGATCGTGTCGCACACCCGCATGCGCCGGAACGCCGCGAGCGGTTCGAGGTACTCGGCCAGGATGCGAATCGGCCGCCCGTCGTCGCTGTCGAGAAACGCCTCGTTCTTGTAGGCGAGCAGGCCCCCGCGTCGCGTCCGTTCCATGGCCGCTACGATAGCGTGGCCACCTCGTTGCGCCTCGCGGGAGGACGGTGGCGGAGGCGCACAGGAATCGAACCTGCCCGAGACGACATACGCCGCCTCACACCGGTTTTGAAGACCGGGGACCGCGCCAGCTAGCCACGCGCCTCCGCCGAGCTTTCTAGGACAATCCGGGCGAGGACACCAATCGGGACACGCGGCATGGTAAAGCTCGGCCGTGGCCTGGCCCTACGAGATCCGCGGCGCCATGCCGTCCGACGAGGACCAGCTCCTCTCGGTCGCGGGGCATCTGAACACGGTCAACCTCCCCAACGACCGCGAGGAGATCCGCGGCATCCTCGATCAGGCCCAGAAGAGCTTCACGGGCGCCGTCAAGGACCCGCGCCGCCGCGAGTACGTGTTCGTGCTCGTCGACAACGAGGCGAAGCGCATCGTCGGCACCTCGATGATCATCGGGCAGCTCGGCAGGCGCGACGCGCCGTACATCTACGTCGACGTCTTCGAAGAGGAACGCTACTCGGCCACGCTCGACAAGCACTTCCGGCACACGGTGCTCAAGATCGGGTACTCGTACAACGGGCCGACCGAGATCGGCGGGCTCATCGTCCGCCCCGAGTACCGCAAGAAGCCGGAGCGCCTCGGCCTCCTCATCTCGTACGTGCGCTTCCTCTACATCAAGCTGCACCGCGATCTCTTCCGCGACGAGCTGCTCGCCGAGCTGCTCCCGCCCCTCGAGCCGGACGGTACCTCGCACCTGTGGGACGCGGTCGGGCGCAGGTTCACCGACATGACGTACGCCGAGGCGGACCGCCTCTCGAAGAAGAACAAGGAGTTCGTCAAGGGCCTCTTCCCCGAGGGCGCCATCTACGCGACGCTCCTGCCGCAGAACGCGCAGGACGTCATCGGCAAGGTCGGCATGCAGACCAAGGGCGTCGAGAAGATGCTGCGCCGCGTGGGCTTCCGCTACGCGTGGCGCGTCGACCCCTTCGACGGCGGCCCGCACTTCACCGCGCCGACCGACGAGGTGAGCCTCGTCCAGCGCACGCGCGAGGGCGTCGTGGCCAAGCTCCTGCCGCCGGGAGAGGCGCCGAAGTCGCGCGCGCTCGTGGCGCACGAGCCCAGCGAGCCGCCCTGGTTCCGCTGCGTCGAGACCCCCTGGCGTCCGAGCGGCGACGCGGGCGTAGACCTCCCGAGCGCCGCCGCCGAGCATCTCGGCATCGGCGAGGGCGCCAAGGTCTGGGTCCTACCCCTGGAGTGACAGCTTCTTCAGCACCGCCGCGCGCATCAGGTCCGGCGGCAAGAGGCCCTGGTCGAGGATCGCGTCGTGGAAGGCGCGCGCGTCGAACTTCGGACCCATCTTCTGCTCCACCTCGGAGCGCAGCGCGCGGAGCTTGGTGAAGCCGTAGAAGTAGCTCGTTGCCTGGCCCGGCATGCGGAACGTGTACCGCTCGACCTCGGCGGTCGCGAAGGCGTGCGAGAGGACCACCTCCTTCTCGAGGAAGTCGCGCGCCGAGTCGAAGGTCCACTTCCCCTGCTGCAGCTCCGGATCGAGGAACGCGCGCGCCGCGCGCTGCAGCCGGAACTGCAGGCTCACGAGCTGACCTTCGGGCGGCATGAAGGGGAGCATGATCGCCTCCGAGTACAGGCCCCAGCCCTCGACGTTCACGCTGTTGAAGGCGTAGTAGGCGCGCGCGAGCGACGTGCCGCGTTCGACCATCGAGTCGAACTGCAGCTCGTGCCCCGGCCGCACCTCGTGCGACGTGAGCGTCCACGACGCCGCCGCGTACGTGAAGTCGTCGTACTTCAGGTCTTGCGCCCGCGACGACTCGCCCTCCTTGCTCCCGGTCGGCGCCGTGATGCCGAGCGGGAGCACGAACTCTCCCTGCTCGCCGGTATTGCCGACGAGCCGCGGCGCATCCATGTGCGGCGCCGGCTGCTGCGCGCTCTCGGCAGCCGTCCCGAGCCGGATGCGTGCCGGGCGCGCCGGCAACGTCACGAGGTTCTGGCGCCGGATGATCTCCTCGATCTGCCCGAGGCGCTGCTCGAAGTGCGGGAGGATCGCGTCGCCCGTGATCTGCTCTTTCTTGAGCTCGCGGATGACGTCTCGGTAGTCGGCGCTCGGCAGGTGCCGCTGCTGCGCGATGACGGCGGCGATCTTGGTCATCTCGCCCTGGATGCTCGTGAACTCGTCGTGCGCCATGCGCGCGAGGTCCGCGGGCGGGACGTCGACGCCGACGCGCTCGAGCCGCAGGGCGTACACGTCGGGCGGAAGCGCGAACCCGTCGCGCACCTTCGGGAGCACCGTCGTCTTCAGGAAGTCGTCGTACGCATCGAGCTGCTGGCCGAGCGCCTTGAGGGCGTCGTCGGCGCCCGTCACCCCGTACTTCGCGAAGAGCTTCGCGGTCCCCTCGCGCAGCGTCGCCGCCGTCGAGAGCGACTTCTCCACGTCCAGCCGCGCGCACGGCATGAGGCTGGGCTTCGCCAGGTGCGCCGTCACGTCGGCCTTTGCGAGCTCGACGAGCGGCGTCGAGCCCGGCGCCTGGCCCACGTAGCGCTTCAGGCGTTCGACCGCGTGCGCTCGCCGGGCGGCGGGGATGCGGTCGTCGAGCAGCACGTGCACGCCCGAGAAGACGATGCGCGCCACGTCCCAGCACGCGACCATCGTCCGGTCGCGCGTCTCGATGTCGCGCGCCGCCAGGTCCGCCTCGCGCTGCATGATGGCGATGTCCCCGAGCACGAGCGGGTCGCTCTCGCCCTTCTTGCGCTCGTCGAGCCGGTGGATCGCGTCGCGCAGCGCGGCCACGTGGCGCGCGCGGAAGTCGGGCCCCAGATCGGCGGCGCGCTCGTCGGCCTCCTCGATGCCGATGCGCGACGCGCCTTCGGGCTCGAACTGCGCGTCGACGGCGACCATGACGCGGGCGTTCTCGTCGCTGCGCGCCATCCACGCCGGACGCTCGGGGGCGCCAGGCACGGCGGCCGGCGGGGGCGACACGCCGACGAGCGCGGGTTGGGGCGCGCTCGCGCAAGCGGAGACCAGGGCGCAGAAGGCGACGGCGAGGGTGGCCGGCGTTCGGGGCAGCATCGGCGTCGCAGCATACTCGCTTGGCCCCGCCTCGACGGATTGGGGATAATGAGGACATGCAGGTGGTCCGGGCCCTGGCCCTGTGCGCCGGGTTCACCCTTTGTTCCGCGGTGGCCCACGCCGACGAGCCGCGTCTCGGGTGGCCCGAGGACAAGCAGATCTCCGGCGTGTACGCGCACATCGGGATGCTCAATCAGCCCTCGTTCCCGGGCTTCCTCGACCGGATCGCGAAGAACGGGATGAACGCGGTCGTCATCGACGGCAAGGACTACCAGGGGTGGGTCACGTACCCGTCGGCCGTCCCGCTGGTGGCCGACACCAAGGCGGCTCACGTCCTCATCAAGGACCTCGAGGCGATGGTCCACGAGGCGCACGCGCGGGACGTGCGCGTCATCATGCGCATCGCGTGCTTCCACGACCAGTGGACCTCGCAGCGCCGGCCCGACCTGGCCATCAAGGGGATGAGCGAGTGGCTCGACCCCAACAACACGGACGCGCAGGACTACCTGATCGCCCTCGTCGAGGAGACGCTCGCGGCGGGCGTCGACGAGATCCAGCTCGACTACGTGCGCTACCCGACGGAGAAGATCAACAACGCCAAGTTCGGGCTGGCCGGCAAGTCGACGATGGACGTCATCACCGGCTTCGTCTCGCGCGTGCACGAGAAGACGCAAGCGGCGGGCGTGCCCCTGGCGCTCGACGTCTTCGGCGTCGTCGCGTGGCAGCGCGCGGTCGACGTGCGCGCGACGGGCCAGGATCTCTCGCGCCTGGGGAAGATCGTCGAGGTGCTCTGCCCGATGATCTACCCGTCGCATTTCCAGGTGGGCTTCAACGGCTACCAGGAGCCTGGCGACCATCCCGACGTCGTCCTCTACGGGACGAAGCAGGCGGTGTCGGTGCTCAAGAGGATCGGGTCGACGACCGTCGTACGCCCCTGGATCCAGGCGTTCCCGTGGCACTCCCACAACTACTCGTCGACGTACGTGCTGCAGGAGATCGAGGACGCGCGCATCGGCGGGGGCGTGGGCTGGCTCGGATGGAACGCGGGCGGCTACTACGGCGAAGTCTTCGCCGCCTCCTGGCAGAAGCACGCGCAGGACAGCAAGACGGCCGGACACTGAGCCGTCGCAAGGTGTCGCAAGCCACTTGCGACGCTCGCTTGTGACGCGCGAAAGCGACGACGGCTGGCGCTTCTTCGCGGTTTCGCGCTGGCCTGGCCGTTGCTGAGGACCGCAGCGCACGTCCGGGGTGGACGTGCGGAAATGAAAGGCCTGCCATGCGTTCGATCTCGTCGTCACTCTCTCGCCGCACCTCGCTCGTCGCCGCCAGCGCCGCCCTCCTCCTCGCCGCGTGCAGCGGCGCCGCGGAATCGGAGCACGTGGACCAAGCATCCAGCGCGTCGGTCACCGAGCTCGCGTGGAACTACGTCAACACGGTGAACTACAAGACCGTGCAGCAGCTCGCCGTGGCTCCCGAGGCCGACGGGCGGGTCACGCTCTTCGTGCTCTACACCGACGGCACGGTCTATCGCGCCACGCAGAACAGCCCGAGCGGCGGCTGGGTCGGCGCGCCGGTCGACATGGGGGCGCATTCGCTCCTGCAGATCGCGGTCATCCCGAACGCCGACGGGCGGCTCGAGGTCTTCGCCCTCGGCGGCGATCGCGCCGTCTATCACGTGTGGGAGACCTCGCCCAACGGCGCGTGGGGATCGTGGGCGTCCGAGGGCGGCACGCAGCTGCAGAGCGTGACGGTGGCGAGCAACGCCGACGGCCGCCTGCAGATCTTCGCGATCGGCGGCGACCACGCCGTCTACACGATGGCGCAGACGCCGTCGGCCGGCTCGAGCTTCGGCGGCTGGCAGTACCTCGGCGGTTCGCAGATCCAGAGCCTGCAGCCCGCGCCGAACCAGAACGGGGCGCTCAACCTGTTCGCCATCGGCGGTGACCACCTGCTCTATTCGATGACGCAGTCGGGACCCAACGGCGCCTTCGGCGCGTGGACACGCCCGCTCTTCGACAACACGGCGATCAATCTCGTCGCGCCGATCGCGAACCTCGACGGACGGCTCGAGCTCGTCGTGCACCGCACCGACGGCGAGATGATGCACTCGTGGCAGACGAGCCCCAACGGCCCGTTCTACGGCTCGTACTACGACTACGGCGTGGACAACGTGACCGAGTTCGCCCCGGCGCGCGAGGCCGACGGGCGCATCACCCTGTTCATGGTGCAGAACAAGGGCCTCTACACGCTGTCGCAGGTCGCGGCCAACGGCACCTGGGCCAACCACCTCGGCTCGCTCGCGTTCTCCGGCGTGAACGAAGTGCACGTCGCCGCGGGCAACGGGCTCGGCGGCGCCATCCGCCTCTTCACGAGCACCGGGTACAACACGATCGGCCAGCTCGACGAGGCCGGGCCCAACGGCCCGTGGGAGACGAACCAGGTCAACCCGCTCGCGCAGCTCTCGAGCTTCGACGTCCCGTCGCAGGTCTACGTCGGGCAGGGGATCCCGATCAGCTGGTCGCTCTCCACGGATCCGTATTGCACGCCGCAGGTCCACATCACGGCGACGGAGGGGCCGCACAACACGGTCCTCTTCAACCACGTCTACACGACGACGTCGGGCACGGCGACGATCAGCGGCGCCATGCTCGGCACCGTGGAGGTCGGGGCGGTGCCCTCGTGTACCAACGGCGCCGCGGGCAAGACCGTGATCAAGCAGGTGCAGGTCGTGTCGCCGCCGCCGTCGGCGTGCGGCGCGGGGCAGCCGCCGCCGAAGGTGTACCCGTTCTGCACGACGTTCACGAGCGGGCTGTTCGCCGGGCAGTGCTGGCTGACGAGCGCGCCGGGGTGCAGCGAGGGCGACGCGCAGTCGCTGATGGAGAGCGAGGAGCCGAGCGACGCGATCGTCAAGCAAGAGAGCAGCTGCCCGGCGGACTGCAATCTGTGAGCGCACGCGCCGCTCAGGGGCCGAGGGCCGGCTTCGGCGGCTTGGGGGCGCTCGCGTCGCCCGGCTGCGTAGGCCACGCGTTGTCGAAGTCGGGCAGCGGCGCGAGCACGGTGGCGGCGTCGGCGGGCACGGGCGCCGGCCCCCGCGTGGGCTGCTCGATCGCCTTCGGGCGGTCGAGCAGCCACGCGAGGAGCACGAGGAGCAGCACGGCGCCGAGCAGGACCACGAGCACGATGGCGCGGTCGCGCCACTTCTCGTAGCGCGCGAGGTACTTGTGCTTGAAGCGGTGCACGCGCGCTTCCACCTTCGCGCGCGAGACGCCGGCGGCGTCGGCGATCTCCTGGTAGCCCTTGCCCTCGTCGGTCCACTGGATGATCCAGGAGAGCGTCTCCTCGTCGCGCGCGTTGCCCTTGACCGCTTGCTTCAGGTACAGCCGCAGGAGGAAGCCCTCGACGCGGCGGTCGGGCGCGCGCGGATCGTGGGAGGGGTCGCGGTCCTCGACGTCGTCGTCGTACGTCGAGTCCACGGGCTCGCCCGCCTCGTCGACCTTCACGGGCACGCGCGGCATGTCGCCCTCGTACTTCTTGCGAGTGGCGCGCTTCTCGTGGAAGTCGGCGATCCCGCGGTCGACGATCGTGCGCAGCCACGCCCAGAGCACGCCTTCCTCGTCCGAGTCGGGCAGCGCCGTCGTGCGGATCGCCTCCGTCAGCGCGTCGCCGGCGACCTCCGGCGCGTTGTAGGCGTCCACCTTCGCGGCGACGTGGCTGTGCACCCACGCGTAGACGTCCTTGCGCGAGAGGAAGCGCCGCCACGCCGCGCGCATCGCCCCCTTCGGGTCGCGGTCGTCGTCGTTCCCCATGGCGTCGGCGGGCGACGAGGATGGCTCGCCGCGCGACGCAGGGCAAGCGACGCCGAACAGCACGACGTCGAGGGCCAACCGGGTCGCGTCGAGGCGCGACGCCGCCGGGGCGACGTCCGACGACGAGGCGTCGAGGCTCGACCACGAGGCGTCAGGGCTCGACCGGGAGGCGTCAGGGCCCGACGCCGTGCCGTCCGCGGTCGACTTCGATGCGTCGCGACACGACTCTGCCGCGTCGTCGCTCGCCGTCGAGCACAAGGCGGACGACCTGCGTTTCTGGCCGGTGTACGGCCTGGACACAAGGTGATTCCCTGAGCGAACCGACATGAACAGTAGGGTCTCGCGCGTCGTCGATCGCTGGATCTGGGCGGTGATGGGCGCGCTGTTCCTCGGCGTCTCGCTGCTCGGGTTCGTCCCGGAGGTGCTCGCCACGCTGCGCTCGAAGCACCCGCCGATCCCGTGGTTCCTGCACCTGCACGCCGTGGTGATGACCGCGTGGCTCGTGCTGCTCCTGGTGCAGACCACGCTCGCCGCGCTCGGGAACCTGCGCCTGCATCGGAAGCTCGGCGTTGCCTCGCTGGTGCTCGCGCCGCTGATGCTCGCCTCGATGGCGCTGCTCGCGGGCCACGAGCTGACCGGCCCCGGCGCAGCTCACCAGACGCTCAAGGAGTTCGCGCACGGCGTCAGCTTCGCGGCGTTCATACAGGCCCGAAGCTGGCTTCTGTTCGCGCTGTTCTTCGGCTGGGCATGGCGCACGCGCCGAGGCGACCCCGCGACGCACAAGCGCATGATGGTGCTCGCGACCTGGGTCCTGATCGACGCCTCGACCAACCGCATGGTGGTCTACTGGCACCTGCCCAGGCTCGCGCCCCGCTATTACTTCGACCACATCTGGATGTCGCTCACGCTCGTGCCGATCGTGCTCTACGACGTCGTGCGAGCGCGGCAACGATTGCGCGTGTGGGCCGTGGGCGTCGGGCTCGTCGTGCCGTTCGCGATCGTGGCGCAAGCGACGCGACTCTCGCCGCCGTGGTGGCAGCACGTCGTCGCGGCGATCACGGGACACGCAGATGTTCCGCTGCCCGAGCGCTTCGAAAACAAGCCGCCGCTCGCGCTCGATCCACGGGATGGCGAGATCGTCTACCAAGCGAGCTATCGCACCGAGGTCGTCACCACCGAGGTCGGCCAGGAGCGGCTCGCCGTCCAGCGCCGGGCCGATGGCACGCGCGTGATCGTCTCGGAGGCCTCGTACGCGCCGGAAGGCCCCGCGTGGATATCGCTCCGCGAGGAGCTTGCCCCCGACGGAAACGTGCGCGCAGTCGCGTTCGATCAGGACGGCGACAAGGTCACGGTCACGCGCACGGACGATTCGCTGCGCGTCACCGCCAAGGATCACACCGAGACCGTCCCGGTCGCCACGCTGTTCCTCGACCCGTGGAACATGGTGGGGCCGCTGATCGCCATCGCCGACCGCGCGACCGCTGCTCGCGGCGCGCTCGCGATCTCGGTCGAGCAGGTGCGCGAGGACGGCGGGGTCGGCGACGTCGAGCTCACGTTCATGCCCGCCGGTGCCGGCGCGTGGACGTGGGAGCTGCGTGGGAAGCGCATGGTCCACGGCAGCTACGAGCTCGACGCGCAGGGCACGCCCACGGGCCTCACCAACGACGCGATCGGGCTCACCACGACGCGGCAGTGACCTCCCGGACGGCCCGCGGTGTGGGTCGAGCCGGGGGGCGAGAAAAAGAACGCAAGATTCCTCCGCCTCACCCGGACCGTGTGTTCGAGGGGAGGCAAAGGGACCCCGGCTCCATCGCACGGTCCCGGAGCCCCGCTCGGGGGGGAGAAAGGAGGAACAAAGCCACGAACACCAACACGAACAACAAGAACGGCAAGGCCACGCTGGTGGGGCAACTCATCAGCGGGGCCAAGAAGCACTTCACGAACGCGAATCAAACGATCACGCTCGGGGGTGCCTCCATCACGATCGACGCGGCGATCGACGAGCTGCAAAGCTTCGTCGACAACCGCGCGGCCGTGGTGGCCGCCCAAGCCGCGGCCAAGACGAAGCTCTTGGCCGAGCGCGCTGAGCTGCCCGCTCTGAACGCCTTCATCAAGGCGTTCATCGGGTTCGTCCGCCTGACGTTCGGCCCGCAAGCCGACGTCCTCGCCGACTTCGGGCTGGCGCCTGCCAAGGCGCCCGCTCCGCTGACGGCCGAGAAGAAGGCGGTCGCCGCCGCCAAGCGAAAGGCGACGCGAGACGCGCGCGGCACCAAGGGAGCCAAGGCCAAGAAGGTGATTCACGGAAACGTGAACGCCGAGCTGGTCGTGACCTCCGCGGCGCCTGCGGCTGGCGGCAGCGCGCCGGCGACGACGACGAGCACGCTTCCCAAGGCGTGAGTCGGCGTCGCCCGGCGTAGCCGGCGACACACACACAACCAGGGACACGAGGACGCCGCCCGCCTAGAGGTGGCCTTCCCCGGTCCCGCGCTTCCAGGCCCTCCCTCTCCGCGAGCCGGCGGAGAGGGGGGACGTGGGGTGTGAGCTATGTCACCATGGACGCATGCGACTCCCGTCCCTGCGGAGGCTGGTGGGCCGCGGTTCACTGCCGTTCGGCATGTTCGACGTCGCGTACTCGAACGCGGAGGCGCGCCGCGCGCGGCGGATGGAGAGCATCTACCACGTGGGGCAGGCGCGCATCTGGGACGGGCGGCAGGTGCTGAAGGATCTCATCGCCAAGCACGGCAAGCCGAACGTGCCGCCGGAGAAGCGCAAGGCGCTCGCCAAGGTGTTCGCGATCATCATGTGGGGCGAGCTCGCGGCGTGGAAGATCAGCGCGCAGCTCTCGGACGCGCTCGTCCCGCTCGAGGCCAAGCTCGCCGCCGCGAGCCAGGTGCACGACGAGGCGCGCCACTTCTACGTGATGCACGACTACCTGGAGGCCCTCGGCGAGGCCCCCGAGCCGATGGAGTACTTCTCGCAGCGCGTGCTCGAGATGACGCTCGGGACCGACGACCTGGTGAAGAAGCTGCTCGGCATGCAGCTCACGGTGGAGACGATCGCCCTCGTCATCTTCCAGCGCGTGCGGGAGCTCGAGGTGGAGCCCGTGCTGACGGATCTCATGCCGTACTACGAGCGCGACGAGGCTCGCCACGTGGGCCTCGGCGTGCAGCTCGTGCCCCAGATGATGAACGAAGCGTCGATCCCGCGGCTGGTCGAGGTGGGCCTCTTCCAGTTCGACCTGCTCGTGACGACGCTCATCGCGCTCAAGACCATCGAGCCGCACCTGATGCAGCTCGGGATCGACCCGCGCAGCATGCTCGGCATCGCGTTCCGCAAGCAGGCCGACATCGACGCGATGATCAAGGCCGAGTTCCCGCTCTGGCCCGAGGACCCTCCGGTGCGCCGCGTCTTCGAGGGACTCTGCGAGGCGTTCTTCCCCAGCGAGGGCGCCGGCGTCCACGTGCCGCTCGCGAAGCGTCTGGCGCACGCGGCGCAGGTCGTCGCGCGCATGCGTACGAGCGTCGTCGAGCAGTGGGGGACTCGAGGCGTCGAGCCTCGCGCGAAGCATGCCGCGTAAGAGTCGCCCGCCGCCCCTCGAGACGGTGGAGCTGAGGACGCGCGACGGGTGGTCGCTGCGCGCCGACGTGTACGAGCCGGCGCACGATCCGGCGGGCGTGGCGGTGCTGGCGCACGCGATGATGGCTCGGCGCACGTCGTTCGACCGCGCGAACGTCGCGCGCTTCTTCGTGGACCGTGGGTGGCGCGTCGTCGTGTTCGACTTCCGCGGGCACGGCGACAGCGGCCCGCGCGCGCAGGAAGGAGCGTCGTGGTCGTACGACGACCTGGTGCGCCAGGACCTGCCGGCTGCGTTCGCGTTCGCCCGCGGGCGCGAGCGCAAGAAGCGTCGCATCGTGCTCGTGGGCCATTCGCTCGGCGGGCACGTGGGACTCGCGGCGCAGGGTACGGGTGGCGTCGCGTTCGACGCGATCGTCGCGCTCGGGGCCAACGTGTGGCTGCGGCAGGACGAGCCCTCGCTGCGGCGATGGATCGCGAAGCGGGCCGTGCTCGCGGCGGTCGTCGCGACGTGTCGGCGCGTCGGGCGCTTCCCGGTGCGGGCGCTGCGCCTCGGCAGCGACGACGAGGCGCGCGCCTACTTCGAGGACTTCGATCGCTACGCCCGCACGGGCCGCTGGACGAGCGCCGACGGCTCGGTCGACTACCTCGCCGCCCTGGCCGAGGTGCGCGTCCCCGTGCTCCAGGTGGTCGGCGCCGCCGACCGTCTCGCGTGCGCTCCCGAATGCGGCGCGCGCTTCGTCGCCCGGTGCGGCGGCCTCCACGATGTGATGCGTGTCCCCGGAGTCGACCACATGGGCCTGGTGAC
>DATJYG010000160.1:0-3350 GCA_035499695.1 Polyangiaceae bacterium
CAGCTGCGCAATCTCGGCCTGCAGGCGCGACGCCAGCATCGCGACGCGCGTGGCGACGCGCGATCCGTGCTCCGTGCAAGCGCTCTCCAGCAATTCGTAGACGTGCACGAGGTCCTGGCGGAAACGCTGTGACGTGAGGGCCGCGCCCTCGGTGCTTCCGCCTTGCGCCGCCCACTCGTCGATCGCCGCGCCGACGCACGCGCACCACGCGTACACACTGTCGACGTAGTGAGCGACCGCCGCGCCGAGGCGGCCCGCGATCTCGGGGCTCGCGTCCGCCTCCTCGACGATCGCGTCGATCGCGGCCTGCACGTCGCGCAGCTCGCGCACGAGGCGCACGAAGCGCCAGGCGACGCGCTGATCCTCGATCTCGCCCACGGTGTCGCGGAGCAGTGCGACGCGCGCGTCGAGCGCGATGCGCGGGCCGATCCACTCGTCGCCGAACCGCCCCATGCGCACCTCGGGCAGCCCGTTGCGCTTCGTCGGCGGCGGCGGGTCGGGATCGACGAGACGCAGCGTCGGCGGCTCGTCCTCCTGCTCCTGGTTCCACTGCGTGTCGTGAGCGACTGCGGCGGCGGATTCTTGGCGTCCCATGCCCCGCTACATCGCAACTGCCGTACCACACGGTACGCGACGCAATCTCGCCCACTTGCGTGCACCCACCTGGATGGAGCGACGACGGTTCGCCGTCGAGTGACGAACTTTCGTCGCAGCGCTCGGGCGCGAAGTCCCGAGAGATCGGTGGATTCATGTCGCTCGCGGGGCTGGTCCCGCGATTGCTGATGCCTTCGCGACATGCGAACCGTCAAGGCAGCCATCGCGAAGAAGCAGCACGAGTTCGACCATCATCCAGTGCTCGAGCGGCTCCGCGGCCACGACCCGACCCTGCTCGCGCGCCTCGCGCCACGGCTGACGTTCTGGGTGATGGTCTTCCAGGACATCCTGCGAAAGAACGAGCAGCTCGTCACCGACCCGGCGCTCAAGCGCATCGCGCGCCAGCACCGCGCCGAGGACGCCGGCCACGACACGTGGTTCTGGAGCGACCTCACCGCCCTCGGCATCGCGCCCCCGACGGTGCCCGAGGTGTTCGACCGCACCCACGAGGTCGCGCGCCTCGCCAGCTACGCGCTGGCCTCCGAGGTGTACCTCGCCCCGAACGACGCGTGCCGCATCACGCTGCTCCTGGCCATCGAGTCGGCGGGCCACGTGTTCTTCGAGGCCGTCGCCGCCCACGTCGAGCGCACGCGCACGGCCACGGACGCTGCGCTCAAGTACTTCTCACGCTTCCACATCGAGGTGGAGAAGAGGCACGCCCTCTTCGAGCAGCAGGCGGACGCGCACCTGTCCTCGATGACCCTGCCCGCCGCGGCGCGCCATCAGGCGCTCGCGCTGGTGGAGCGGTGCTACCGGGCCTTCCACGCGATGTTCGACGACATCGAGCGACGTCTGAGCGACTCGGCCCCGTCTCGGGCGCCCTCGAGCCCGTCCTCCGTCCGGTCGCTGGCGCTCGCGCGCACGTTGCTCGCGCCCGTCGCGCTCCTGTCTCGCTGATCGCCGCGGATCAGAGGTTCACGACGGCGGCACCGCACCCGGCGCCGCGACGACCGCGTGCTCGGACGCGCAGAACACGTGCCTCGGCGCGGAGGCTCGCCGCGCGCTGCTCCTGGCCGATGGCCTCCGCCCGACTCTGCTCGGCGCGCGCCTGGAGATCCGCAGCTTGCGCCAGGAGCTGCTCGCGCAGGCGCCAGGGCGCGCCCGTGGCCTCCCCGCGCATCCTGGCTGCACGCGCGTCGAGCATTCGTGCTTGCCGGCGAGTTGCGGCCGCGGATCGCTCGAACGACGCGGCCTCCACGTCCATGCGAGCCGCCTGCTCGAGCAGGGACACGGGCTGTACCACGGGACTGACGTCGTCGCGGTCCTCCCCGCAAGCAAGGGCGGTGGGAGCAGAAGCCAGGATCGTCGCGACGACGACCGCCGCACCAAGGGCCAGGATGCGCATGGGTACCTCCGGGGATGCAGAACCCCGGTCTTGGACGCACGAGCCCCGCGGAGGATCTACCCGTCCCTGGGAACCCCCTCTCACAGCGGGATGTTCGTGTGCTTCTTCGGCGGATTCGCGTCGCGCTTGTCCTTCAGGAGCTCGAGGCTCCGGTGAAGGCGCGCGCGCAAGGTGCGCGGGTAGATCACCTCGTCGACGAACCCGAGCTCGGCGGCCTTGTAGGGGTTCGCGAACTTCTCGCGGTAGTCGGCGACGAACTCGGCGCGCGTCTTCTCCGGCTCCTTCGCCGACGCGATTTCCCCGCGGCGCACGATGTTGACGGCGCCCTCGGGCCCCATCACGGCGATCTCGGCGGTCGGGAACGCGAGGTTCACGTCGGCGCGAATGTGCTTGCTCGCCATGACGTCGTACGCCCCGCCGTACGCCTTGCGCAGGATGACCGTCACCTTCGGCACCGTCGCCTCGGCGAACGCGAAGAGGAGCTTCGCCCCGTGCTTGATGATGCCGCCGTACTCCTGGTCGGTGCCCGGCATGAACCCCGGGACGTCGACGAAGGTGACGAGCGGGATGTTGAAGCAGT
The DNA here is from genome assembly GCA_035499695.1 of Polyangiaceae bacterium. Lineage (GTDB taxonomy): Bacteria > Myxococcota_A > Polyangia > Polyangiales > Polyangiaceae > Palsa-1150. The sequence goes on from DATJYG010000160.1 coordinate 2,580, forward strand.
CGCAGAAGCGCACGAAGCGCGCGGCCTTCATCGACGAGTGGATGTCGAGCACCCCCGCGAGCACCGCCGGCTGGTTCGCCACGACGCCCACCGCGCGCCCGCCCACGCGCGCGAAGCCGACCACGATGTTCTGCGCGTACGACTCGGCGATCTCGAAGAGGTACCCGTCGTCCACCACCGCGCGCACGACGTCCTTCACGTCGTACGGCCTGGTCGGCTCGAGCGGGATCATCGTGTCGAGCTCGGGCACCTCGCGCGACGGCGGATCTTGCGTCGGCTTGAACGGCGGGTCCTCCTGGTTGTTCGACGGCAGGAACGAGAGGAGCTCCCTCGCCTGCGCCACGCACGTCTTGTCGTCCGGCGACGTCAGGTGGCAGACGCCACTCTTCGACGCGTGCGTCATCGCGCCGCCCAGGTCTTCCTTCGTCACCTCCTCGTGGGTCACCGCCTTGATGACCTCGGGCCCGGTGATGAACATGTAGCTCGTGCCCTCGACCATCAGGATGAAGTCCGTGATGGCCGGCGAGTAGACGGCACCGCCCGCGCACGGGCCCATGATCACCGAGATCTGGGGCAGCACCCCGGAGAGGAGCACGTTGCGCAGGAAGATGTCGGCGTACCCGGCCAGGGAGACCACGCCCTCCTGGATCCGGGCCCCGCCCGAATCCTTGAGCCCGATCAGGGGCACCCGCGCCTTCAAGGCCATCTCCATGACCTTGCAGATCTTGGCGGACACCGTCTCGGAGAGCGACCCGCCGAAGATGGTGAAGT
>DATJYG010000161.1:0-7281 GCA_035499695.1 Polyangiaceae bacterium
GAGACCATCCACGGCGTGCAGTACCTCGACCTGCCGCGGTTCGGTGATCGCCCCCAGATCTGCGACATGTCGAGCGACTTCCTCTGGCGGAAGTTCGACGTCGCCCCGTTCGCGATGATCTACGGCGGGGCGCAGAAGAACATCGGCCCGAGCGGAGTCACCGTGATCGTCGCCGACAAGTCGTTCATCGAGCAGGGGAGGAAGGACCTGCCGTCGATCCTGCAGTACCGCGCGCACGCCGAGGCGCGCTCGCTCCTCAACACGCCGCCCACGTTCGGCGTGTACCTGGTGCGCAACGTTCTCGCGTGGCTCAAGGGCATCGGCGGCCTCGACGCCATCGAGCGACGCAACCGCGAGAAGGCGGCGGTGCTCTACGCGGCCATCGACGCCGACCCGGCCTTCTACCGGTGCCCCGTGGAGAAGGGGAGCCGCTCGGTGATGAACGTGGTCTTCCGCCTCCCGAGCGAGGACCTGGAGAAGCGCTTCGTCGACGAGTCCAAGAAGCAGGGCATGGTGGGCCTCAAGGGCCACCGCAGCGTGGGCGGCATCCGCGTGTCGCTCTACAACGCCGTGGAGCCCGCGTGGGTCACCGCGCTCGCCGGCTTCATGAAGGACTTCCGCAAGCGGAGCGGCTAACCTGCGCGGCCGTGCCCGACATCTACGATCCCGACGTCTACGTGAAGGGCGTCCCGCACGGCGCGTTTCGGCAGCTTCGCCTGGAGGCGCCCGTCCACTTCCACCCCGAACCGGGCGGCCCCGGCTTCTGGGCCGTCACGAAGTACCAGGACGTGGTCACGGTCAGCCGCGATCCGGGACGCTTCTCGTCGTACCGCGGCGGGACCAACATCCAGGACTACCCGCCCGAGAACCTGTCCACGATTCAGCTGCTGATGCTGAACATGGACCCGCCGCAGCACAACAAGTTCCGTCGCCTGGTGAGCACCGGCTTCACGCCCCGCATGGTCGCCCACATGGAGCCGCGCATCCGCGAGGCGACGCGGATCATCCTCGATGCCGTCGCGCCGACGGGCGAGTGCGACTTCGTGCGCAGCATCTCCGCCGAGCTCCCGCTCGTCGTGATCGCCGAGCTGATGGGCGTTCCGCAAGAGGACAGGCACAGGCTCTTCGACCTCTCCAATCGTCTGGTCGGGTTCGACGATCCGGAGTTCCAGAGGTCCCTCGAGGACGCGATGCAGGCCGCGACCGAGATGTGGATCTACGCGAACCAGCTCGCCGCCGCGCGCAAGGGCAAGAGTGGCGACGATCTCGTCAGCGTCCTCATGTCCGCGCAGGTCGACGGCGAGTCGCTGACGGAGATGGAGTTCGACGCGTTCTTCTTGTTGCTCGCCGTCGCCGGAAACGAGACGACCCGCACCCTCATCTCCGGCGGCATGCTCGCGCTCATCGAGCATCCCGAGCAGCGCGCGCGCCTGATGGCAGACCCGTCGCTCCTGCCGACGGCGGTCGAGGAGATGCTCCGGTGGGTGACGCCCATCCATCACTTCCGACGGACCGCGACGCGCGACACCGAGCTGCGCGGCGTTCCCATCAAGGAGAACGACAAGGTCGTGATGTTCTACGCATCGGCCAACCGGGACGAGGACGTCTTCCCCGATCCGAGCACCTTCGACGTCGGGCGGACGCCCAACGAGCACCTCGCCTTCGGCCTCGGCCAGCACGTGTGCATCGGCAACAGCCTGGCGCGCCTCGAGATCCGCATCATGTTCGAGGAGCTGCTCCGCCGCATGCCGGACATCCAGCTCGCCGGGCCGGTGAGGCGCCTCCGGTCGAACTTCGTCAACGGCTACAAGTCGATGCCTGTCCGCTTCACGCCGACGGGGAGCTGAGATCGCGCGGGTGTCACAGCCAAGCCCCGGCTGCGTTCTGAGGTCGAACCACATCCGGAGGCCATCATGAACCGCGCGATCACCGCCGTTGCCCTCGCCACGCCCCTCGTCGTCCTCGCATGCGCAAGCGCCGCCGAGCCCAAGGTGGCCGCACCCGCGCCCCTCGACGTGCTGCGCGCTGGCGGCACCTTCGGCTTCGTCCTCGACGAGTCCGATCCGGGGGCCAAGGCCAAGGCGAGCTGCGCCTCGGAGCACCCGAACGACGCGGCAGGCGCCGACAGCTGCTACGGCGCGATCGCCGCCGAGGCCGCGCGCGAGGGCATCCGCTTCTCGGTCGACGGCACCGGGCGCCTGGTGTGGACGTCGTACTGCGGCGGAGAGAACGGCAAGGAGGCCACGTGCCTCGAGGGGCCGGTCGACGCGGCCGCCGAAAGCGAGCGCACCGTGTCGGCGCACTTCGTCGCGATCCCCCACGGGGTGCAGTTCCCGCAGATGGACCACGTGCCCGCCCAGGCGATGCGCTTCGAGGTGCTCGACGGGGACACCATCGTGATGGTCGACCCGCACAAGGGTCGCCTCGTCTTCCGCCGCAAGTCGTAGAAGGGCTAGACCTTCTTCTTCGACTTGCGCTCCATCCCGTGGACGACCGCCTGCTCGATGGCGGAGGCGAGATCGCCGGGGAGGGCGTCGCCGCGGCCCCACTGGTCGACCTTCACCAGCGTCGTGTGCGCGGCACGCGCGATCTTCGACCGGCGGTGGCGCGACAGGGTGCGCAGCTTGTTCTGGTTGTCGCTGGTGACGGGACGGACGGCAGGGGTACGGGCTCCACGCATGACGGCTGACCGCGTGATAGCGCACGATCAGCGGGCAAACAAGGCCACCTGGCAGGTGGAGACCGGAACGAACTCGACGTGGGTGGACCCCACGTCCCGGGAGTCGATGGTCGCGCTGCCGTGGGCGTTCACGTCGCCGGACAGCTTCGTCAGTCCCGTCGCCTCCGCCAGCTTGCGCAGCTGATAGGCGATGTCGAAGGGGGTTCCCTCGTCGATCTGCGCGTCGAACGCGTTGCACGGGACGGGGCCGGCGCTCCAGGCGAGGACCAGCCGGAAACCGTCGTCGAAGGTGCGAAGGGTTCCGGTCATGGTGCCGAGAAGGGGGCCGACGGCCAGCTGGGCCTTTTTCACGTCCATCCCCTGGCTCGAGTCCCCGGCTGCCGTGCCGTCCCAGACGACCTCGATGGGCTTGGGCAGGCCGGTCACTTCGATCGCGTGGACGGCGCCGCGCGCCGTGGCGTCGGCATGGCCGGGGCCGAGGTTCGTGTAGTGCACGCTCGCCTCGACCTGCAGGTCCTTGCCGTGCAGGCCTAGCAGCTGTTGGGGGATCCCGATGCGCGTCGGCGGTGTGCGTGGCACCGTCACGTCGACCTGCGTCGTCCTCGTGCCGTCGCCGACCACCAGCACCGTGGAGGAATCGGGCACCTGCGGGTCGAGCCCTACGTGGATGCGGGCCAGGCCCGGTGCGCGGTCGAGGTCGACTCGCCACGGGCCCAGGGACCCTCCAGGCACGCCGACCGTCACCTTGTCGGAGCGCGCGTGCAGCTCCGTGTCGTTGTTCCCCTGCGTCGCCTCCGCGTGCATGCCGACCGCCTCGATGCTCACGGTGCCAGCGACGGCGCCCTTCCACACGATGCGCGAGTCCTCGACGACGATGGATGGCGGGATGAAGTCGCCTCCCTGTCCGCCGCGCGGGCTCTCGCGCCACTTTGCGAGAGCGCTCTCGGCGGGGCTCCACGCGCCGCTCATCTCGATGTCCGCGCCCTTCACGGTCAGCCGCGTAGGGCGCAAGCCGCTCGTCTCGACGTCCACCTCCGGCGCCGACGCGCTGGCGCCCGGGACGTCGTCGACCGTGGCATGCAGTCCGAGCAGGCGGAAGCCGCCCTGCTCGATCTTGGCGTCGTCGATGGTCAGGGTGATGCCGTGCGCCGCCGCCGCTTCGATGAACTGGCTCCGCACCCATCGCGGTAGCCAGTAGGCGGCGGCCGCGGCCCCCGCGAGGGCGAGCACGAAGAGCACGATCAGCACGCGCGCGGCGATGGCCCGCGCCGACGCCCCGGAGCGACGCCCCCCACGACCCGGCTCCGCCTGCACGGTCGCGGGGACCGCCGGTGCCGCGGGCAGCTCGAGCTGCAGCGGAGCTGGCTTGACCGGGCCCTCGTCCTCCGTGCTCACGCCACCCATGGTACCGCGTGATAACGTCGGATCGATGCGCGCGATCGTCGTCACGCGCTCGATGGACCTGGCCGCGCCTCCCGAGCGCGTGTGGCCGCTCTTTGCCGACACGGATCGGTTCAACCGCATCATCGGCATGCAAGAGGTGACCTACCGGCCCATCGAGGGAGACGCCGGCGCGAACGGCGCGCGCTTCGTGGCCGAGACGCGCGCCGCGGGATTCAAGCTGGTCTACGAGGAGTTCCCCTTCGAGTGGACGCACGAGCGCGTCTTCGGCGTGCACCGGCGGATGCGGGGAGGGCCCATCGAGTCGTACACGTGGCGCGTCACGCTGGAAGACCCGCGCGCCACGAACGGCGACGGACCAGCGCGCGCCGGGCTCGAGGGAGGCACGCGGGTCACGGTGCGTTTCGAGATCGTCCCGCGGAGCTGGGCGCTCAGGCCCATCGCGTGGCTCAACGCGCGGAGCTTCGCCGCGAAGGTCGCCGACCTGGGCGCGATGGTGGACGCTCACGTGCTGGAGGGAGCGCCGGGCCCCTACGTGAAGCCGGTATCGCCGTCGGACGCGGGCCTCGTCGAGGCGGCGCTCGAGCGGTTGCGCAAGGACGTGAAGCCGGAGCTCCTGACCAAGCTCGGCACCCTCGTGCGCGACGGCGCCGACGCCGACGTCGTGCGCATCCGTCCTTTCGCACTGGCGGACGCGTGGAAGGAGGAACGACGCGAAGTGCTGCGTGCGCTCCTGCACGCGGTGCCGGCGGGACTCGTCGAGCTGCGCTGGGGGATCATCTGTCCGAGCTGCCTCACGGCTTCGCAGCAGGTGCGCGGGCTCGAGGAGATCTCCGCGGAGGGACACTGCCAGCTCTGCGACATCACGTTCGGTCTCGACCTCGACCGCGCCGTCGAGGCGACGTTCCTGCCGCACCCGTCGGTACGGCGAGTCCCCGAGGGCATGTTCTGCATCGGCGGCCCTGCGCGCACTCCCCACGTGCTCGTGCAGTGCGTGATCGACCCGAAGAAGGACAAGGCGCTGATGGTGCCGCGTGCGAGCGGCCGCTATCGCCTGTTCGCACGCGGCGGGGCGGCGGCGACCATCGAGGTCGACGACGCCGGCGCGCCATCGGCTCAGGCGTCCATCGAGGACGGCCGCATCGAGCCGCCCCGCATCCACGTCGGGCCCGGTGGCGAGGTGCGCGTGTCGAATCACGTGGCCGACGTGCGTCACGTGAAGATCGAGCGCCTCGACTTCGCGAGCGCGGCGGCGACGGCGCACGTCGTCTCGACGCTGCCCGAGTTCCGGACGATCTTCTCGAGTGACCTCCTCAAGCGCGGCACGCCGCTCAAGGTTGCGCGCGCCGCGGTGCTCTTCAGCGACCTCACGGGTTCGACGGCGCTCTACACGCGAGTCGGGGACGCGGCGGCGTTCCGGCTCGTCGACGACCACTTCGACGTGATCCGCGACGTCGTCGCGGCGCACGACGGGGTGCTCGTCAAGACGATGGGCGACGCCGTGATGGCCACCTTCGTCGACGCGAACCAGTGCGCGCGGGCGGCCATCGACGCGCTCGCCAGGTTCGAGTCGTTCCGCGCAGGCGAGAAGCACGGCAGCCTGGTGGGTCTCAAGCTGGGGCTGTACGCGGGCGCCTGCTACGTGGTGACGGCCAACGGTTCGCTCGATTACTTCGGTCAGACGGTGAACGTCGCCTCGCGCATCCAGCACCTCGCCGAATCGGGGCAGATCGTGATGCCGAACGACCTGCTCGAGTCTCTCCCGGCGCGCGAGCGTGACTCGGTGCAGATCGTCGAGCGCTTCCACGCCCGCGTGAAGGGAGTCGAGCAGCCGCTCGACCTCGTGCGCGCGGGCCTCCGGGTCAATACGAGCCGGTGACCGGCACGGTGGCGTAGATGTACGTCTGGCCGTTGATGTTCGCGCTCGTTCCCGTGACCGTGCCGCTGCCGACCCCCGCCGGCGCCGTCATGGTCATGGTGAACGTGCACGACTGCAGCTCGCCGAGGACGGCTCCGTTGCACGGGGTGGCGCCCGCGGTCAGGCTCGCGCTGAACAAACCGCTGTAGTTGCCGGTGAAGTACACGTTGCTGATCCCGACGGGCAGGGCCGTCTGGCCGTAGTTGGTCGCCGTGAAGTTCAGCGTCTTCGGGGATCCGAGCGCAACCATGCCGAAGGCGCCCGGGCTCGGCGACACGATGAGGTACCAGCTCGAGCTCACGCCGTTGCCCGAGACGGGCAGGGTGACCGTGTCGCTCGCGGTGTCGACGATGCTGATCGTGTTGCCGTAGGGCCCGAAGCCCGGAGGCGTGAAGGTGACCGTCATCGTGCAGGTCAGGCCGACTCCGAGCGCGGCCGGGCAGTTGTTCGACTGCGCGAAGGGGGACGCGATGCCCTGGACGTTCACGGCAGTCGTGGGTCCCGTCCCCACGTTCTTGATGGTGAACGCCTTGGACGACTGGTTGCCGGCGCCTCCCAGGGTGTCCGGGAAGGAGAAGGGCGACGGAGTCACCTGAAGCTGCGCAACCGGCGTGAAGCCCGTTGCCGTGAGCGTGTCGGCGGCAGAGGCCCCCGCGGCGTCGCTCACGTGGAGCGTGGTGGTCTCGGTCGTCGACGTCATGGGCGAAAACGTGACCTGGAAGGTGCAGGTGGCGTTCTGGGCGAGCATCGCGCCCGCGCAGTTGTCCGACGCCGTGACGAGCGCGAAGTCGGAGGCATTACCGCCGACGAAGGTGGGAGCGTTGATTGCTCCGGACTTGGTCTGCCCGGTATTCGTCAGCGTGAAGAGCACTGCAGGAGACGTCTGGCCCTGCGCCGTGTTCTGGAACGTGTTTCCCGGGTTGGGTGAGAGAGAGAGGGCCGTGGCCGACAGGCTGCTGGCGGAGAGAGGATCCGTGGCGCCGTCGCCCGAGCCGTCCTTCACGGCGAGAGTGGTCGATACCGTGCCGACCACCGACGGAGTCACGGTGAGCTGGAACGAGCACGTCCCGCCGTTGGCCGCCAAGGTCGCGCCCGTGCACATGTCGCTGCCGGCGAGGACGGAGAAGTCGCCGCTGTTCCCCCCGGAGAAGGCGGGTGCTTGTAGCGCCGTGGTTGCGGTCTGGCCCGAGTTCTTCACCGTGAAGGTCACTGGCGCAGACGTCTTGGTCACCGTGGTCGGTGCGAAGGTGTTGCCCGGGTCGGGGGTGATGCTGAGCGCTGG
>DATJYG010000162.1:0-3289 GCA_035499695.1 Polyangiaceae bacterium
AGTACTCGCTTCACTGACTCCGGGAAGTCGTCATCTCGTTCGGACATTGGACGCATGCCCAGCATGCCACGCTCGCGACTTCCAGCGGCACCAACCCAGTCATGAGCGAGCCTTGCGGCGGGGTTGTTCGCCCTTCTCGGCGGCTAACGAGGCCGCCGCGATCAGCGTTGGATCGGCCGCGGCTTGTGCGGGAGCGGGCTTTCCCAGACGTCGGGCCCGGGCTTCGAGTTCGGCACCCTCTTCGGGTCGCCCACGGCGATGTCGTAGCGCGCCTTGGCGACCCTCGGATCGGCGTCGCCGGCAGGATCGATCTCGGCGGCCTCGTTCAGCTCGTCGGCCGCATCCTTGTAGTAGCCCTTCTGCACGTTGACGTAGGCCTCCTCGCGCAGCCTGCGCGCCTTCTCGAGCGGCGTCTCCTCGTGCGTCGGCGGAACTAGAGGAGGAGGAGCAGGCTGCTGCGTCGGCGACGGTGCGGGGTGGAACCAGGCCGCCCACTGCGCCGTGATCGGTCCCCATTCGGCGGCGGCGACGGTGGCGGCCACGCTCGCCGCGATCGCGATACGGGCGCCGATCATGCCCGGGCCCCGGAGCCGCTTCCGTGCCGCCGCCAGGTCGACCACCTTCGACGCCGCAGGAGGCGCGGCGGCCCGCTCGATCGCGCGCCGGAGAAGCTCGCGCGCCTTTGCCTCCCCGATGCCGCCGTCCCTGGCCTCCTCCTCTATCTGCTCCGGGGTCATCGCCCCGAGGCGCTCGAGCTCCGCCCGGTCGAGCAGCTCCTGCACGAGGCGCCACTGCTCGCCGAGCGTCGCCCTCTTCTGCGTCGGCGTGGTCACGACGGCGCTCCTTGCTTCAGGCGAAGCGCGTCGGCGCGGCGCATCAGCCGCATGTAGGCGGCCTTCACGTCCTTCGGCTCGCACCCCAGGATGCGCGCCAGCTCTTCGTGGCTGCGGATCGACGCGTTGTCGAGGAGGCCGAGCGTGAGGCCGCCGTTCGTCTCGCCCTTGCAGAGGTCCCGGAGCTGCCGCACGAACACGGCGCGCTCGTCCTGCTCGTCGAGCTCGACGGCCATCTCCTCGACGTTCGGGTCCTCGCTCTCCAGGATGTCCGGCTCGTCGAGCGACAGCGTCTGGAAGCTCCGCCCCTTCTTCCGCGCCAGGCGCAGCAGCAACCGCGCGATGTAGATGAGGTGAACGAGCGGCGGGTACGGCCCTCCCTCCACCCATCGCCTCCCCTTCCCCGTGCGCTCGCGACGGATGGCGACCTCCATCGCCTGGCTCGCGAGGTCCTCGGCGTCCTGCAGCGTCTGGACGCGCCAGCGCAGCTTCTTGACGAGGAGCTCGATCGTGGCCGGATGCTCGTCGAAGTACGCATCGAGCGCCGAGCGCGCGGCCTTCGTGGAGGCGCCAGCCGTCAGAGCGGCAGCGAGGGCGACGAGGACGGTGAGCACCATCAGAGCGGCCCCGATTCGCTGCTCTGCACCCACGCCAGGAACTCGGGGGTCACGTCGGCCGGCGTCTTGCCGTCCATCGACGCGGCGAACGCGCGCTCGCCGGTGGGATCGGTGAGCACGCCGTCTCGGAAGGACCGATAGAATCGCCACAGGGCGTCGCCGTGCTTCTCGTGCATGAAGCGCAGCGCCTCTCTGGAGAGCGCATAGGCGAGGGCCCGGTCCTCCTTGAACGACCTGTCGTCGCGCAGCGTGAACAGGTGCTCGAGGCTCACCTTCGGCGCGTACTCGGTGCGCTTCAGGGCCTTGCGCAGCGACACGATGCGGAAATGCGGACCGAACTGCGCCTCTCCCGTCTTGTCGTCGTACGTGACGATCTCGAAGAGCGCGCTGAGCCCTTCGCTCAGCCACGTCGGCGCATGCGGGAAGTCGCCGTCGCCGTAGCCCTGGAGCAGCGGGTGAACCACCTCGTGACCGAGCGTCCCGAGGCCGCTTCCCGCTGCGCAGAACCAGATGGTCCGCGTCTCCGGATCGTAGAAGGAGAGATCACTCGCCACGGAGCCGGGAGGCCCCCACTTCTCGCGGTCCCGCTCGTACGCGTCGCGCGCGCCGTAGACCCACACGGTGACGCCCTCGTAGAGCCGTCTCGCGAAGATCCCGCGCCAGAGAAACGCGGTCTCGCGGCGCACCGTGTCGGCGGCCGCGTCGATCGGGGCCGCCTCGTCGGCCATGGCGAGGACGAAGGTTTCCGCCACGACGACGGTGCGGCGGTGATGCGTGATGGCGCTCGCGACGTCGGTGCGCTTCGCCACGTCCGTCGCCAGCTCGTCCGCGCGAAACGGCGAGAGCGGAAGCGCCTCGACGTCCGCAGGCGCCGCGTCGGCGGGCGTCTCGAATCGCAGCCACTCGGGCGCCTCGGGCGCGGAGCCGTCGCTCGCTGACGTATCGGCGGCGGGCGTCGCGATCGGGCTCGTTGACGCCGCCGGTGCAGACGACGGTCCCGGCGACTCGCACGCGAGCGCCATCGCCGCGACGGCCGAGAAGACGGGCACGGAGAAGGCGAGATGGGCTGCGACCTGGCGATGCATGACGGCGTTTGCGATGGCAACGTTCGAGCCACGCCGCCCGAACGGGATCTCGCGGGGTTACGGTCTCGCGGGGTGGCGGATCTTCCGCCACTTAGCCGAATCTCTCGCCACCCCCAAGGCGAAACGGGAGGACCCACGGCGCCGGCGTCGCGAACTGCGGGACTAGACTGCTCGCTCGGCTTCCTATGTGACGTGACGTGACGTCACGTGATCCGCGCCAGCGCGGGCGCCGGCGGCAGCGTCGGCGGCAACGGCAGCGCCAGCGAGAGCGTCAGCGTCAGCATCCGCGTCGGAAGTGTCCCGGGACACCCTCCGATCTGTCCGGGACAGGGGGTCGGCCGAGCGCAGTGCGTGCAACCTGGCGACATCTCTTGCAAGCGTGATGGCACGCCGACTGCTCTAGGCGACCGTTGCACCCCGCGACTCGCTGGGGCAAGAGGTAGACACTTCATGGACATCGAGGATCTCCACAGAGTCGTCGTGCAGGGCTTCGCCTCCTTGAACGACAAGATCGACTCCGGCTTGGCTTCGGTGAACGACAAGATCGATTCCGGCTTGGCCTCTGTGAACGACAAGATCGACTCCGGCTTGACCTCTGTGAACGACAAGATCGACTCCGGCTTGGCCTCTGTGAACGACAGGTTCGACAAGGTCGACGCAGAGTTCGGGCGGGTGAAGGACGCCCTCATGGAGCATGGGCGTCAGCTGAAGGACATCCGCGCAGCGCTCGACCGCAAGGTCGACCGCGACGAGC
>DATJYG010000163.1:0-34711 GCA_035499695.1 Polyangiaceae bacterium
GCGATTCTTTCGCGCTTCGGCATGCAAGCAAGACCGTCACCCGATCCGATCCGGATCCGGAAACCGACACGGACTCGGACACCGACACGGAGACGGACACCGACACGGACACCGACACGGACACGGACACGGACACGGACACCGACACGGACTCGGATCCGGAAACCGACTCGGTGACCGTGGCCGTATCCGACCCTGACTACCGCCGGATCCCGAAGAGCCGCAGGAACCCGGCCCAGAACCGCCGCATCCTCAGCCCGAACCTGAATCGCCCGCCCGCGAGCGCGCCGTGGCCGCGGCGGGCCATCTGCGTCGATCCCGCCGCCGGGTGGAACCCGTACACGGCATAGAGATCGATGAGGTCCTGCACGAGCAGGCTGATCCCCTTGGTCTCGACGTCGTGCGCCTGGCAGTAGCTGTCCGGCTTGTTCCGGATCATGCACTTCGCGATGATCTTCATCACGTGCGACTCGATCAGGTCGCCGTTGCCGTCGAGGTAGTGCTTGTACGTGAAGAACCGGTCGGCCGGCGCCACCGTCGCCCCTTGTCCCTGCTTGGGCGCGCGCATCGACTCGATGATCGAGTACTCGTGGCTCAGGTACCCGTCGATCGTGTTCGTCTCGTCGGGGGTCTCGTACTCGATGAACTTGTGAAACGCGTCGTACAGCGTCTTGGGGTTCGAGTACGCGCCGCTCGCCAGGTAATAGAACGTCGCGCCGAGCGAGTAGATGTCCGCCGGCCGCCCCACGCTCTTCCTGATCTTCGCACGCACGTTGATCTCGCTCGGCTCGCGGTACGGCCGGTCGAGCACCAGGCGCTTCTTGGCGCGGTCGGCGTAGAGGATCGTGTACTCGTCGCCGCGGTTGAAGAGCGAGAACGTGTCGTTCTTCGCGATCTGGATGTAGAAGTCCTCGAAGAACTCGACTTCGGGGCTGCCCTGCACGACGTTCACGAGCAGCTCGAGGACGTTCGTCTCCTGCTCGGGGCTCTGGAAGAAGAGCGTGCCCGGCACGCTCTTCAGGTTGGTCATCTGGAAGTTGACCTCGTCGTCGTGCAGCTTGGCGACGTTGAAGTCGGCGAGGCGCACCTCGAGGGTCGACCCGCGCAGCGCCGTGTCGGGCAGGCCCACGAGCACGTTGGCCGGCTTGATGTCGCGGTGGCACACGTTCTTCACGAGATGCGCGAACTCGATCGCGCTCGCCACGGGGATCATGTAGTCGAGCACGCGGAAGAGCCGCTCGCGCATGTCGTACGAGAGCAGGTCCTCGCGCTTGTTTCGCGCGCGCGCGCCCTTGAGCCTCTCCTCGAGCGACATGTCGAGTCGCTCGAGGATGACGAAGTCGTTCTCCACCTTGTCGCGGATGACCGGCGGGACGAACTCGGGGTCGTCGCTCTCGCCCGACGCGTAGAGCATGATGATGTTCGGGTGTCCCTGCACGCGCTCGAGAAGCTCCTTCTCGATCTGGAAGCGCATGCGGTCCTCGTCGGTCACGCCCTTCTGCAGGATCTTGATGACGACGTAGCGGCGGAAGTCGGTTTTCGACTCGAGCCAGCGCTCCTCGGCGAGGTACGCCTTGGCGAATCGCCCGCTGCCGATCTCGATGGGAACGCCGCGCTGATCGAGCACGAAGGCGTAGGCGCGCGACCGGACCACGTGCGCCGCGGCGGCGCGGACGTCGCGAGGCAGCTCGGCGCGAAGGCCCACGAGCGGTCCAGGCGCTGCAGCGATCGACGTGGGCGGCGCCGGAGCCGGGACTGGAATCGGGAGCGGAGGAGGAGGAGGCGCAGGCGACGGCCGGCCCGAGACCGGGCCCCCCGTCATCGGGAAGGGGGGAGGCGGGGGTGCGGGCGCGCCGTGGGTCGGCGGCGGGAGGGTGTTCGGCAGAGGGGGCACGCCGGCGAGGCGCGCGCCGGGAACGACCCCCACCTTCAGCGCGTTCGGCGACGTGGCCATCTGCGAGAAGCCCGAGGGATCCTTGGCCGCCGCCTGAGCGGCCGCCTCGGCGATCTCCGCGGTGTTGAACGCCGAAGTCGGCGTCGGGATGGCCGCGAACGCCGGCTCCTTGTCCTGAGCCTTCTCCTGCAGCGTGGGTATGGAGCCCTCACTGGGGCGCTCGGCCACGGGCGAGCCCTTTGCACCGGGGACGGGCGGAGCGCTCGGCACGTTGCGCTGGCTCACGGGCACCCATTCTCCTCGGATTTCACGGCCGGCGGCAAATCACGATGACCTCGCGATCGGGAGAGAGCTCCACCGCCAGAGCGCACTCGCCTTGCGGGAAGGGTACCACGAGCTCCCCCTTGGCGATCGGAAAGACCCTTGCGTTTCCGCGTACGGTGCCGAACGACCACCTGAGGCCACCGACGCGCTCCTTCTTGGCGGAGACCAGCTCCCCGGTCCCGTCGGCGTCGGCCACGATGGCCGGGCTCGCTGCGCCGCCGGGACGCCCGATGAAGCAGGTTAGACCCTTGAAGTTGACGCGAAACTGCGGCCCACGCGCCGGCAGCAGCGTCACGCGCAGCCGCAGCTCCTCGGTGAGACCACGCGGCGGGATCGTGAGGTCGAGCTTCTCGTGGGTCTCCACGAGGCGCACCTGTCGTCCACCCACCTGCAACCACTGCTCGGGAGGCTCGATCGACTGCGCCGCCTTCTCCCGCTTCACGAACGACGCCTGGACGCTGCCCGTGTCTTGCTGCTGCTGCGGCGCCTTCGCCTGCGGCACGCCGCCCGAGTGGGCGACGGGCAGGGGGAGCGAGGTGCGCGGCGTCCCGAAGGCCTGCGAGAGCGCCTCGTACAGCTCGAAGGGCGACTGGGTGCGCGCGCGGCTGTCGGCGCGAAGGGCGTTCATGAGCACGCGCGCCACCTCCGGGGCATACGAGTGGAGCGCGAGGCGCTGGCGAACGTACTGGTCGCCCTGCACACGATCGCCGAAGGTCGCGTTGACGTCGGGCACCTCGAAGAGCGACTTGCCCGAGAGCATGAAGCCGATGACCAGGCCGAGCCCGTAGACGTCGGTGAAGCTGCCCTCGTCGCCCGCCGAGAGCTGCTCGGGGGCGGCCCAACGCGGAGAGAAGAGGGGGATGGGAGGCACGACCTCCTGCGTGTCCGTCGTCGAGGGCGAGCCGGGGGGACGGAGCGAGTGCTTGAGGCGCCGTCGAACCGTGCGCGCGATGCCGAAGTCCGCGAGCTTGGGCATGAGCACGTCGCCCACGCGCGAGAAGAGGATGTTCGACGGCTTGATGTCGCGGTGGATGATGCCCACCTCGTGCGCCTCGGCGACGGCACCGGCGATGCGGTCCAGGATCGCGAGGACCTCCACGGGCTTGAGCGTCCCGCGCACGCGCACGTAGGTCTCCAGGTTGCCGCCATCGAGGTACTCGGCGATCTGGAAGGGCCGCGGCTGGACCTGGCTCGAGTCGTCGCTGTCGAGCTGCAGGAACCCGAAGTCGTAGATGCGCAGCGTGTTGGGGTGGGCGAGCTTCGAGAGGGCGCGCGCCTCCTGCAGGAAGTGCGTGTACGTCGCCTGGTAGACGATGCCGCCGCTCGTACTGCCGCCCTCCTGCTGGATGATGTTGCGCAGGAGCTTCACGCAGACGATGCGATCCAGGCGCGAGTCGTGCGCGCGGTAGATGTCGGCCATCCCGCCGCCGCCGATGTGGTCGACGATGGTGTAGCGATCGAGGAGGTTCAGGCCCTCGGGGAGCTCCGGCGCGTCGCGGCTCATGCCCGGCCGCCCATGGTACCCCAGTCAGCCCTGAGACTTCGCCGGAAGCAGCCGCCCGCGCGATTGAGACGGGGATGCAACCGGGCGGTGCAGCACGATCTTGCGTCCGGCCTCTCGGCCGTGGGACCAGGCCTCGGTCCTGCGCTGGCCGGCGTGACGCACGTGGCGGACGTACGGGTGGCGATGCTTGAAGACGCGCGCCAGGTCGCCGTCGCGCACCCAGACGAGCCCCTCGCCGCGGCTGGTCTTCTCCTGGCGCGCCAGGGTCTCGGCGAAGCCCACCATGACGCCGGCCAGGTAGGTCCGGCGCTCGCGGTTGGAGCGGTCGCCGGCGGCGCGCTGGTGGTCGCGCCAGAGGCGCGCGGCGGTCTCGTGGAGGAAGCCGTGCACGTACTCGGCGATGGCGAGGTTCTCCCGCGAGCCGACGATCTCGAGCACGCTGCCTCGCTTGCCCTCGCGCGGCCGGTACGCCGGGATCCAGATGGCTTCGACGAAGAAGTGCCGGCCGAGGATCATCGCGACGAGCCGCTCGTGCTCGGAGACGCGTCCGGTGGGCGCGCCGAGATGGAGGAACCCGTAGTCCCGGCGCACCTGCGAGCGCGCCGCGTCCAGGTTGTGCTTGAGCATCAGGCGCTGCGCGGCGGCCATCGCAGCCTCCGCCTCGTGGCGGTTCGGGCTCTCCGCGAGCGCCAGCAGGCGGGCGATGCGATCGACGATGCGGTCCTCGACGGCGGCCGACGCGGGGATGCCGGAGGCGCGTGCGTCGATCCCCATCCGCGTGCACGTCTCCTGGAAGGCGCGCCCGTGCGGCGACTCCCCGGTCTCGCGGAGCACCTCGTGGACGTACTGGTGCGCCATCTCGTGCTTGAGGACCTCGATGACCGCGCCCCACGGCTGCTCGAGCACCATCGCACGCGAGACCTCGATCGTCCGCGTGCCCTCGAGCCAGCGTCCGAGGTGCGAGCGGCCGGCGACGAGCTCGAGCGTCGGCATCTTCAGCCCGCTCTTGAAGTACGCCTCGTTGATCTGCCACCACGCGGCGCGCAGCTCACGGACGAGGGCGGCTTCGAGCGCGGCGGTGAGCGCGTGCACGTCGGATCGGTCGGCGGACACTGCAGCGCGGTCGTTAGCACGGCAGCCTCTTCGCGGCTCCGCGTCCTCACGCGGGGCAATTCGCCTCGTTGTGGCGCCGCGCGTCAGTCGTGAGAGAGAGCGCGCTCTTCGGCCAGCGTCCGCTCGAGCATCTTCAGAACGTCCACCGGGATCCCCGGTTGCGAAGCGGCATCGGCGTAGGCGGTGGCGATGCGACGGTGAACCGCGTGCACGATGTCCTGCGAAAACGAGGGCCAGGACACGCGCAGCACGCGCGGCGCCGGCTCGCCGCCGAGACTGCGCACGAGCGACGAGAGCTCCTCCACGTGTCGCCGGTGATTCTCGGTCCACGCAGCGAAGCGCGCGCGGGCGCCGCGGTCAGTCGTCCCCCCGACCGCGAAGCGACAAGCGTCGATCGCGTCGTGCTCGAGATGGATCAGCCGGTTGAGGACGGCGACGACTTGCCGAAGGAGCTCCGCCATGTGTGCCCCCCGGCCGCGACGCGCAAGCGAGCCGCGTGCCTCTTCAGGAGAACGTGCGCATCGGTCTTGCAACCACGCCGGCGCCCGCCTTCGTGAGGAGTGCCATGAACCGTACGAGTACGACGAGCGCGGAATCGCGGACGCAGCAGGAGCGACGGGAGCACGGTCTCGACGTGTCGCGCCTGCGAGAGGTGAGCAAGAACCTCGGCGGGCAGATCGAGGAGCAGGTCCAGAAGCGCCCCTACGTGGTCATCGGCGCGGCGGCCGGCATCGGTTTCGTCGCCGGCTCGCTCTTCGGATCGCGCCTCGGTCAGATGCTCCTCGCCGCCGGTCTCGGCTACATCGCCAAGAACCTCGTCGCGGGGGACATCGACGTGGAGCGCCTGCAGGAGAAGCTCGAGGAGCTCTCCGGCGAGCGCAGCACTGCGGAGTGAAACGCGGAGCGGGACACGGGTCTCGAACCCGCGACCTTCGGCTTGGGAAGCCGACGCTCTACCAACTGAGCTAGTCCCGCGGCAGGGGGCGCACCCTAGCACCCAGGCCCCAAACAAACAACGGCCCGGGTGGCATCGTTGGTCCACCCGGGCCGTCCCTCATGGGCCCTAGCAAAAGGGCGTCACGCGGGGGAGAGCACGTCACGCCGTGTAGGCGCCTGTGACGAGCCGGTGTGTACGGCCCGTACGTGCTCCAATCGCACCCGAGCTGCTACGGCAGCTGCCCTCTCGGACTAGAGCCATAGGTACTTTGCATGACGATCTCCCTCCTCCGGCGCGTGGCCGGCACCCGGCGGTCGACGCAAGCGATTCGCGTTGCCGTGCGGATGTTTCCTGCTGGGGTGCTTTGGGCACCGTTGAGTCGCCCACGCGGGGGTGCTCCGCCGCCGAACCATTTCGGGGCCTCTCGGTCCCGTGCGCGACGCTACGGGGAGCATAACACGTCGGGTGCCAGCTCCTTCCCGCGATAATCTTCCCTGCGGCGACGTGAGCAGCCCGGGCCCGATCAGCTGGACCACGTGGGATCTGCGCGCCTTCGGCCGCGCGGCGGGAGTGGCAGCGCTGACGCTCGCGCTGGCCTGGCTGGTGACCGCCGCGACGGACGAGGGCGGCGTGTCGTGGGGCGAACGCGCCGGGCGCACGCTGCCGCTCACGCCGCTCTGCGCTGCCGTCGGCGCCTGGGTCGCCCTCGCGCCGGCCCGGTCGCGCGGAGAGGCGAGGGCGCTCGCGGCGCTGGGGAGGTCGCGGGCGGGCGTCGGTGGAGCGGCCGTCGCGGGGGCCGCGGCCGTCGCGCTGGCGGCGGCGGTGCTGCTCGGGGTCGTGCGGTCGGTGGACCTCACGGGCTTCTACCCGACGGCGACGCACGCGTCGGCGTGGACCTTCGACGCGGGGGCGTTCACGGACGCGTCGCGGGGCCTGCGCGTCGCAGCGGACGGGACCCCCAGCCACGTCTCGTCACTCGCGGGGGCCGCGGGCCTCTCGGGGTTGCCGCGCTTTGCGCGCCTGGCGGCAGCCGCGACGACGGCGCTCGCGGGCGTGGCTCTCCCGCTGCTCCTCGCCCACGCGCTCCTCGGTCGGGCGCAGGACGCCCGGTTCGATCGCACCGACGCGCGCCTCGCGGCGGGCGCTGCGGCGGCGGTCGCGGCGAGCATCGTGCTCTTCCAGGCGGCAGCGGCGCGGGCGCTCCCGTCCATGCTCGCGCCGCTGCCGGCGCTCGCGCTCCTCGCGTTCGCCGTGGGGCGCTATCGTGTGGCGCCATGAGCGAGCGTGAAGCGTCGCGGATCACCGCGTCGTGGGGCGCGGAGGCGGGCCACTGGAGCGTCCTCGTGCACGGCGGGGCGGGGGACGTGGCCGCCGAGCGCGTCGCCAAGCACGTGGAGGGCTGTCGCGCCGCCGCCGCTGCCGCCGCCGGGGTCCTGCGCTCCGGCGGCTCCGCCCTGGACGCGGCCGAGCGCGCCGTCATGGTCCTCGAGGACGACCCGATCTTCAACGCCGGCACCGGCGCGTGCCTCAACGCCGATGGGCTCATCGAGCTCGACGCGTCGATCATGGAGGGCGCGCACCTGCGCGCCGGCGGCGTGTGCGCGCTTCCCCCGTTCCTCAATCCCATCGCGATCGCGCGCGCGGTGCTCGAGGACGGACGCCACGTCCTCCTCGCCGGCGAGGGAGCCGCGCGCTTCGCCGTGGAGAGCGGGTTCACGCCCTCGACGTCGGAGGCGATGACGACCGACACCGCGCGCGCCCGCTTGCAGGCGGCGCGCGAGAAGGGTGGGCACGAGGGATGGGCCGGCGGCACCGTGGGCGCCGTCGTGCGCGACTCGGGCGGCTCGGTGGCCGCCGCGACGAGCACCGGCGGACGCGTGAACAAGCGCGCCGGGCGCGTGGGCGACAGCCCGGTGCTCGGCGCCGGCAACTACGCGGACGACGACGGCGGCGCGTGCTCCGCCACCGGGGACGGCGAAGCGGTGCTGCGCGTGTGCCTGGGCAAGGCGGCCGTGGACATGATGCGCGACCGCTGCCACCCGGAGGAGGCGGCCCGCGCCGTCATCCGCACGATGGCCGACCGGGTCGGCGGCACCGGCGGCGTCATCCTGGTCGACCGCCACGGGCGCCTCGGCCTCGCGCGCAACACGCGCACGATGACGTGGGCCGCCGCGGGCGAGAAGCTGCCCGAAGTGCTCGGCGGGGCCTGAACCCCGCAGGAGGAGAGCGGCTCAGCTCTCGGCGGGAGGCGCGCCGCCGGTCTTGCGGTCGATCGCGTCCTGCAGGCCGATGCGAAGGCGCTGCGCGCGCTTGATGCGCTTGGCCTTGAGCGGCGTCGCCAGCCACTCGTGGCGCTTCCTCACGTTCCAGATTGCACGGTTCGCCATTGGGGCGGCGGAGTTTGGCTGAAATCGGGAAAACGTCAACCCTTGCGCTGCTTCCGCTACTTCCCCTGGCGTTGCCCCCTACTTGGCGGCGTTGCTGCCCGCCCCCGCGCTACCGGGCGCCTTGCCCTTCGGCGGGACCGGATGCTCGGGCTTGAGCCCGCGGAACTCGAGCAGAGGCTCGACGCTGGGGTCCGCCCCGCGGAACGCCTTGTACATGGGGGCCATCTCCTGGGTGTGCCCTCGGGAGAGGATCATGTCGCGGAACCGCTGCCCGTTGGCGCGCGTCATCCCGCCGTTCTCCTGGAACCAGCGGTACGCGTCGTGCGCGAGCACCTCGCTCCACAGGTACGCGTAGTACCCGGCGGAGTAGTCGTTGCCCCAGATGTGGTGGAAGTACGTCGTCCGGTAGCGCGGCGGCACGAGCGCGAAGTCCACGCCGGCCTTGTGCAGCGCCTGCGCCTCGAACGCGTCGACGTCCGACGGCGCCGTGCCGTCCGGCAGCGTGTGCCACGCCATGTCGAGCAGCGCCGCCGAGAGGTACTCGGTCAGGGTGAAGCCCTGGTTCCACTTGCGGGCCCGCTCGATCTTGTCGGCGAGCTCCTTCGGCATCGGCGCGCCCGTCTGATAGTGGCGCGCGTAGTGCGCGAAGATCGTGGGCTCCGTCGCCCAGTGCTCGTTGAACTGCGAGGGGAACTCGACGAAGTCGCGCGGCACGCTCGTCCCTGAGAGGAGCGGGTACTTCACGTTCGTGAACATCCCGTGGAGGGCATGCCCGAACTCGTGGAACATCGTGCGCACGTCCTCGGCGCTGAGCAGCGCCGGCTGCCCGGACGCGGGCTTGGTGAAGTTGCACACGTTGAAGACGACCGGCTTGAGGCCGAGCAGCGTCGACTGGGCGACCAGGTTGTCCATCCAGGCGCCGCCGTTCTTGTTGTCGCGCTTGAAGTAGTCCGCGTAGAAGAGCGCCATCGACTTGCCGTCGGTGTCGAACACCTCGAAGACGCGCACGTCGGGGTTCCACACCGGGATGTCCTTCCGCTCCTGGAAGGTGATCCCGTAGACCTGCGTCGCGGCGTAGAAGACGCCGTCCTCGAGCACGCGATCGAGCTCGAAGTACGGCTTGATCTGCGCATCGTCGAGCGCGTAGTCCGCCTTTCGAACCTCCTCGGAGTAGTACTGCCAGTCCCACGGGGCGAGCTTGAACGCGTCCTTGCCCTTGTGCGTCTTGTCGACGAACGCCTGCATGCGCGCCGCCTCGCCCCTGGACTTGGCGACGGCCGCGGGCGCCATCTGCATCAGCAGCGCGTCGGCCTTGTCGGGCGTCTCGGCCATCTGCGTCTGCAGCACGTACGCCGCCCACGACGGGTACCCGAGGATCTTCGCCTTGTGCGCCCGGAGCGTCGCCAGGCGCAGCACGTCGGCGCGCGTGTCGTTCGCGTCCCCGTGCTCGGCGCGGTCGGCGGACGCCTTGTAGAGGCGCTCGCGCACGGCGCGGTCGGCGAGGTTCACCTGCGCCGGCTGCTGCGTCGTGTTCTGCAGCGGCACGACCCATTCGTTGTCGAGCCCGCGCGCCTTCGCCGCCGCCGCGGCGGCCGCGACGTCCGCGTCGCTCATGCCCTGCAGATCGGCCACGCGGTCGGTCATGAGGGCGCCCGACTTGGTCGCCGACATGAGCTTCTGCGTGAAGTCGGTCCGCAGCGACGACTCCTCCTCGTTGAGCGCGCGCAGCTGCGCCTTGTCGGCGTCCGACAGCTCGGCGCCGGCGCGCACGAAGTCCTGCCGGTAGCGCTCGACCAGGTACTTCGACTCGGCGTCGAGCGTGTCGCGGTGGTCGTACACGGCCTTCACGCGCGCCCAGAGCTTCGGGTCGAGAAAGATCGCGTCCTTGTGCGCCGCGAGCTTGGGGGCCACGCGCTTCTCGACGCCCTCCAGCGTTTCGTCCGTGTTGGCGCCGGTCATGGCGAAGAACACGCCGGCCGCGCGCGTGAGCAGCTGACCGCTGCGCTCGAGGGCGACGATGGTGTTCTCGAACGTCGGCGGGTCGGTCTGCGCCGTGATCGCGGCGACCTCGGCGAGGTGCTGCTTCATGCCCTCCTCGATGGCGGGCTCGTAGTCGCCGTCCTGGATGCGGTCGAAGGGCGGCGCCTGGTCGAGCAGCGGGCTGGGCTCGAGGAACGGGTTCGGGTGGGCGCTGGTCTGCTCGGCCACGGCGGAGGAGGGGGTGAGGGGAGACGTCGTCAGGGGAGGCACGGGCGAGGGCGGCGCCTCGGCGGCGCACGACAGCGAGAGCATCGACCCGGCGGCGGCAACGAGCAAGATGTGACGCATGGGTGACGGCGAGCCTAGTCGCGACGTCGCTCTCGGCCAGTCGCCGCCGACGAGCCGTAGGTTTCAGTCGGGTACGGGCATCAACTTCGCGTCGAGACGGATCGGCTCGGACCCGAGCTTCGCCTCCACTTCCTTGTCCCAGGGGAAGTACCCCTCGGCCTTCAGGGTGATGTGGTGAACCCCGACCGGCAGCGCGACGCCGTGCGCCATCACGAGCTCGAGCGTCCCCACCGCCTCGTCGTCGATGATGACCACCGCATCCGCAGGCGTTCCCGTCATCCGCAGCGACACCGTGGGCTGCTGCCCCGGGGCCTCCGCCGGATTGCAGGCGCAGAGCAGCGCCGCGGTGAACGCCAGCCGCCTCACTCCCATTCGATGGTGCCCGGCGGCTTGCTCGTGATGTCCATCACGACGCGGTTGATCCCGCGCACCTCGTTGCAGATGCGCGTCGAGATGCGCGCGAGCACCTCGTGCGGGATGGGCGCCCAGTCCGCCGTCATCCCGTCGACCGATCGCACCGCCCGAACCGCGCACGCCTCGTCGTACGTCCGCTCGTCTCCCTGCACGCCCACGCTGCGCACCGGCAGGAGCACCGCGAAGGCCTGCCACACGGTGTCGTAGAGCCCCGCCGCGCGGATCTCGTCCGTCAGGATCGCGTCCGCCGCGCGCAGCACCTCGAGGCGCTTCTCGGTCACCTCGCCCAGGCACCGCACCGCGAGCCCCGGCCCCGGGAACGGGTGACGCCAGAGCAGGTCGCGCGGCATCCCGAGCTCCTCGCCGGCGGCGCGCACTTCGTCCTTGAACAGCTCGCGCAGCGGCTCGATGAGCTTCAGCTTCATCTGCTCGGGTAGCCCGCCGACGTTGTGGTGGCTCTTGATGACCGCGCTCGGCCCCTTGAACGAGACGCTCTCGATGACGTCCGGATAGAGCGTGCCCTGCACGAGCCACTTGGCGCCGTGCACCTTGTGCGCCTCCTCGTCGAACACCTCGATGAAGACGCGTCCGATGATCTTCCTCTTCTGCTCCGGATCGGTCACGCCCCGCAGCGCCGTCAGGAACTTCTCGCGCGCGTCCACGGCGACGAGATTGAGGCGGAAGCTCTCGCGGAACGTCGCGACCACCTGCTCGGCCTCGCCCAGGCGCAGCAGGCCGTTGTCCACGAAGATGCACGTGAGGCGGTCGCCGAGCGCCCTGTGGCAGAGGACCGCCGCGACCGACGAGTCGACGCCGCCCGAGAGTCCGCAGATGACGTGGTCGGCGGGATCCACCCTCGAGCGCACCGCCGCGATCGACTCCTGCGTGAACACCCCCGGCGTCCACGTCGGCTGCAGGCCCGCGACGTCGAAGAGGAAGGACGCGAGCACGTCGGTCCCGCGCGGCGTGTGCGCCACCTCGGGGTGGAACTGCACGCCGTAGATGCGGCGCTGCGGGTTGCCCACCGCGCAGAACGGCGTGTTGCCGCTGACGCCGATCGTCTGGAACCCCGGCGGCAGCGAGGCGATGCGGTCACCGTGCGACATCCACACGTCGAGCGCCTCGCGCTTGGCGAAGCGGTGGAGGATGCCCTCGTTCTTCTCGACGACGACGCGCGCGTGCCCGTACTCGCGCTCCTTCGCCGGCTCGACCTTGCCGCCGAGAAGGTGCGCGATGAGCTGCAGGCCGTAGCAGATGCCGAGCACCGGTACGCCGA
This sequence comes from Polyangiaceae bacterium, assembly GCA_035499695.1. GTDB lineage: Bacteria > Myxococcota_A > Polyangia > Polyangiales > Polyangiaceae > Palsa-1150. The sequence goes on from DATJYG010000163.1 coordinate 12,178, forward strand.
GCTCGAACACGCGGGGGTCCACGCTCGGGGCGCCGTCGCCGTAGACGCTCGCCGGGCCGCCCGACAGGATGACCGCGCGCGGATTCATCGCCCGCACCTGGTCGAACGGGACGTTGCAGGGGTGAATCTCGCAGTAGACGCGCTGCTCGCGGACGCGGCGCGCGATGAGCTGCGTGTACTGCGACCCGAAGTCCAGGATGAGCACGAGCTCGCGTTGCATATGTGGCCGCTAGGTTAGCATCGGGTACGTGCCCGTCCCGGACCTACGGATCCAGGTGAGTCGCGTCGGCTCCGTCGCCGTTCCGCTGCCCCGTTACCAGACCGACGGGGCCGCGGGGATGGACCTCCACGCGGCCATCGACGCGCCCATCGTGGTGCCGCCGCTCGGTCGGGTGCGCGTGCCGACCGGCCTCGTGTTCGCGATCCCGACGTCGTTCGAGGGGCAGGTGAGGCCGCGGTCGGGGCTGGCGTCGCGCTCTGGACTGACCGTGCTCAACGCGCCGGGCACGATCGACAGCGACTACCGCGGGGAGGTGCAGGTCCTGCTCGTGAACCTCAGCGACGCTCCGGTGACCATCGCACCGCTCGAACGCATCGCGCAGCTCGTCATCGCCCCCGTGGCGCGAGCCGAGCTCGTGGTCGTCGCGTCACTGGCGGGCACGGCGCGAGGATCGGGCGGCCTGGGGTCGACGGGGAGGGGATGAACGCCACAAGAATCGCTCATGCAGTCGATCGTCGACGAGCAGCGCGGTGTGGGCGCGACTCTCTGCGGGTGGACGCTCGAACGGCGCCTGGGAGACGGCCCGGTGTGCTCCAGCTGGCTCGGCCTCGACGGTGAGAAGCGCGCCGTCGTCCGAGTCCTGAGGGGCGATCTCGCTCGAGACGCGAAGGCGTGCACCGAGTGGCTGCGCGCGAGCTGGGCGGCGAACCGATTCCACCATGCGCGCGTCGTGAAGGTGCTCGAGCAGGGGCTGATGCCCGGGAGCGATGGCGGGCCGGTCCTCGTGCGCGCGTGGGTGCAAGGCGAGTCGCTCGAGGAGACCGTGGGCCGGGGTGAAGTGGACGAAGCCGGCGCGATGCGGCTGCTCGCGCAGGTGCTCGACGCGCTCGAGATGTCGCACGCGCACGGCATCCTCCACGGGGCGCTCTCGCCGCGGAACGTGATCGTCACCCCGCGCGGCAGCGCGCGCCTCGTGGACTTCGCGACCGCCCCGGGTCCGCTCGTGCACCGCTCGGCAGCGAGCGAGCGGCTCGCGTCCGCCCGCCGCGGGCCCTTCCTGCCTCCGGAGCGACGCACCGTCCCGGTGGCCCCGTGCACGGAGCTCGCCGACGTGTGGGGCGCCGGCGCATGCCTCTACTTCGCGCTGACCGGGACGCCCCCGGAGCCCGACGCCCCGTGGCTCGCGGGGGTGGACCCCGGCATCGCGGCCCTCGTCGCCCTCGCGCTCCACCCGGACCCGACGCGACGCTACGAGAGCGCCTACGCGATGCTCGGCGACGTGCGCCGCCTGCTCTCGGGGCGCAAGCCGCACCTCGACGGCAGGGCCGCGCCGATGCCGTCGGTGCGCGCGCTTTCGCTGGTGCCTTCGTCGTCGGCCGCGCAGCTGCGCTCCGCGCCTCCCGAGGAGCCCGCGGTGCCGGTCACCGCGCGCCAGCAGCGGCGGGGCAACGTGCTCCTGCTCCTCGCGATCGCCTTGCTCGCGGGCTTCGCGGCGTTCGTCCTCGCGCGCGAGCGCCTGACGGAAGACCCGCCGGCGCCGGCGTCAGTGCAGGCGCCCTAGCCAGCCGATGATCTCGCGCGCGACGTCTTCGCGTTCTCCGTCGCAGCAGAGCACGTGCGCGCTCTTCTCGAAGAGGCGGACGCTGACGTCGCGCGTCCCGAGGTGATCGGCGAGCCACGCGGCGTTGCGCCACGAGCACACCCGGTCGCGCCGCCCGTGGAGCACGAGCGTCGGGCACGCGATGCGCCCGACGCCCGCCCTCACGCGCGGACCGGCGAGCCACACCTCGCGCGCCGACCGCAGGGGGTGCCGGTCGTACGTCACGAGCGTCTCCATGAGCGCCTGGTCCACGAGGTCGCCCGCCCGCGGCTTGAGCATGTAGACGTCGATCATCGGCCGGCGAGACATCTCCCAGAGCGCGAGCGGCCAGCGCGTGTGCGGCTTCACCGTGAGCGCGTTGCCCATGGCGATCATCCCGACGAGCCCCGCCGGTCGCTCGCTCGCGAGCTGCATCGCGATGAGGCTCCCGAGCGAGAACCCGAGCAGCACCACGCGCCCGTGCCGCGCCGTCTCCGCCGCCACGCGCGCCCGCGCCGCCTCGACCCAGCCGTCGAAGGTCGCTTCCTGCAGGTCCTCGACGCGCGTTCCGTGGCCCTTCAGCAGCGCCGCGTCCACCGCGTAACCCGCGCGCGCGATCTCCTCGAGCACCGGGCGCAGCTCGGCGGCGGTGCCCCCGAACCCGTGGAACGCGACGACGCATGGCGCGCGGCCCGCGGCGAAGAACTCGGCCTCGCCTCGGCCGAGCATCCTCTGCTCCTGCAGCGTCAGCTCCCGGTTGCGGAACATGCGTCACGCCATCGTAGCGACCCGGTGAATCCTCGCGAAGCAATGCGCTTCGTGCGTTGACCTTCGCCCGGGTGGAGCGTACGCCCGACGTCCACCGCGGGGGGAGGCGACAGGGCTTCGCTCCGCCACGAAGGAGGAAGGGACCATGTCAGCCAACGCCGCTCTCTACGTCTGCTGGGGTCACGCCGTGCCGGGTCGCGAGCAGAAGTCGCTCGAGGTCTTCATGCACGCGCAGGAGTTCAACGCCACGCTCGAGAAGCAGGGCAAGATCGCCGCTCACCGGACCTACATCGCCACGACCGGCAGCATGGAGCGGTTCGCCGGTTTCATGGTGCTCGAGGGCAGCATCGAGCAGCTGCGCGCCGTCATCGACTCGCCCGAGTGGCAGCAGATCCGGCTCAAGGCCGAGCACCTGGTCGAGGGCGTCGACGTCATCCACTGCGTCACCGGCGCCGAGATCCCCCGGATGGTGCAGCAGATCGTCGACGTTCGCCGCCAGCTCGGCCTCAACGGCTGACGGTCAGCGCAGCCTCCGCCTCGCGTGCATCACGAGGGCGCGGCCCTCTTCGAGGTCGACGCCCATCAGGTGCAGCTCTCCGAGCATCAGCCCGAGCACGAGGCGGAGGCGGCGCGGGCTCATGTCCGCCTCCTCCGCGTAGGCGCGGATCAAGTCGTCGACGATGCCCTGCATGTCGATGACGGGCGTCACCGCCACGCTCTGCACGGGGGCGGCGGGCTCGATGGGGACGAGGGCCGCGGTCGCCGGGGCCTTCTCGCGCCCGTGCGAGCCGTCGTCCGCCTTCTTCTGGTGGGGACACTCCTCGAGCATCTCGTCGAGCGGCAGCTTGAGCGCGTCGACGAGTGCCGCCCACGTCTCGTTGCTCGCCTTCTGCAGGGCATACGCGAGGTCGCGCGCCTGCGGGGGGCTCGGCCAGTGCTTGCCGTTCTCCCATCGCGAGAGGGTGCGCAGGCTGACCTCGACGGCGTTCGCGAGGGACTGCTGATCGCAGCCCACCTCGCGCCTGCAACGGGCGATGAGGGCGGGCACGCGCTTCATGTCGGGCTGATTCATGGCGAGTGATGCCCTCGTATAGCGCGTCGACGCGTCCACGTGGCTCGCGGACGCATCCAGCTGGCGCGTGGACGTCACGACGTGGCGCGTCCACGCCATCGGCTGGCGCGTGGCCATCATGGCGTGGCTCGTTCACGCGATGACGTGGCGCATCGGCATCATGCTCTGGCTCGCCAGCATCACGACGCGGCGCGCGGACGCCTTCAGGTGGCTCGCCAGCGCGTTCACGTGGCTCGCGGGCGTGTCCACGAGGCGCGCCAGCTTCATGACGTGGCTCGTCCACGCCATCGCGACGTCGGGATCAGCCCTCTCCGCGCTTGATGGCGTATGCGCGGATCTTCTTGTGCAGGTTCGTCCGCTCGACGCCGAGGAGGATCGCGGTGCGGCTGATGTTCCAGCCGGTGAGCTTCAGCGTGTCGACGATGTACTGGCGCTCGCTCCGCTCGCGGAACTCGCGCAGCGTCATGTGCTTCGTCCCCGATGTCGCCGGGGCGGGTGCCTGCGGCTCGTCGTCGGCACCATCCGGCGCGATCGCCTCGGCGGCGGCGCCGGGGTCGCTCTCTTCCTCGAAGGGGCTCGCGTGCGGGTCCTCCGGGAGGTCCGCGATGGTCACGCGGTCGCCGGAGAGGATGGCCGAGCGCTCCACGACGTTCTTCAGCTCGCGCACGTTGCCCGGCCACTTGCGCGTCTCGAGGGCGGCGATGACCTCGTCGTCCATCGGCTTGGGCCGGATGCCGTTCTCGCGCGCGAATTGCTCCATGAACGCCCGGGCGAGGCGACCGATGTCCTCGACGCGCTCGCGAAGCTGCGGGCTGCGGATGGGGAACACGTTGAGGCGGAAGTACAGGTCCTCGCGGAAGGTCCCCACGTCGACCCCCTTGCCCAGGTCCTTGTTGGTCGCCGCCAGCACGCGGACGTCGACGTGGATCACGTGCTCGCTGCCGACGCGCGAGATCTCCCCCGACTGCACCGCGCGGAGGACCTTGGCCTGCGCCATGAGGTCCATGTCGCCCACCTCGTCGAGGAAGAGCGTGCCGCCGTGCGCCTGCTCGAAGAACCCGCGTCGTCGCTGCTGCGCACCCGTGAAGGCGCCGCGCTCGTGCCCGAAGAGCTCACTCTCGATGAGCTCCCGCGGGATGGCGGCGCAGTTGACCTTCACGAAGGGCCCGTCCTTGCGGGCCGAGAGGCGGTGGATGGCGCGCGCGATGAGCTCCTTGCCCGTCCCGCTCTCGCCCGTCACGAGCACCGACGCCTTGGTGGGCGCGACCTTCTCGATCTCGTGAAACAGCTTCTGCATCGGCGCGCTCGCGCCGATCATCTCGAAGCGCTGTTGCTGCTGCTCCTCGACGCGCGCGAGCTCGCGGTGCGCCTTCGCCGCGTCGAGCACGTTGCGGACGCTGACGAGCACGCGCTCGCGCGCCAGCGGCTTCTCGAAGAAGTCGCTCGCGCCGAGCTTGATGGCGCTCACGGCGTCGTGCACGGTTGCGTGCCCGCTGATGACGATGATCGGCAGGTCCTTCGTCGCCTCGTCGCCGCGGATCTTCGCGAGCGCGTCCAGACCGCTCATGTCGGGCAGCTTCACGTCGAAGATGGCGAGATCCACGGGCGTGTCGGGCCCGGCGAGCATCGCGAGGCCCTGGCCGCCCGTCTCGGCGCCGAGCACGCGGTAGCCCTCGCCCTCGAGCACGAGCTGCAGCGTCCGGCGGATGTTCTTCTCGTCGTCGACGACGAGCACCGTACGCTGCGGGAGGTCGCTCACTCAGACGCCTCGTTCATTCATGTACGCGATGTAGTTGCGGGCGTCGACGGCGTACGGCGTCTGCGCGTAGCGGGCGACCACGACCCCGAAGGCGCCTCGCGCCTCCGGCCACTTGTGCATCATGAGGTATGTCGTGCCGAGCAGCACCAGCGCCTCGGCCTGCAGCTCGGCGGCCTCCGAGATCGCCTGCGGCCCGCCCATCGCTTCGCCGTAGTTGCGCAGCGCGTACATGACGCGCGCCACCGCCGCGTCGTAGTTGTCCTTCCGCAGGTAGAAGCGCGCGACGTAGAGCTCGTGGCGCACCAGGCGCGCCGTCACCTGGGCGAGCAGGTCGCGGATGTGCGGCGTGTCCTTGCCCGTGGGGTAGTCGGACACGAAGTCGCGGAGCTCCTTGTACGCGTCGACGACCGAGGCCTGATCGCGCTCTTCGGATGCGGGCAGCAGCAGCGACTCGGGGATCTCGGCGTACGTCGCCTCGGCGATCTTGGAGCGCGCGTAGGCGACGTCCTCGACGTCGGCGCGGTGCGCGTGGACGAAGTCTTTGTACTCGCGGATGGACTCCGAGTACTTCTCCTGCATGAAGTCGGCGTCGGCGATGCGGAGCTCCGCGAGGCGCGCGTACTTCGAGTAGCTGTACTTGCGCTTGACCTCGCGCATCATCGACTGCGCGTCGATCCAGTTGTGCGCGTCGAACTCCTGCATCGCCGCCTCGTAGGCGCGCTTGGCGTCGGCCGTGTAGCCGAGGGCGGTCTTCGGCGGTTCGCCCTCGCACGCGGCGAGGAGCAGGAGCGCGAACACGGCAAAGAGGGCGCGGGCGCGCATGCGGCCCGACCTTACCGGCTCAGCTCTCGGGCCGCCAGCGGACGATGCGGCGGGGAGGGGCCATGCCTTCACCCTGGGCGTGCTTGAAGGCGGCGCGAAGGAGCAGGCGCACCTTCTCGTCGAGGCCGTCCGGAGCGTCGGGCGGCAGCCGGACCTCGACGCTGCCGTCGTCGCCCAGGGTGGCCTCGAGCGCGAAGGCCGCGTCCGGCGTGGCGGCGTGGCCGGCGTAGTGCCAGGGCGGCCCTCCTCGAAGGGGGCGCTCGGCGTCGACGCGGACGCCGGACTCGGGGCGGGGTCCCACGATGGGCATGAGCCAGGCCCATTGTGCTAGATCCGCGTGCCGTCATGCAGAAGAACCCGATCACCCCCGACGGCGCGGCGAAGCTGCGCGAGGAGCTCGGGCAGCTCAAGAGCGTCGAGCGGCCGGCCGTCATCCAGGCCATCGCCGTGGCGCGCGAGCACGGGGACCTGAGCGAGAACGCCGAGTACCACGCCGCCCGCGAGAAGCAGTCGTTCATCGAGGGGCGCATCAAGGAGATCGAGAACAAGCTGGCGCTCGCCGAGGTCATCGACCCGAGCAAGCTCGCCGGCGACAAGGTGGCCTTCGGCGCGACCGTGAAGCTCTCGAACAGCGAGACGGGCGAGGAGGTGACCTATCGCATCCTCGGCGCCGACGAGAGCGACCTCGCGAAGGGGAGCATCAGCATCACGAGCCCCCTGGCGCGCTCGCTCATCGGCAAGGAGGTGGGCGACGAGGTGAAGGTCCGCATGCCGGGCGGCGATCGGACGTACGAAGTGCTCGACATCTCGTTCGGCTGAGAGCGCCCATGGAGTGGGACGCGCCCGTCGAGGACGTGGCGGGCATCGGTCCCGTTTCACGCGAGAAGCTCGCCGAGCGGGGCATCGCGTGCGCGGCGGACCTGGTGTGGACGCTGCCGGTCGCGTGGGACGACCTGCGCGCGCCGGTGGGCGTGGGCGAGGCGATCGAGCGCGCCCGGGCGGCGGAGGCGGAGGCGGCGCCACCGCCGAGGCAGTGCGTCGCCGGCGTGGTGAAGAGCGCGACGCTCGTGCCGATGCGCGGGGGGAGGGGGGCGGGGGGACGACGCGCGGTGCGCGTGGTGCTGACGGGGGAGGGGGGAGCGAGCCTCGACGCCTGGTGGTTCTACGCGGCGCACGGGATCCTCTCGGTCGCGAAGGCCGGGGCGGCGTGCATCGTCGTGGGACGCGTGCGCGCGAGGGAAGGGAAGCGGCCGAGCGTGGCGCACCCGGACCTCGTGGCGGACGAGGCGGCGGCGCGCTGCATCCGCCCGCGATATCCGGCGCTCGGGATCGCACCCGGCACGGCGCGCAAGGCGATCGCCGATGCCCTCGCGCGCACGGCGACGCCCCTGCCGGACCCCGTGCCGGAGGAGATCGCGCGCCGCGAGGGGATGCCCGAAGCGGCGGCGCTCCTGCACGTCGTCCACGGCGCGGCGCCCGATTCTCCTTCGGACGCCGCGCGACGGGCGCTCGCGGAACGGCTCGCGTGGGTCGAGGCGTTCACCCGGGTGTGGCAGCGCATGCTCTCCGAGGAACGCTGGGCCGGCGCGCGCGCACCCGCCCTGGCTCGCGACGCGAAGGTGCTCGCGCGGTTGACCGGCGCCCTGGGCTTCGAGCTCACCGGCGCGCAGAAGGCGGCCATCGAGGCCATCGCGCGTGACCTGGCGGCGCCCGCACCCATGAGGCGCCTCTTGCTCGGCGACGTCGGCACCGGCAAGACCGCCGTCGCCCTCGCGGCGGTTGCCCAGTGCGTTGCCGCCGGCTGGCAGTGCGCGCTGCTCGTGCCCACGTCGGTGCTCGCGGACCAGTACGCGGACGCCACGGCAGTGCTCGAGCGCGCCCTCGGCGTGCGCCCGGTGCGCATCGTCGCCGGGATGCGCGCGGCCGAGCGGCGCGAGGCTCTCGCGGCGATCGCCTCCGGTGCGGCCGGGGTGGCCGTCGGCACGCACGCGCTGCTCGAGCAGGACGTGTCCTTCGCGCGCCTCGGCCTCGTGGTGGTCGACGAGCAGCAGCGCCTCGGGGTCGCCCAGCGGCTCACGCTCGTGCGCAAGGGCGAGACCGCGCGGCCCCACCTGCTGTCCTTGAGCGCGACGCCCATCCCGCGCACGCTCGCGCTCGCCCTGCGCGGCGAGCTGGCCACGAGCACCCTCGACGAGCGGCCCCGCGGGCGCACGGCCGTCGAGACGAGCCTCGTCGCGCGGCGGGAGGGCAAGCGCGTGATGCAGGCGATGCGCGACGCGTGCGCCCGCGGCGAGCGCGTCTTCGTCGTGTGCCCGCGCATCGAGGACGCCGAGGACGAGGAGGACGAGGCGCTCGGGGTCGAGTCGCGCACCGAGAAGCTCACCGCGACTCTGGCTCCGACCCGCGTCATCTCCGTGCACGGCGCGATGCGCGCGGCCGACAAGGCACGGGCGATGCGCGCCTTCCGCTCCGGCGAGGCGAGCGTCCTCGTGGGAACCACGGTCGTGGAGGTGGGGGTCGACGTGCCGGAGGCGACGCTCATGGTCGTCGACGGCGCCGAGCGCTTCGGCCTGGCGCAGCTGCACCAGCTCCGCGGCCGGGTGGGGCGAGGGGAGCGCCCGGGCACCTGCCTGCTCGTGCACGACGAGCCGCTGGACGATCTCGCGCGGCAGCGGCTCGAGACGCTGGTGCGCACGAGCGACGGCGCCGAGATCGCGCGGGCCGACCTGGCGCTTCGCGGGGCGGGGGATCTCGGCGGCACGCGGCAGTCGGGCGTCGCCGAGGACTTCGAGTGGCTCGACCCCGCGAGCCCCCCGGCGTGGATCGACCGCATCGAGGACGACGCGCGTGCCATCCTTGGGAATGACCCGACGCTGGCGTCGCCTTCCCACCGGGCACTCGCGCTCGCCGTCCGGCGCTTCGCGACGGTGCTCGCCGTGCGAGAGGAGGCGGGCTGAGTGAGGCGGCGAAGACGGGAGAGCATCGTCCTCGAGTGCGCCGCCGTCGCCGTGGCGTGGCTCGCGCTGCTGTTCGTCGAGAACGTGGTGGTGGGCCTCGTCTGGGGGCGCGACTTCTCGGCCGCGTGGGAGGTGACGCTGGTGCGGCGGCTCGTCATTCCCATCGCCTTCGCGGGGCTCGCTCCGGTGTCGCTCGTCGTCGTGGGGTGGTGGCGCGTGGCCCGTCTGGCGGCGCGTGGTGCCTGGCTCTCGGTCGCGGCGATCCGCGTGCTTGGTGGTGTCGCCGGCGCCGCGCTCGCTACGGGCGTTTCGACGGGTCGCCACTTCGCGAGCCCGCTGGTCCGCTCGGCGTTCGTGCTGGGGATCGCCGTCGCGTGCACGCTGCTCGCGTCGTGGTTCGCCGTGCGTCTCGTCAGGCTCGCCTCGCGCCCGGGCTGGCTGGCCGTGCTGGCGGGGATCATGGCGGCGGATGCGTGGGCCGCGGACGCGTTCGTCCTGCCGAGGCTGTACCCGGCATTCCACGTCGCCATGGTCCTCATCGTGCTGTCGGCGACGGCGCTGCTGGGGCTCGCCACGGTCGCCGGCTCCACGAGCCGCACGGCCACCGCGGCGATGGCGACGCCGGTCATCCTCCTCACTCTCGGGGCCATGGCGTGGACCCCCGCCGCCACGCGCCGGCTGGACCTGTTCGACAACGTGCGCCTCACCCTCGTGGAGCGAGCGCCGTTGCTCGGGCGAGCCGTACAGCTCGAGCTTCTCTCGCGCCGGCGCGCCGACGACGGCGCCGGAGCCCCCGACTCGTCCGCCGCCACCTCCGCCGAGACGCCGGACGCGAGGCGCACGCTCGACTGGTCGGGCCACGACGTCGTGTTGCTCTCGATCGACGCCCTGCGCGCCGATCACGTCGGCGCGTACGGCTACGATCGGCCCACGACGCAGAGCATCGACGCGCTCGCTGCCGAGGGCACCACCTTCGACGCCGCGTACTGCCCGACGCCGCACACGTCGTACTCGGTCACGTCGATGATGACCGGCAAGTATCTGCGCCCGCTCCTCGCGCTCGGCCTGGGCGAGGACTCGGACACCTGGGCGCAGGACCTGCGGCTCTACGGCTGGCGCACCGCCGCCTTCTATCCGCCCGCCGTCTTCTACATCGACGAGGACCGCTTCCCGCGCTTCGAGCAGGACAGGCTGGGCTTCGAGTACGCGAAGGTGGAGTTCGCCGACCCGGCACTGCGCGAGCAGCAGGTCGCCTCGTATCTGCAGGACGCCCCGCGCGACAAGCCGCTCTTTCTCTGGGTGCACTTCTTCGAGCCGCACGAGCCGTACGTCGCGCACCCGGAGCACCCGTTCGCAGGCAAGGGCGCCGACGTCGACGCCTACGACAGCGAGGTGGCGACCGCCGACGAGGGCGTCGGCCGCATCGTGCGGCTCGTGCGCGAGCAGCGCGGTCGGCCGGACGCGCCCGTGGTCATCGTGACCGCCGACCATGGCGAGGAGTTCGGCGAGCACGGCGGCCGCTATCACGGCACCACCGTCTACGAGGAGCAGGTGCGCGTCCCGCTCGTCGTCGTGGGCCCTGGCGTGAAGCGCGGCGCTCACGTCGGCACCGTCGTGCAGACCATCGACGTGTTGCCGACCACGCTGTCGGCCCTCGGCATCCCGCGGCCGCCACGCGTACGCGGGCGCGATCTCGGCAAGCTGCTGGCCGGGCAGGGGACCGAGGACCCCGGCTTCGCCTTCGCCGAGACGGATGGGTACGCGCTCGCCGCTTCGGGCGCCGACCGCCTCGTGTGCGAGCGCCGCGCCGCCGCCTGTGCGCTCTATCGTCCGTCCGCCGACGATCCGGGCGAGCGCCGCAACCGCGCCGCCGAGGATCCCACGCGCTTCGAGGCGCTGCGCAACCAGCTGCACGAGATCGAGCGCGACCAGGGCCGCTACGAGACCGCCGGCGGCCCCTCGTGGCCCGAGGCCCTGCGGCGCGGCATCATGGGCGACGTCGACGCGGCCATCGACGTCGCCTCGCTCCTCGACGACGCCGACGTGAGCATCCGTCGCAAGGCCGCCCAGGTCTGCTTCGAGCTGCACGCGCCGGTCACGGCGCCCTCGCTGCGTCGCGCGCTCGCCCGGGACGAGGACCGGGAGGTGCGCCGCTGGTCGCTGCTCGCGCTGGTCCGCATCGGCGGAGGCGACGTCCCCCCGGCGGCGGAGGCCCTGCTCGCCGACCCCTCGCGCGACTGGCGCCGGCGGGCCGCGCTCGCGCTCGCCGAGCGAGGCATGTTCATGTCGTGCGACGTGCTCGCGGCCTGGTGGCACGACCTGGTCCCCGCGGCCGCCGAGGGGTCCGACGGCGAGCCGGCTCAGCTCGGGCTCGACCTCGCTCATGCGCAGGAGCTGCTCGCCGCCACGGGCAAGGCGCGCTGCCGGCCCGCCGTGCCGTCGCTGATCCGGGCCCTGGCGGACGTGCGCGCCCGGCCGTACGTCGCCGAGGCTCTCGGGCGCATCGGCGACGACCGGGCCCGGGCGCCCCTCAAGGCCCTGCTGGCGACCGAGCCCTACGTGACGACGCGGCCTTACGAGGCACGGGCCCTGCTGGCCCTGGGAACGCCGGACCCCACCGGCGCCCTCAAGGCCGAGGCCTCGCGTTGACCAGGCTCACGGCCATCAGCTATCAGCCTTCAGCAAATGCCGGACGACGAGCAGCACCCCAAGCGCGACGAGGCCGAGAAGCCCGAGGAAGCGGCCGCGGACAAGCCCGAGGCGGCAGAGGAGGGCGACAAGTTCCGCCCTGACGCCATCGCCGCGCGCATCGAGGCCATCGGCGAGGAAGACGAGGCCGACCGCATCGCCCGCCAGGAGGAGCAGAAGCTCCTCGAACGCAAGAAGGGCGCAAGGAAGGGCGGCGGCGGCAAGAAGGGCCTCGAGAGCGCCGCGTCCAAGCGGCTCGCCAAGATCGGCGAGGCCAAGGTCAAGCGCCCGGGCGCGCTCGGCACCGCCGACGTGACGCCGGATGCCGACCCGCTGCTCGAGCGCCTGGCGCGCGCCGGCAAGTGGATCCAGGAGCACCGCCAGACCTTCGGCGGCCTGGTCGCCATCGGTCTGCTCGGCGCCGGGGGGCTCTTCGGCTGGTTCTACTGGCAGGGCAAGCACCAGGCGGACGCCTCGGCGATGCTCGCGCAGGCCATCGCCGACGAGAAGGGGCGCGTCTCGGACAAGGACGACGACGACGACGACACCGCGGCGACCCAGCAGGGGATGTACCCGACGTTCAAGTCGGCGAGCGACCGGACCGCGGCGGCCCTGGCGAAGTACCGCGACGTCGAGGCGAAGTACCCGGGCACGGGCGCGGCGATCCTCGCGCGTCTGTCGGAGGGCGGGCTGCTCCTCGACTCGGGGGACGCCAAGGGCGCCCTCGGGGCCTACTCCGACGTGAAGACCTCGCCACTCGCGCAGGCCGACGTGGAGGTGCGCGGCCGTGCCATCGAGGGCATCGGCTTCGCCGACGAGCTCCTCGCGCGGACCGACGAAGGCAACAAGGACAAGCACCTCGACGAGGCGCTCGCGGCCTACAAGGACCTCGAGGCGGTCGACATGAAGGGCTTCAAGGAGCTCGGGCAGTACCACGAGGCGCGCGTGCAGCAGGCCAAGGGCGACAAGGCGAAGGCCATCGAGCTGCTCAAGGCCGTGCACGAGAAGGTGGCCGACCTCGGGGAGACGCACCCGTTCTCGTATCTCGAGTTCGTCGTCGAGGACCGGCTGCGCGAGCTCGATCCGACGGCGCTGCCGCCCAAGTCGGCGGCGCCGCACGGTCCTCCCGGCGGCGCGGGCGCCGGCGCGGGCCCGGGCGGTTTGGACACGAGTGACCCGAAGATCCAGGAGCTGTTGAAGAAGCTGCAGCTGCAGATGCAGCAGGGCGGGGGCGCGCCCGGTGCGCCAGGTGCCCCCGGATTGCCGCCCGGACTGCCGCCGCCTCCGCCGAGCCCACCCAAGTGAGGTCCGCGGCCCGCATCGCAGCAGTACTGCTCGCGGCTGCCAGCGTGGCGTCGTGCGCGTCGTCCGAGACGATGGGCGACCGCGTCAACCCGGACAAGCCGCTCTGGTTCCACCGCCCGAGCGGGGCGCTGCAGGTGCTCTTCCAGCGCCAGCTCACCGCCGACTCGCGCACCACGGGCGAACCGTACGAGCGCGGGCGCGCCGAGATCGACGTGCTCAGCGGGCGCGTGTTCATCGGCTCGGCGGATCACGGCCTCTATGCGCTGCGCGCGGGCGACGGGAGCACCATCTGGCGCTTCGAGACGCTCAATACGGTGCGCAGCGAGCCGCTCTACGACGCGCAGCTCGACGTCGTGTACTTCGGCTCCGACGACGGCGCGCTCTACGCCGTGCACGCGTCGGACGGGCAGCTCGTGTGGCGCTACGCCAGCGGCGCCGAGGTGATGCGCAAGCCGGTGCTGGCGGGAGAGACGCTCTTCTTCGCCAACGGGGCCGACAACCTGTTCGCCGTCGACCGGCGCAGCGGCAAGACGCTCTGGCACGTGCACCGCTCGCCCGCGCTCGGCATGGAGGTCAGCGGCTACGCGGGGCCTGCCTACGACCAGGGCGTGGTGTTCTGGGCGTTCTCGGACGGGCACGTGGCGGCATACGACGCGCGCGACGGAAGCGAGCGCTGGACGCCGGTGGACCTGTCGGCCGAGGCGGAGCAGGCCCAGGGAGAGGCCATCCGGTACCTCGACGTGGACACGACGCCGATCCCGGACGATCTGGGCCCGCAGCTGGGTGGGCGGGTCGTCTTCGTCGCCAGCTACGCGGGCGGCGCGTACGCGCTCGACGCGGAGCGCGGCGCCCCGGTGTGGAAGAACGAACGCGTCGTCGGCGTCACGCAGCTCGCCCTGTGGCGCGAGGGCGCGCACGGGCCGAGGCCCGACGGGCACGGCGTCGTGACCGGCGAGCCCGGCGTGCCGAGGCGCGAGCTCCTCCTGGCGTCGAGTGGCGCCACCGGGCTCTGGGCGCTCGATCCGGTCAACGGCCGCGCCGTCTGGCGGCTCCCGATCCCCGAGGGCGGCATCACGGCGCCGGTGCCCATCTCGGGCGCGCTGCTCGTGGGCACCACGCGCTACGGCGCCTGGCTGCTTTCACCGCTCGACGGCCGGCCCATCGACGGCTTCGACCTCGGCAGCGGCTTCTCGCAGACACCGGCGGCGTTCGGCACCCGCGGCTTCATGCTGACGAACGGGGGAACGCTCATCGGCCTGCAGGTGCAGCCGCCCGGGATGCCGGCGCGCGCCGGTCTCTGAGCGCGTCGCTCACCAACCCAGGGATCGCCTAAGGGGCATTATGTGACGTGTCGGAAGCGCCGGAGGCGATGGCGTCGGCCACCAGCTTCGACGGCGCGTCGCTCGCGGTGCACCAGAGCTGGTGCGACGCGCGCGTGGCTCCGACGTACAGGGCGTGGCGCGCCTGGGGGGTCGCCGGGTAGCTCGCCGCGGTCGTCTCGAGCAGGATGACCTCGTCGAACTCGAGGCCCTTGGTCTGGCGCACGTCGGTGACGTCGACGCCCGGGTCCCACGAGAAATCCTGCCGGGCCACGCGCCGCACGTTGGGCACCTCGGCGCGCGAGAGCCCCTCGAAGTACAGGTCGGCCTGCTGCGGGAACCGGGCGACGAGCGCCACGTTGGCGTCCGGCTCGTCGCGCGCGAGCTGCTTGAGCACCTCGCTGAGCCACGCCACGGTCTCGCCGGGCGACGCGAAGTCGAAGAGCTCCACGGGCGGCCCCTCGCGCGTGGTGACCGGCACCTCGACGTGCGCCAGTGGCCCCAGGATGGTCCGGGCGAACGTGGTGATCTCGTGCGTCGACCGGTAGCTGACGCGCAGCGGCTCGATCTTGGTGTGCGGGATCCCCAGGCCGTCGAGGAGCCCGTCCCAGTCGAACTCGCCGCGATCGTCGCCCTCGTCGAGCATCCGCTGGGCGGTGTCGCCCGCCAGGGTGATGCTGGACTCCTTGCCCGTCAGCTCCAGCAGCACGCGCAGCTCCACGGGGCTCGCGTCCTGCACCTCGTCGACGAAGACGTGGGCGTAGCGCAGCGGCTTGCCGTCGCTGTCCACGAGCGGCCCTCGCAGGCACTGCCAGGAGCGCAGCAGCAGCGCGAGGTCCTCTGTGTCGAGCCTCGGCTCCTCGCCGTCGCGCTCGCCCTCGGCGCGGATGCGCGACTGGCGCACGCACCAGGCGTGCACCTGGTCGAGCTGCCCCGTGCCGAACCCGGGCACGCCCTCGAAGGTCTCGGCCAGCGCCTCGCGCGACGTGAGGAGCTCGTCCCAGAGCCCCGCGACCGCGCGCGTCTCGTGCCGCACCTGCGCCAGGAGCTGATCGAGGGCGCTGCGGGTGACCTCCGGCAGGTCCGCCGCCGCCCTCGCGCCCTGGAGCTGGCGCTTGCCGGCGAGCCACGCGGCGAGCATCGACACGCGGGCGTCCAGCGGTACGGTGCCCTCGCCCGCCCCCACCGTGCTCTCCCAGGCCGCGACGACCCGCTCTGCCTCGGGCCACTTGGCCATGGCCGCGCGGAGCTTCGCGTCCACCTGCCCGGCCACGCGCGCCACCAGGCGCTCGATGCCGCGGAGCATCGCCGCGTGCGACTTCGCGCGCGACACGACCGGCGGCGTCTCGTCGCTCGTCTTCGACGGCAGCCGCGGGAACATCTGCGCCACGAGCCGCGTCGCCAGACGCCCGAACGTGGTCACCGGCACGCCCTCGACCCCCAGCGACGGCAGCACGCGCGCCACGTAGTGGATGAGCGCTTCGCTCGGGACGACGACGAGCATGCGCTCCGGCCGGAAGCGCGCCGGCTCGGCGAACGCGAGGTACGCCACCCGGTGCAGGCCCACGGTCGTCTTGCCGCTGCCGGCGCTGCCCTGGATGGCCACGAGCCCGCGCGTCTCGCGCGCGATGAGGTCGAACTGCTTCTCGTCGAGCATCGCCGCGATGGCCGGCAGGTGCTTGTCCTGCCGCAGCTGCCCGTCGGCGCCCACGCCGAGGCGCGCCTCCGCCGGCTGCCCCCGGCGCGCCGCCCACTTCTTCTCCGTCTCGAGCTTCGCCCGCTGCGCCGCCGTGCGCCGCCAGCGCCCGTCCTTGCCGCGCGCGAACGCCCCCTGCGGCGCCGACACGCGCACGAGCTCCCCGCCGACGATGCTCACGCTGCGCCGCGCGACGACGACGCCGTCGACCACGATGTCGCCGAGCTGCTCCTCGTACTCGTCCCCCTCGGCGTAGCGGTAGTAGAGGCGGCTCACGGGCGCCTGCCGCCAGTCGACGATGCGGATCCCCTCCCCGGCGTCCACGTACGAGCGCGCCCCGAGCAGCACGTCCCGCCGGCGCTTCGGCTGCATCCCCGGGCGCCTCTGACTCTGCGGCACCACCTCCTCGAGCCTCATGTGGCCGAAGTACGGGCTCGCCCGGTCGACCGAGCCGCTGACGCTCCGCCCGCGACGGTCGCGCAGCGCCGCAAGGTGATGCATCTGCTCGAAGAGCGCCGGCAGGTCCTCCGGCTTCGCGACCGCCACGTCGTCGCGCAGCTCGAGCATGCGCTCCTCGTCGAGCGCCCTGCCCTTCGCCGCCGCCGCCTCGGCGCCGTCCGCCCCGCCTGCCCCCGCGGACAGGGCCCGCAGCACCGTGGCGAGCAGTCTCAGCTCCTCGCGCACGACGCGGGCGCCTTCAGCGTCATCTTCCAGGCCGGGTACGGCGGGCTCCAGCTCTGCTGCAGACAGGCGTTGCGACGTGCTCACAGGCGAAGCGGTTTACCTGCAACCGCATCGCTCCGGACGCAAGCCCTAAAGAATGAAATGATCTCCCAGCCCGCAGACCGTCAGGTTGACCCCGCGCAGGCGCGCGCACTCGCGCTCGACCTTGGCCTGAAAGCTGGGCTTGATGTGGTAGAGCAGCGTCGGAAGCTCCTTCGCCAGCCCGGCGCCGAGCTTCTTCAGGTCCTTGCCGCACGTCTCGGGCGTGTGGTGGCCGCTGACGCGGGCCAGGCGCGACTCGTCGTTGGGGAAGCTGACCTCCATCAACAGAGCCTTGAGGTTCTCGGTCTCGCGGAGCACCTCCCAGAGCCGGTCGGTCGGCCCGGTGTCGCCACTGTAGGCGAGCACCCCGTCCTTGCCGCGCACGGTGAAGCCGCACGTCTCGATCGTGTGGTGCACGGGGATGGCGCTCACCTCGTAGCCGGCGATCGTCACGGGCTTCTCCCAGCCGAGCTCGAGGTAGCGCAGCGCGGGCTTTCGGACGCTGGGGATCCTCGTGAAGTCGGGCCAGAGCAGGCCGTTGAAGAAGTGCTTCTGCAGGATGCGGATCGTCTGCTTGGTCCCGGCGACGACGAGCGGCGGCGCGCCGTTCTGGTTGCGGTTGTCCACGGTGGTCGCCAGATCGCGCACGTGGTCGAGGTGCGCGTGACTCGCGAGCACCGCCTCGAGGGCACACTGCTTCTCGATCTCGAGCCCGCTCGTCAGCGATCCGGCGTCGATCGCGAGCACCTCGTCGACGACGAACGCGCTGGTCCGGTGTCTCGGTGTCTCCCCCCCGTGGCAGCCGATGACGCGCAGGTCCACGTTGACGCTAGCCCTCGAACCTTCTCGGCATCTCGACGAACTCCATGAACTCGAGAAGCCGTGGCAAGTCCATGATGACGATGCCGCCCATCTCGTCCTCGGCGGCGATGCGCAGCCGGCCGAGACGTCCGAGCACGTCGCGCACCTGCGACTCTTCGATCCCCACCTCGCGCGCCAGGTCCGACGACGACGCGTGAACGCGCACCCCGAGGCCCGTCTCCTCGCCGAACGCCTCGGCGTGCCGCTTGAGCGACAGGAGCACCCGCGCCTTGGGGTCGGGATTGAGGAGGATCTGGATCATCTCGTCGGCTGAATCGAGCCGGCGAGCGAGCTTCTTCACCAGGCGCAGCGCGATCTCGGCGCTGCTCGTGATCATCTGCTCGAGGGTCGCCCGGTCGATGACGAGGCACTTGGCGTCCTCGAGGACCACGGCCGTGGCCGTGCGCGGCTTGTCGTTGAGGAGCGCCATCTCGCCGACGAACTCGCCGCGCCCGAGCGCGGCGAGGGGTCGCTCCTCATTTCCCACGGCCTTGAGGATCTGCACGACACCCGACTGGATGACGTACATCTCCTCGCCGCGCTCCCCTTCCCGAAAGAGCACGTCCCCGGCCCGGTAGTCGCGGCCGAAGCGCGAAAAGAGGGGTTCGGACATGCCCCAATCGAGTGTAGGCCCAAGGGCCCCACGGGGACAACGTGATGCGGGTGCTGGGTCGGACTTACGTCAGTCCATATCGAAGTCGTCGCCGCCCATGCCCCCCATGCCCCCCATCCCCATGCCGCCCATGCCACCCATGCCACCCATGCCGCCCATGCCCCCGCCCCCGCCGGGCATCGGCTTCTCCTTCTTGGGCTTCTCGGCGACGGCCGCCTCGGTCGTGAGCATCATGCCGGAGACGCTGGCCGCGTGCTCGAGCGCCATGCGCACCACCTTCGCCGGGTCGATGACGCCGCTCTTGAGCAGGTCCTCGTACTGCTCGGTGGCCGCGTTGAAGCCGAAGGCGCCCTTACCGTTTCGCACCTTGTCGACCACCACCGAGCCCTCGGCGCCCGCGTTCTTCGCGATCTGACGCAGGGGCTCCTCGATCGCGCGCCGCACGAGGCGCACGCCGACGGCCTCGTCGCCCTCGAGCTTGAGGCCATCGAGCGCCGACGCGGCGCGGATGAGCGCCACGCCGCCGCCCGGGACGATGCCCTCCTCGACGGCCGCGCGGGTCGCGTGGAGCGCGTCCTCGACGCGTGCCTTCTTCTCCTTCATCTCGGTCTCGGTGTGCGCGCCGACCTTCACGACGGCCACGCCGCCGGCGAGCTTCGCGAGCCGCTCCTGCAGCTTCTCGCGGTCGTAGTCGCTCGTCGTCCGCTCCATCTCCTTGCGGACCGCGTCGACGCGCCCCTTGATTTCCTTCTTGTCGCCCGCGCCGTCGATGATGGTCGTGTTGTCCTTGTCGATGCGCACGCGCTTGGCGCGCCCGAGGTCCTTCACGGTCACGTTCTCGAGCTTGACGCCGAGGTCCTCGCTGACCACCTGCCCGCCCGTGAGGATCGCGATGTCCTTGAGCATCTCCTTGCGACGGTCGCCGAAGCCGGGCGCCTTCACCGCCGCGACCTTGAGGAGGCCGCGGAGCTTGTTCACCACGAGCGTCGCCAGGGCCTCGCCCTCGACGTCCTCTGCGATGACGAGCAGCGGCCGTCCCTCGCGCGCGCTCGCCTCGAGCAGCGGCAGCATGTCGTGCAGCGACGAGATCTTCTTCTCGCTGATGAGGATGTACGGATCCTCGAGCTCCGCCTCCATGCGCTCGGGATTCGTCACGAAGTACGGGCTGAGGTAGCCGCGGTCGAACTGCATGCCCTCGACCACGTCGAGCTGGCTCTCGGTGCCCTTGGCCTCCTCGACGGTGATGACGCCTTCCTTGCCGACCTTCTCCATCGCGTCGGCGAGCATCTTGCCGATGGTCTCGTCGCCGTTGGCGCTGATGGTGCCGACCTGCGCGATCGTCCCCTTCTCCTTCGTCGGCGTGGAGAGCTTCTTCACCTCGCCCACGACCGCCGCCACCGCGGCGTCGATGCCGCGCTTGAGCCCCATGGGGTTCGTCCCCGCCTCGACGAGCTTCAGGCCCTCGACGAAGATCGCCTGCGCCAGCACCGTGGCCGTCGTCGTCCCGTCGCCGGCCTTGTCGCTCGTCTTGGAGGCCACCTCGCGCACCATCTGCGCGCCCATGTTCTCCATCTTGTTGGCGAGCTCGATCTCCTTGGCGACCGTGACCCCGTCCTTCGTGACGACGGGCGCGCCGTAGCTCTTCTCGATGACGACGTTGCGTCCGCGCGGACCGAGGGTGACCTTCACGGCGTTGGCCAGGTAGTTCACGCCGTCGAGGATGGCGTGACGGGCGGAGCGGGCGAATGCGATCTGCTTGGCGGTCATGGTCTTCTTCTCACCTCAGGACTTCAGGACATGACAGCGAGGACGTCGTCCTCGTTGATGATCACGTGCTCGACGCCGTCGAGCTTCACTTCGTTGCCGGAGTACTTGCCGATGAGGACGCGGTCGCCCTCCTTGACGTCGAGCTTTCGCGTCTTGCCGTTCTTGAGCACCTTGCCGCTGCCCACGGCCACGACGAGCGCCTCGAGGGGCTTCTCCTTCGCCGTGTCGGGGATGATGATCCCTCCCTTGGTCTTCTCTTCTTGCTGAAGGCGCTTCACGACGATGCGGTCACCGAGGGGGCGAATCTTCATGACGGGCGGTTCTCCTTGGACGGTCTTGCTGGCACTCGAGGTTCCCGAGCGCCAGCGCGGCGGAAAGTAAGCGTTATCGCGCCGAGGTCAAGGGGTAAGCCTTGACAAGGCTGCGCCCGCGAATAGCCTGCGCCCCCTCCCACTTGGGGGATCGTCTAACGGCAGGACAGCAGATTCTGGCTCTGCTTATCTAGGTTCGAATCCTGGTCCCCCAGCTACGAGGGACGCCCGCCAGAGAGCGTCCCGAATCTTCCTTGTTCTTCAACCAGGCCCCATCGTCTAGCGGTTAGGACACCGGCCTCTCACGTCGGTAACACGGGTTCAATTCCCGTTGGGGTCGCAACTTTCGCAATGTTTTTCGCAGTCTTGCGGCGCTGACTCTGACGCTCGCGCTGCCTCTGACGCGGCCCCTGGCGTTGACGCTGTCTCTGTCGCCGCCGCGGGCGCCGACGCTGCCGCCGGCGCCCGCATGTCATGTCATCACATGACGACACGCGCCAGGATGGCGCGCACCTGATCGAGTTCTTGCAGCAGCAGCGGCTCGACCCTCTCGACGTAGCCAAGCGCCTCCGCGACATCGAGGCACGCCCCGGTCTCCCGCGCCGACCCCAGCGCCGTCCGGTACCGCGTGTTGCGCGTCCCTCCCGACGACCCGCTCCCCTCTGCCAAATTGAGCGCCACACTGGCCGACGCCCTCCTGAGCTGATTCCCGAGATCACGATCGTGCTTCTCGATCTGCACGAGCACCGGCCGCAGCCTACGCATCACCGACAGCATCAACGGATAGGCCTTGAGCATCTCCGACTCCTTCGCGTTTTCCCCCGCGCCCGATTGCGCGAAGGCAACCCGCCGACGCCGCGGAGCGGAGGCCACATCAAGGCGGCGGAGCGGCCGTCAGGCCGCGGAGCCCCGCCGAGCGAAGCGAGGCGGCGCGCGCAGCGCGGCCTTGAGGTGGCCGAGCACCGCGGCACAATGGGAATGCGGCGAGCGATCTTCCCGCGCCGATGACCCCCGGCACGTGGGGCAGCGCGTCGCCTCAGTCGGTCCAACCGCTTTGCAGTCGCTGCGCATCGCCAGTAGCTCGCCTCGTGCGATGCCTCGCAGCCAGCCCCGAGAGCCGGGAAAGCAGATGCTGCTGCGCATTCCCCGCGGATGCGACGCGGGACGGGAAAGGAACGGACGACGGCCCCGTCCCGCCGAGACCGGAGGGCAAGGGGCGGTTTGAATCTCCCGTGCCGGCGAGTCGGCACGGGACGTCATCGCGTGAACCTCTCGTCCCGGCGAGCCGGCACGGGAAATGGGGACGTACATACTCGCTTCCCTCAGGGGAGGACGGGACGGGATCGCGCGAAAATGCCGTGCCGCCGACGCGGCAGGGCGAAGCGTCGAACGAACAGCCCAACCCGGCGAGGGGACCCGGGAATCGACAGCGCGCGCAGACGCTTGGAGAGCGTCTCGTGCGTCTCGTCCGTCCTGGGCTTCCAGGAAACGCGCAGGACCCCGCAGACTCGGTCGGGTGCGAGCATTCGAGGCGATGGATATCGCCATCGTCGGCCATGGTGGAGCGCGACCGCGATGCGTTCCCTGACCGCGCTGCTGGTGGTCTCTGCCTGCTCTAGCGGTGGGCCCAGCACATTCGTGGCCGACGCCGCCGTGAGGCCCGACGCGGCGGACTCCGGGCCACGGCCTGATGCCACGGAGTGCCCAACCGGACTTGCCGATGCGGGCTTCACGTCCCTGGCGGACTTTCCCCTCGCATCCATCTGCGCGGCCAGCGCGATGGGGGGTGGCAACGGAGTCTTCGAGACCACGGACGCTTGCGACGGTTCGATCTTGGTGCAGTCCGCGATGGGGATCGACTCCGGCGACTTCTGGTTGTTCGACGCAAGTACGGGAGCGCTGCAGGCACAAGGAGACGGATCCAACGGCGACTACGCGTGCACCGGAGTGTCCGCGGGATTCCGGTTCCCCGCGGAGTGCTTCAATCACGCGAACTGGGGATGGGCCGGGCAGCGCCAAATTTGCCCGGATT
>DATJYG010000164.1:0-36721 GCA_035499695.1 Polyangiaceae bacterium
CGGCGGGGGCAGCGGCAGCTCCAGCGGGGGCAACGACGCGGGCGTGACCGTCGGCGGCAGCTCGCCCGTCATCGGCGGCTGCAGCGTCTTCCCCGCCGACAACCCGTGGAACACGCGCATCGACGACACGACGAAGTTCCCCGTGAACCCGAACTGGACCGCCTACCAGGGCACGATGAACCTCACGAAGCATCTGCACCCCGACTGGGGCGACTGGTCGATGGACCACTACGGCATCCCGTGGCAGGTCGTCCCCGAGTCGCAGGCGGGCGTGCCGATGACCTTCCAGTACGCCGACGAGAGCGATCCCGGCCCCTATCCGTTCCCCTCCGACGCGAAGGTCGAAGGCGGCGCCGGATCAGGCGGCGACATGCACGTGCTCGTGGTCCAGCAGGGCAAGTGCCTCCTCTACGAGACGTTCAGCAGCACCTACTCGAATCCGGGCTGGAGCTGCGGCTCCGGTGCGAAGTTCGACCTCGGCTCGAACGCACTGCGCACGGATGGCTGGACGAGCGCCGATGCGGCAGGGCTGCCCATCTTCCCGGGGCTCGTGAAGCTGTCAGAGGTGCAGGCGGGAGCGGTGAAGCACGCGATCCGCTTCACGATGAACAGCACGCAGCAGGGCTACATCCACCCGGCCACGCATGCCGCGGGAAGCTCCAACACGTCGCTGCCGCCGATGGGACTCCGCCTGCGCCTCAAGGCGAGCTTCGACACCTCGCCCTTCACCGGCGCGACGCTCGTCATCCTCACGGCGCTCAAGCAGTACGGGCTGATCCTCGCCGACAACGGGAGCGACTGGTACTTCGGCGGCGACAGCGACGACGGGTGGACGCCGCTGATGGACCAGCTCGTCGGCGACTTCGGCATGGTCCACGGAAGCGACTTCGAGGCGGTCGACACGGGACCGATCTCGACGGCCGGCCTTTGAACGTCGAGATTGTCGTCGCCGGCCAGGAGGCGCGGGATTGTCTCGCGGCGCTCTTCGAGCTCTACGCCTACGACTTCAGCGACATCATGGCCCTCGACGTCGCCGACACCGGGCGATTCGCCGTGCCGCCGCTCGACGCCTATTGGGCAGACGCGCGGTGCCACGCCTTCCTCGTCCGAGTGGACTCGAAGCTCGCGGGGTTCGCTCTGGTCCAGGACCGCAGCCGTCTCAGCGGCGAGGAGGACGTCTGCGACATGGCAGAGTTCTTCGTGATGCGGCGGTTCCGCCGCCGCGGCGTCGGCGAGCACGTGGCTGCCTGGCTGTTCAATCGCTTCCGCGGCCGGTGGGAGGTGCGACAGAAGACGCAGAACGTCGCTGGAACCGCGTTCTGGCGGCACGCGATCGGCGCGTACACGGGTGGGCGGTTCGAAGAGGTCGTGATGGACGACGCACGATGGCAGGGGCCGGTGCAGCGCTTCGACAGCCGCGACGACAACCTCTCCCCGTCGCGAGCATCGAAGCCTTCACCATGACAACCCTCGGCCTCATCGGTGCCGGCCACATCGGCAGCCAGGTCGCGCGCCTGGCCGTGGCGAACGGATACGACGTCGTCCTGAGCAACTCCCGCGGCCCCGAGACGCTCGCCGGGCTGGTCGCCGAGCTCGGACCCCGAGCGCGCGCCGCGACGGCGCTCGAGGCGGCGAAGGCGGGCGACATCGTCGTCGTCACCATCCCCCTCAAGGCCATCCACACGGTGCCCGTCGAGCCGCTCGCCGGCAAGCTCGTCATCGACACCAACAACTACTACCCGGCTCGCGACGGCCACATCGGGGAGCTCGACGAGGAGAAGACGACCACCTCGGAGCTTTTGCAGGCGCACCTTCCGAAGTCGAAGGTCGTGAAGGCGTTCAACCACATCTACGCGGCGGAGCTCACGACGCACGGCCAGCCCGCCGGCACGCCGAACCGGCGTGCGCTCGTCATCGCCGGCAACGATGCGGACGCCAAGCGGATCGTGACGAAGATGCTGGACCAGTTCGGCTTCGACACGGTGGACGCCGGACCGCTCTCCGAGAGCTGGCGCATCCAGCGCGACACGCCGGGCTACGGGCCGCGACGCAACGCGGAGGAGCTGAAGAGAGACCTGGCTGCGGCGAAGCGTCCGGGTGTATGAACCGCCCATGAGCGCGAGCGAGTCGATCGATCTCTCGAGCCCGTGCGGGCACGTGGCGCGCGACGTGAAGATCCACCAGGTGCACAGACCCGCCAAGGGCTGCGAGGAGTGCCTCGCGATGGGAAGCCGCTGGGTCCACCTTCGCGTCTGCCTCACGTGTGGCCACGTGGGCTGTTGCGACTCCTCGCCCAATCGGCACGCGACCGCTCACAACCGGTCCTCGGGCCACCCGATCATCACGTCCGGGGAGGCCGCCGAGACCTGGGCGTACTGCTACGCCGACGACCAGTTCCTGTCGGCGGAGTGAACCTGGATGGCCCAGGGGCGGCTCCGGTTCTCGATCGCACTGTGCTGCGGGCTCACGGCCGTCCCGGTCGTCGCGTGCTCGTCCTCGTCGGGCCTGCCGGCGTCGACGACCTCGGGCGGCGCCGACGGCGGCACGGAGGGCGCCGTACGCGACGCGGCCGCGGACGTCGACAAAGCCGCGACGTGCGCCAAGACGTTCGGGCAGGCGATCGGATCCGTCGGTTTCGCGCGCTTCGACGGCACGGTCGTCGCGATCGTGCCGCCGAACGATCAGGCGTGCGCCGAGCCGAACTCGACGCACCTCGTGCTCCAGATGGCGTTCGCGGGGGCGACGTATCGGATGGTGGTGGACGTGGACGACACCGCCGCGCCGGGGAGCATTCGATCGCGCACGATGTCGCATGACCTCCTGGGGGGAGCGTGGAGCGACGGGTGGCACTCAGTGCCGCTCGACTACGTGGCTGATCTGAAGCTCGCGGCGTCCGACTTCACCACCGTGAAGACCGCCGACGCCGTCGCGTCAATCACCGCGGCGCTCGATCTCGGCGCGAAGATCTCGGTCTTCGCCACGGCTCAGGGCGAGGCGGACAGCGCGCACCTCATCCATCGCAACCTGACCGGGCAGGACGGCGCGATCGTCGTGGGCGCGGACGGGGCGTCGCCGACGTGGCTGCTCTTCGCGTTCTCGGATCAGACTTTCTGACGTCACCTGCCTATATTCGATGCTCGTGACCGATCACGAACGGGCGCGGGCCCTCCTCGAAGACGTACGCGAAGGTCTCCTGGGCGTGCACAAGGCGCTCCTCGCCATCGCGCGGGCCGAATACGAAGGCCTGCACGGACCCATCGCCAGCCCGGGCACGCTGCTGCAACTGCTCATCGGCGACGAAGCGTTCGCTTGGCTTCACCCCGTGAGCGAGCTGGCAGCGCGCGCCGACGAGCTCGTCGAGGAGCCGGAGCTTCCCGACGAGGAGCTGACTGCCATCGCGCGCACCGCCGGGGACCTACTCGCGCCCGACGAGGTCGGCTCCGGATTCGCGAAGAGATACTTCGACGCCATCCAGTCCTCTCCGGACGTCGCGATGGCGCACGCCCAGGCGCGACGTGCGATCACGGCGCTGTCAGCGGCCGCCGCCTCGAGCGACGCGCGGTCGTGATCGCGCTCCCACCAAGGACGCCGTGTCCGAGCCGAGAAGGTATCCGGCGATGAGGTTCGTCAGCTCCTCGATGAGGCTCTCGGAGTCGAGGCCCGGCGGGCGCTCGAGCAGGTAGGCGAGCATCGTCGCGCGCACGGTCTGGTAGACGAGGAACGCCGCGGCGTCGACGTTGCGCCGCAGGATGGGGGCCTTGGTCGCGGCCAGGAAGTGGCGCACGACCTGGATGACCCGAAGGTCGAAGCCGTGGACCTTCTCTGCCTTGGCGACGCGCAGCCCCTCGATCGCGAGGACGCGGTGCAAGCCGGGCGACTCGGTGTAGAGTTCCGCCAGGCCGCGGAGCACCGCGCGCACCGTCTCGAGGGGCTCCTCATCGAGGTTGCCGTCGGCCAGCACCTGCTGGATGAACGCGAGCGTGCGCTCGAACTCGCGATCCTGCAGCGCGCTGAGGATCGCATCGCGGTGCGAGAAGTACTGGTAGAGCGAGCCGATGCTCACGCCGGCGACCTCGGCGATGCGCGTGGTGGTGGCGGCGTCGAGTCCTTCGCGGTCGAGGATCTGGACAGTGGCCTCGAGGATGGCGCGGACCGTCTCCTGCGCACGCGCCTGCTGCGGTTGCTTTCGCTCCTGCTCTTTGCGAGCCATGCCGCGGCCTCTCGGTCCTCTAGGCCCTTGCTGCTACTCCGCCGCGACGCCGTTGTCGACCAGCGCGGGCCGACGCGCCGCCGTGTGCGCCGGCTTGCCGAGCGACAAGGTACGGTCGAAGGCGTCGAGGTTCTTGTGCGCGACGACCTGGTAGCAGGCCGAGGTGCCCTGCGCGCCGATGCGCCAGGACCACGCGAGGAAGAGGTTCCACAGGCGCCACCAGCGCTCACCGTAGGCGGCGAGCACGGCGTCCCGGTTGCGCTGCCAGTTGCGGTGCCAGCGCTGGATCGTCATCACGTAGTGGATGCTGACGTTCTCCGTGGAGTGGATCTCGAAGCCGGCCTTCTCCATCGCGGTCACCATCTCGCCGAGGGGCAGGGACGCGTCGGCGCCGGAGAAGATGTGCTCGTTCATGAAGAGGCCCCACACCATGTCCTCCGGGCGCATACCGACGGGCGGGACGCCCTGCTCGCCACCCGGGCGCAGGCCGCACCACTGGAGGAGGAAGAGCCCATCGTCCTTCAGGCGATCACGCACCACGCCGAAGTACGTCGCGAGGTTCTTCACGCCGACGTGCTCGACCATCTCGAGGCTGACGATGCGGTCGAACTGTCGCCGCGGGATCTCCCGGTAGTCGAGGCACTCGATGCGCGCCTTGTCGGCGAGGTCCGCCTTCGCGATGCGCGCGTTGCCGAACGCGGCGCCGCGCTGCGCGATCGTCACGCCCGTCGCGAGCGCGCCGAAGTGCTTCGCCGAATGAAGAGCGAGCGAGCCCCAGCCGCAGCCGATGTCGAGCAGCTCGTCGCGTGGCCGGAGCATGAGCTTCTGGCACACGAGGTCCATCTTGTTGCGCTGCGCCTGCTCGAGGGACTCGCCGTCGTCCCGGAAGATGCCCGCCGTGTAGACCATCGTCTCGCCGAGGAACGCCTCGAAGAAGTCGTCGCCCCGGTCGTAGTGGTCGCGCACGATGCGGCGGTCCTGCGACTTCGAGTGGATGAGCCACTCGGGGATCATGCGCGTCACGAGGAACTTCACGTGCGCAGGCGTCAGCGTGAACTTCACGAGGTCGTGCCGCGCGTCGAGGAAGGCGTCGATGTCCGGGATGTCGGCGCGGCCCTCGATGTATGCGTCGAGCAGCGTCGCCATCGGGATGACGCGCGCCGCGTAGCGCGATGCGAGCTGTTCGTCGTGGAAGCGCACGAGGTCGGTCAGGTGGCCCATGGAGGTGCGCTCGATTATCGCCGTGCGCACACCACGTGTCCGTTCGCCTTGTCCTCAGGTTTGCGGGGTTCGCCGAAACGGCGGCGATCCCAGCGAAACGCAGCGAGCCGAGGGGCGGGCGAGAGACGGCCCTCTCACAATTGGTTCGCCCGCTGTGACGAAGTTCCCTGGAAGCGTCACGAAGTCAGTTGGAAGCGTCGCGAAGTTTCCTGGAAGTCTCACACTTCCAGGAGGAACTGTGGCGCTTTCTCGTGGAAGCGTCGCGAACTCGGTGGAAGCGTGACGAAGCTCGCTGACTTCGTCGCGCGGCTCACTGGATCCGTCACGCTTCCGGGAAACTTCGTCACGCTTCCAGGAAACTTCGCCACTCTTCTAGATGGAAGCGACACGGATCCAGCTGAATGTCGCACGCGGCCAACTGAAAGCGACACACCACCTCCTGGATGCGTGCGCGAGTTCGAAGAGAATGGACGAGAATCAGTTGAAAGCGGCACGCATCCAGCAGAAAGCGTCACGAAACCAGAAAACTCACGCACGAAACCAGGTGAAACGGTGCGCTTTGCTGGTTGCGCGGGTCGCGTCACATCTCGAAATGCGACATGTCGCGTCCCGACTGAAATGGCGCCAGCCGGCGTGGTCCCGACTGGCATGATTGGGAGCCAACGTTAGAGTTGCGGAAGCCTTGCTAGTCGACCCCGCGCTCGGCCGATGGATCGGCGCCCGCTACCGGCTCGTGCGCGTGCTCGGCAGGGGAGGAATGGGCGCGGTTTACGAGGCCGCCACGCTGGACGGCGCCTCGTTTGCGCTGAAAATCGTGCGACCCGACGTGCCGCTCCGACCCGACGGCCTGCGTCGCTTCGCCCGCGAATCGCGCGCGGCGCAGCAGATCGACAACCGTCACGTGGCGCGGGTGGTGGATGCTGGGACGGACGAAGGACTGGGCCTGCCCTTCCTCGTGATGGAGCGGCTCGAGGGCCGCGATCTGCGCGAGGCGCTGCGAGACCTCGGACCGCTCGACCCTTCGTGCGCAGCGCGCCTGTTCGTCCAGGCCTGCCAGGGGCTGGCGGCCGCGCACGCGTGCGGCGTCGTGCACCGCGACATCAAGCCGGCAAACCTCTTCCTCGAGGAGCGCGCGACCGGGGAGATCGTCCTGAAGCTGTGCGACTTCGGGGTGGCCAAGCACGCCTTGCCCGAAGACTCCGGCGACCTGACCAAGAGCAACGGCATCCTCGGATCACCGATGTACATGTCGCCGGAGCAGTCGCGAAATCCACGGACCGTCGATCACCGGAGCGACATCTTCAGCCTCGGCGTGACTCTGTACGAGACGCTCACCGGGCAGCTCCCCTGGCAGGGAGTGTCCGCGCTGGACCTGGTCGTCGCCGTCTACACCACCGATGCGCGGCCACTCGCGTCGCTGGCGCCCTGGGTCCCCCCGGGGCTCGCGACCGCCGTCCACAAGGCGCTCGCGCGCAATCTCGAGGACAGATTCGCCTCGGCGGACGGGTTCGCGTCGGCGCTTCGTCCCTTCGTCGACGCCTCCGATTCGAGCCACGGCCTTTCCGGCGTGACGACGGAGCAGCGAAGCGAGAACCAGGTGAGCGCGTCGCCCTTGGCCGTGACGACGGAGCCGGGCACCGAATGGACCGCCGAGCGCCGGTGATCGACCTGGTACCCTGAGGAACGTGAGCAACGAAACCGCCGACGCGACACGGGACACCGACGACGCTCCGTCGCGGCGTGCCCGTCCCGGAGTGCTGGTCGTCTTCTCGGGCGCGGCACCCGCGTTCCTGCCGCTCCCGATGACCCCGAAGGGCGTCACCATCGGCCGGGGCCCGAGTGACGGCGCGCTCTTGCCCGACGAGAGGCTCTCGCGACATCACGCCACGATCGAGTACTCGCACGCGCAGGGCTGGACCGTGCGCGACCTCGGGAGCCGCAACGGTACGTTCGTCGACGGGCAGCGGTTGCACGGATCGGCGACGTTCGCCGCTCCGAAGGTGGTCCGAGCGGCCGACACGCTCCTCGTACCCTGCGTCGACCTGACCGCCTTGCCGACGTCGCTCCGAGACGGAGACATCGTCGTGGGAGCGCGCCTGGCGGCTGCTCTCGCGACCGTCGCGCGCGCCGCCCAGTCCAGCCCCACGTTGCTCCTGCGGGGCGAGAGCGGCACGGGGAAGGAGAACGCTTCGCGCCACTTCCACGCGCTCGGGCCGAACCGCTCGGGCCCCTTCGTCGCCGTCAACTGCGCCGCGATTCCGGAGGGCCTGGCCGAGCGGCTCCTCTTCGGCGCCCGGCGCGGCGCCTACTCCGGAGCCGCGGCCGACTCCGAGGGACACGTGCAGGCTGCCAACGGCGGGGTCCTGCTCCTCGACGAAGGGGGCGAGCTCGGGCTCGACGTGCAGAGCAAGCTCCTCCGGGTGCTCGAGACGCGCGAGGTCGTCCCGCTCGGAGCGTCGCACGGGCAGCACGTCGACTTCCGGATCTGCGTCGCCACGCACCGCGACCTCCGCGAGGCCGTGAGCGAAGGGCGTTTCCGCGCCGACCTCTATCACCGGATCGCGCCGCCCGAGGTCGTCCTCCCCCCGCTCCGCGAGCGCCTCGACGAGATCGCCGAGCACGTCGCGGCCGAAGTGGCCGACGTCGCGCCGTCGCTTCGACCCCACTCGAAGCTCGTGGAGGCGTGCATGCTGCGCGCGTGGCCGGGCAACGTGCGCGAGCTCCGCAAGGAGGTCCGCTACGCCGCGGTGCAAGCGCAGGCCGAGGGCGCCGACCGGGTACGCGTCGAGCATCTCTCGCCGACGGCCGGCCGACCGTTCGACGCATCGGCGGAGGAAGCGCCCGCGCAGAAGCGAAAGGGCCGCGCCTACGTCCGCTGGTCCGAGGCGGTCGATCGCGAACGGATCGAGCAGGCCCTGAAGGCGCACGGAGGCAACGTGGCGCTCGCGGCGCGCGCGCTGGGAATGCAGCGCACGCAGATGTACCGGGAGATGCAGCGCTGGTCGATCCCGCGTCCGAAGCGCGATTGACCGGGGGGCGTGTGAGAGACGAAAGATGCGACGTCGCAACGGACGTCGCATCGATGATGTGACGCCGTCAGGGCGTCTTCGTCCGCTTCATTCCCGCGTTTTTCGCGGGTCGTCGAGCGGGCATGTCCGTTGCTCAGCGTCCTCGGCTCCGAGGAGGACTTTCATGAAGCAGCGAATCTTGGGTGTGGCCGCCGTCATCTCCGTCGTCGCCGTGTGGGCGTGTTCGAGCGGCAGCGGCGGGAGTGCGACCGGAGGCGACGCGGGCAACGACACCGGCGGGGGCAGCGACAGCGGCAGCAGCAGCGGCAGCGCGAGCAGCAGCGGCAGCAGCAGCGGGAGCAGCAGTGGCGGCAGCAGCGGCGGGAGCAGCGGCAGCAGCAGTGGCAGCGGTGGCAGCAGCGGGAGCAGCAGCGGCGGAAACCCGGGCCCCACGTGGACGATGATCGACCTGATGGACGATCCCGCGGGTGGCTCGCCGCAGGCGCTCAAGGGAAACGCCACGGTGGCCGGCATCTGGTTCAGCTCGACCACCAACGGCGACGTCGCCCTGATCCCCAACGCCGAGGCGACCGCCGGCGCCATCGAGCACCTGAGCAGCGCGAAGGCGGTCGACTCGATCGCGCTCAGCGGCTCGGCCCAGAACGACGATTCGTATGACGCGATCTGGATGGCCGGTGGGACGCTCTACGCGAACAGCCGGACCAACGGTGCTCAGGCGAACGTGAGCGCGGACAACGGAAAGACGTTCAAGCAGAACGCGTCCTCGGTAAGCGGCACCCCGAACGCTGGGTGGATCTGGCTTTCGAAGGACTCGGCCGCCAACTGGCATCTCGTCGACGACATCGGAAACGTCTGGACGTCCACGACCGGCCCGGTCGCGACGACGACGTGGACCCGGACCTGGCAACCGGAAGCGACGCCGCCGGTCCCCGATCCCGTGCCTGCGGCCGATTGCCAGTCCTCCTGGCATCAGGACTACTTCGCCGCCGACGCGCAGCAGGGGTTCTTCGTCAGTTCCGATGGAAAGACGATGGTCTACAACTCGGGTGCGGACGGCTTCACCGGCGTGTGCCGCTCGACGGACGGCGGGAACAACTTCGTGCCTGTCACGTTCCCGAGCCCGCCCAACCCGAGCTCGGATGGCGAGTCGCCGACCGTGATCCTCTTCACGAGCGACAAGGACGGCATCGCCGCGTGGGCGAACGACCTCGAGGCCGCGAACAGCGCGTACGTCTATTTCACGGCGGACGGCGGGGCGACCTGGAAGCTCGCGACCATGCCCACGATGGCCGCCCAGTTCGCGTTCACCACCGGCTTCGCCGCGCCCGACGGGCAGCACATCTGGGTCGGCGGCTTCACGAACGACTCGCCGCCGAACCTGGTGCTCTGGAAGAGCAGCGACGGTGGCAAGACGTGGAAGGACGTCAGCGCGGCCCTGACCACGGCCAATGCCGGCGCGATGTACAAGGTGCACACCGGCTTCGCGCTGGACGCGAACAACATCTGGGTCGGCGGCGACAACGGCGGTCTCGCGTACTCGCCCACGGGAGGTGAATGAGCGACACGTCGCCGTCCTGCGGGTCCTGCCGGTCTTCATGCGCCAGCAGGGCCCGCGGGGGCGCCCCAGATTTCGTGAGACGAATCGGTCCGAGCCGTGTCTCTCTTCCAGGAGACATCTCATGCGAAAAGGGTTCGTCAACGGGGTCACGTCTTTGGTCTTGGCTGCGAGTCTGACCGTGAGCACGTCGGCGCTGGCCACCACCTACGTGGGGTACGTGTCGGTCAAGGGGCAAAAGCAGGGGCAGTTCAAGGGGGAGTCGGCGGCCGCCGCCAGGGCCAAGCAATGGATGGACC
Source organism: Polyangiaceae bacterium (assembly GCA_035499695.1). Lineage (GTDB taxonomy): Bacteria > Myxococcota_A > Polyangia > Polyangiales > Polyangiaceae > Palsa-1150. The sequence continues at coordinate 10,315 of DATJYG010000164.1, forward strand.
TCACGGAGTTCAAGTGGGGCGTCGTCGTGCCGACCGACACGACGACCGGCAGTGTCACTGGCCGTCGGAAGCACGAGCCCGTGTGCTTCACGAAGATCTGGGGCCCCGCCAGCCCTCAGTTCTTCGCGGCGATGGCGAGCAACGAGGCGCTGACGGAGGTCGACTTCGAGTTCGTCAAGCCCGATCCGAGCGGCAAGGAATTCGTGTTCCAGACCGTCAAGCTCACCAATGCGCAGGTCGTCCAGGACCGGCAGCGGCTCGGTGCCGAAATCGAAGGGTCCACCACGCACCTGGTCGTCACGACCGAGGAGATCTGCTTCGCGTACCAGCGCATCGACATCACGAACAACGACGGGCACACGACGTCCACCGACACCTGGCAGTGACGCCGTACCCGAGCACGGGTACCCGAAAGGGGGCATTGCGCGTCGACCTACTCCGGCGACAAGAAAGGAGTGGTGACTTACGACGAGGCGACGCGCTGGCTGAAGAAGATCGGCGGTACGACGGTCGTGGCGAAGGACGGAACGAGCGGCAAGGGCTCGATCGTCGTGATCGTGGAAAGTGCCAAGGGCCGCACGGTCTCGAGGCACCGGGTGTTCGACGACACGCTGACCGGGCCCCAGCGCGAGCTCGCCGTTCGCGAAGCGTTCACCCGCGCGTGTGACGAGCTGAAGCTCGCCCTCGGCTAGGCCGACCGCTACTGCTGCGTGATTGCCTTCAGGTCGAGCATCTCCTCGACGCTGGGGAGGACGATGAGCTCGCAGCGGCGGTTCTTCTGGCGGCCGTCGTCGGACGAGTTGTCGGCGACCGGATCGGTGTCGGCGAAGCCGGCGGCGCTCCAGTGCTGGTTGGGAAGTCCGCCCTGCGCGGGATCGATGAGGAACACGAGCACCTCGCGCGCTCGCATCAGGGAGAGGCCCCAGTTGTCCTTGAACGGACCGTGCGCGAGCGGCTGGTTGTCGGTGTGACCGGCGACCGCATAGTCGCGCGCACTGAGCTGCGGGTCCGGCTTGATGATGGCTGCGACCTTCAGCAGGATGTCCTTGCCGTCCTTCTTCAGCGTCTCGCGGCCGGAGTCGAAGAGCACGTCGCCCGGAAGCGAGATGACCATCCGGTTGTGGCGGACGTTCACCGTGAGCCCGAGCTTCGTGAGCGTGTCGAGCTTCGCCTTCAGCTTCTCGAAGCGCTCCTTGATGAGCTCGAGCTGCTTCGCCCGCTCCTTGTACTGGTCGAGCGCCTTCTGAGTGTCGTCGAGGTTCGCCTTCATGGAGCTGACGTTGACCCCGAGGTCCTGGAGCTGCTTGGTCAGCGCGTCGACCTTGGCCTGGGCGTCGGCGAGCTTCGAGTCGTCGTCGTCCTTCTCGGCCTTCAGTTTGTTGTACTTGGATAGCTGCGCCTGCCACTCGTCCTCCGAGTAGCCGCAACCGGAAGCGAGGAGCGCGAGCGAGAGGCCTGCCAGAAAGGGGAGTCGTCGGAGCATGCGCATGGGGCCCAAAGACTACGACCTCCGCATGCCCGGAGGAAGAGCGACCTGGATGGTGGATGAGCTACGGCCTCACAACCCGAAGGTCGAAGGCTCGAATCCTTCCAGCGCGACAACTCGCAGCGTGAAGTAGAACGTCGCCCCGAAGCCGGGGCGAAGCTCGACGCCGATGGATCCGCCGTGGGCCTCGATGATGCCCTTCGCGATGAACAGACCGAGCCCGGTGCCCTTGCTCGTCGTCTGCGGCGCTCGCCAGTAGCGCTGGAAGAGATGGGGCACGCTCGACTCGGGGATGCCGGGGCCCGTGTCGCTGACCCGCACGACCGCACCGTCCGGCCCCGGCTCCGCGGTCACCGCGATGGATCCTCCGGTCGGCGTGAACTTGATCGCGTTGCTCAGGAGGTTCGACACGACCTGGATAATCCGGTACCCGTCGCACGCTACGACGAGGGACTCGGCCGGCAGCCGTACTTCCAGGCGCTGGCGCTTCGCATGGGCGGCGTCGATCGACCCTTCCACGGCCTCCTTGAGGACGGGTGCGAGCGCGGTGCTGCGGACGTCGACCGACAGATGGCCGGCTTCGATGCTCGACATGTCCAGCAGGTCCTGGATCATGCGGTCCATGCGCTCGGCGCAGCGTCGGACGATCTCGGCCTTGTGGCGGTCGCCCTTGCGGCGATCCTCCTCGGCCGGCGTGCGCATCATCGACTGGGCGACGAAGAGGATCGCGTTGAGGGGGCTCCGCAGGTCGTGGGACACCATGGCGAGCACGTCCTGGCGGCGACGGTTCGCGAGCTCGGCCTTCTCGTGGAGTCGCGCATTGGCGATAGCGAGCGAGAGGCGGCGGGCGATCTCCTCCGCCAGCGCGAGGTGCGCTTCGTCGTACCGCCGGCGCGGGTCGGTCGCGCCGAGCACCACGAAGCCCATGGCGACGCCCTGAGAGACGAGAGGCACGCCGATGATCGAGGCCACACGCGCCGACCCCGAGGGCACGCGAACGAGTACGGTTCGCTCGTCGCATCCCTCGCGGCGCGCGTCGCGCACGACTTCGTCGGCGAGCGCATGGTCTTCGGGTCCCGCGAACGCGGCGCCGAGCCTCTCGGTGAGCGCGCCGCTGCGCGCGTCGAGCGCCTCCACGACGCAGACGTCGGCGAGGAACGGCACGGCACGCGCGACTGCGCGCGCCACCGTCACGCGGTAGTCGAGCGATGCTCCGAGGGTCGCGCTGACGTCCGCGAGCAGACGCTGCTCCGCCAGGTCGCGCTCGACGGCGCGCAACCACGGGTCGGACGGTGCCGCGTGCTCACGGAGATCGTCGGACAAAAGAGGCCCCCTTTTCCCGTTGGCGACCGGGACGTTCGGAGAGGCCCACACCGAATCCCCTCAAGGTGGGCTGTGACGCGCCGTGGTAACACACCCCTTGCACCACGCAAGGGGTCAGAGGTTTATCCTGCACGCACGGACTAGGCGATTTTCATCCGTGCGGAATCACTCGCGTAAGGAAGCGCACTCGACAACAGGCCCTCGACGACGCACAGGTCCAGCGGCTTGCGCAGCATCGCATTGGGCAGAGAGGAGATGCGTTGCTGCTCGGCGGTACTCGGGCCCGCGGTCACGAAGACCACGCGCCTCGCTTGCGCCGGGGAGAGCTCCGCGATTCGGTCCCGGAGCTCGATTCCGTTCATCGAAGGCATCTTCACGTCCACGAGAATCAGGTCGAAGCGCTCGCCGACGTCGATGAGCGCGAGCGCCTCGTGGGGGTTGGCCGTCGCGACCACGTGGGCTCGATCTCCGAGGACCGCCGCGATCGCCTGGAGCAGGAGGGGCTCGTCGTCGATGACGAGGAGTCGGTGCATGGCGGTGGCGCCCCAGCAGTCGTCATGCCCGCGCGGTCGAGCTGCGATCCGCGGGCATTGGACGCTAGTCGACCCCTCGCGGGTGAGCCATTCCGTCACGGCGCGGCAGTCTTCACGCTGACCTCGCCACCTTCGATGATGGAAGCGAGCACGTCCCGCTGGTGGGGGCGCAATATCGGGACCAGGTTCACCAGGAAGCCGACCTCGCCGTCGACGCTGCGTCTAAATTCTTCCGCAGGCGGAGCGAGCGGTGGGGGCACGATCGTCCAAGCATCGAAGCGGTCGCCCGCGAACCCGTCGAGGATCGCGGCCACGCCGCGCTCCGGTGGCTCCTGGAGCACCGGGGCCGCCGGCGGATGGTCCACGAGGAGGGCGGAAACGCGCCGCGCCTGATCCCGATCGAGAGCCAGATCGCTCGTGAGGCGAGCCAGACGATTGAGACGTGCAGGCGTGAGCGGCCTCGTCGCTCGGGCCGACGGCTCCCCGACGTCACCCGGCTGCATCGCGCGGACGGCCGCGACGGCTGCCGCCCGCTGCTGCTGGCTGAGCACGCCGTACAGCGCGTTCATCGTTTCGGCGCCCTCGTCCACGCGGACCGTCTGCGCGCCTGCGGCCCGGTCCACGGCCGCCTGCACGCTCGCGAGCTGAATGGCTCCGGCTCGAACTTGGTCGGCGATGTCCTCGCGCAGAGCACGAAGCGAGGTGCGCGCGTTCTCCTCGTACCTGGCGAGCCGGTCCCTCAGCACGAGAACCTTCTCCCGCTGGGTCTCGGAGAGCTCGAGTCCCTGAGCCGCATCCAGCAGAGCGTCGGCGGGTGCGACTCGGGGCGCCGACGTATCGGCCGTCGGTGCACCAGCAGGCGCGCTCGTCGGAGGCGCCGCCGTCACGTCGCCCGGCAGGCTCACGACCGACGGGGGTGCAGCGCCGCCACGCATGCAGGCCACCGGCATCGAGAGGAGAAGCGCCAACGGCGCGACGAGCCCGCGGGCTCGAGCGCTCTTCGTCGTCATGCGGCGCACGCCCTGCAGTTTGCGGGCGCGGATGCTCAAGCTGTCTTCGTGCATCGCGGCGCTGTGCATCACTGCGTGGGCTCAGCCTTGCTCCGCGGACGATGACTCCGGACCGGACACCGAGGAGCTCCTCTGGCTCGGCGCCGGCCTCGCGATACCCGCCGACTTCCTGGTGACTGCGCAGCACGAGGGAAGTCATGCGCTCGCCGCCACGGTCTTCGGCGCCCATGTCACGAGCGTGCAGCCCTACCCGGTCGAGGTGGATGGGCATCTGCGCTTCGGCCAGACGACTTGGACCGGAGCGCTCACCCCGGGGCAGCACGTCATCGTCATGCTCGCTCCGAAGATGACCGATCTCGTCGGGCTCACGACGTACGACACCCTGGAGCTGACCGACAACCTGCCCGCCAACCGTGTCGCGCAGACCGTGATGCTCGCGATGGTGACCGCCGTCTGGGTGGACTTCACCGTCGACATCGGCGCCACTTGGGACAAGAGCGACCTCGGCGTCGTCTACTCCGTGATCGGGGCGAACGACGACAGCGCCCGCATGCCCTATCGCCTGCTGCAGGGTGGTCTCGCGGCTCTCTCCGCCGTGCCAATCGTCCGCGGATACGTCCGACTCTTCGCGCGGGAGCCGGCGCGAGCGAAGGAGAATCTCCACGCTCGCATCATGCCGTGGGCCGACATGGTGTCCGACGCGCTCGGCAGCTCCCGTGGCCAGATCTTCGGCGTGCGCGGCGTCTTCTAGCCCGAGTCCTCGGTGCGCGAGCTGTCGGATGGTGACTGCGCGGCGCCTCTGTGCCACCTGCCGCCCAGGTTCGGCTGCTGCGGCCCAGCGAGCCATTTCTGCAGCTCGATGACCGAACGCGCCAGCCGCTCGGCGGACGTCATCTCGGGCGATTCGCCCTTGGTCATCGCGCGCTCGATCTCGCGCGCGAGTGCGAGAACGTTTTCCCATCGACGGCTCATCGGAATACCCCCTTGCTTGTCCGCCCTGCTTGCCTCTCTCGTGCCTGCCACTCTCCCCCGCGGGCACACGCCTTGATCGTGCGCCACACCGGAAATCGGGGGGCAGATCATGGGTAACCGTGCGTGGGGCACGCTTGGAGCGGCAGCGGTGCTCGCGACCGCGTCGGGCGGATGTGATCACGGGGCCGATGGTCACGGGCAACGTGTCGGAGCTCAGGCGACCGCCGTCGTCGCCGATGCCGGTGGTGATGATTCCGGAGCCGGGTCTGGGGGCGACGACGCATCCCAGGGGGCCACCGACACGCCGGACGTGCAGGCTCCGGAGCCGGAAGCGCAGGTGCTGCAGGAAGCCGACAGCGTTCCTGACGCGACGGTCGTCGACGAGGCGGGCCCCGTGATCGACGAAGCCGGGAGCAGCGGCGACGAGATCGACCCGCCCGACGTGGGCAGCCCGAGCTCGGGCGACGACGCGAGCGGCTCGAGCGGGGGATCCGGCTCCGGCAGCGGCTCGAGCAGCGGCGGGACGATCATCATCATCTACATCGACTCGGGCAGCCCCGCCCCACCGAGCCAGACGGAGGACGCGAGCGTGGAGTCCGGAGGGACCCCCGACTCGGGGAACGAGGCGCCGAGCCCCACGCCACCCGACAGCGGGCGAGAGACCGGGACGCCCCGCGCCGGCGTCCTCAGTCTGCACGTCCCGGCGCGCGACGTCGGCGGCCAGGGCGGTCTCCCCGGCACCGGCGACGATTCGGACGCGTCGGCGTTCGGCGACGACGGTAGCTCGTTCTTCGACGACGCCGGGCCCTCGTCGTCGTTCGGCGTGCCGTCGTACGACGGCGGGGATCCCAACCTGGACCTGCCCCCCTCGAAGGCCATCATCGGATGCGCGGGGTGCTCCGTACCTGATGCGACGAGCTCCGGGACCCTCGCGTGGCTGATGGTCGCACTCACCGCGGGCGTCCGGACCTTGCGTCGACGCAAGTGATGGCAGGAGCGCCAGAGCCTGGGTCACCTCGATTGATTCAGGGAGGAGCAATCGCGGGCGTGGCTCTGGCCGCTCCTGAAGCGAGCTCGTTGCGATCAGCGTGCCCGACCTTGGCTGCTCGCGCGAACGCCACGCGCCCGCCGCATGCGCACGAGCAGCACGAGGGCGCCGATCGAGAGCGATGCCACGGCGCGACCGACGCCCGCCGCATCGAAGACTCCGACGCTCGAAGCACTGCAACTCCCTCGTTCCCACACTCCCCGGTAGAGCGAGTCGAGCCCGGCCACGTCGTCAGGCGAGGGAGCCCGCCTCGATGCGTCTCCCGCGCTCGTGTACGCGTACATCACGGCGTGGGGGTCGTCGTACACGTCCGCCAGTCCAAGCGCGTGGCCGATCTCGTGGCCTATGACGTGCCGAAGGTCGAACGGGCCGGAGGGGTCCGTTCCCAATGACTGCCCCTCCATCGCAATCGGCTGGGTCCCGGGTGCGGCGCGCGCGTTCTGCGCGAGCACCGCGAACGCGTACGTCCCGTTGATCACGATGTCCGTGTCCAGGAGTTCCCCGGTGCTCACGTCGACCGTGGAGATCGTGACGGCCAACGCGCTCTGCGCCGCGGGGTAGCCCTCCGGCATGTACAGAATCGTGTTCTGACCGTCCGCGGCCGGCTCGGCCGCGCCGCGACCCGTTGCGGCCACCAGCTTGGGGCCCACTCCCACTCCGCTCCACGCGGCGATCGCGTCCAGCGCCGCCTGCGCGCCGTGCGGCGCCGCCGCATCGAGGCTCGAGTCCACGACGAACGGGACCTGCGTCGCATCCCAGCGCACGAACGCGCCTTGCGACGTCTGGCGCAGCTCGTAGGCGTCCGCGCTGCGTGGCGCCAGCGCGCATCCCAGCACGATCCAGCAAATGAGCGCCCAAGCTCGCTGCCGGAAAGCACGGGCGCCCCACTCCACAGCGTTGTGCACCTGCTCGTTGCCCGCCTTTCTGACGCGTCCGCCGGGCCTCGGCGGGGCGCGCGTGCAATCGGTGCTCCCGCGTCGTGCCGTTCGATCGCCGAGAGCGCTGTCACCTGCGGCGCGCCGTCGAGCGTGCTGCGACGACTCACCGGGCCGAAGTGCCACTCGCCGGACGTCTGCCGTCGAGCAAGAGCACCGCGCCCACGAGCGGGAGGAGCACCGCGAGGAGCAACGCCGCGCGGGCTCCGAGAGCCGCCGCGCATCCTGCGAGCAGCGCGAGCGCGACGAAGTGCGTGGGCATCATGCGCTGCATCGGCGTCCCCCTGGCGTCCGGGAGATTGCAGCCGGCGTACCGGACACGGTCGTGACGCGTGGGGCGCGCGTCAGTGACTCGTCGCCCGTTCGAGTCGCTCAGGCGATTTCGCTGCTGAACCGCGAGAACTCGAGCGCTGCGCAGGCGATGCGGCAGAGCACCCGGTACGGGAGAAACAGGACGTGCGCCCCTCTTCGCTCGCGATTGCGTCGCGGGTGGACCGAAGGCGAACACGACGAGGGAACGAGCGTTGCTCCCGGCACCACAAGCTCGATGGGGAGGAACTCGATCATGACTGAGCTCAATCCGACCAAGTCGCGCGCCCTGGGCCACTGTGCCCTGGGCATCTTCGCGACGACGTTGGCGATGGGCTGCGGCTCGGGCGACGGTTCCGCCGGTCCGATTGGCGGAGAGCCGACGGGCGCCTCGAAAGCCACGATCACGGCTCGAGGATTCACCGCGAACGGCTGCGTGACCCGAGGCGTCTTCGACATCACCGCGCCGACGGCGATCGACTTCGTCGCCATGGCCCCGACGGACCTGCGGAGTGTGCAGATGCAGCTCTACACCGTCGACGGCCAGGGGCTCGACACACCGGTCCGGAAGACGGCGCAGGCCCCGAGCGCGCAGCTCGTGTCCCTGCTCGACGACCCCGCGACGGACCAGGTCAAGAACCTGATCGTCGCGAACGTGGGCAACGTGGGCGGCGCGCACGCCACGAGCTCCATGGTGGGCGCCTATCAGAACGGGAGCAGCGCGAACCAGACGTCGGCCGGCGCGAGCCACTACACGACGAACGAAGGCACCCAGTCCGGCCAGTCCGTCGGGCACCAGTATTCGTGGAACGGCAACGGAGCCGCCGCCGCCGCCGACGGCGCTCAGAGCAACGCGGCTCAGACCCAGCAGAGCGCCGCGGCGCAATCGAGCGCCACGACGCTCGCGTTCACCGACCTCTCGCTCCTGAACGCGAGCCACTTCATGCTGGTCATCAACATGACGGCGAGCGGCGCAAATGGCGCGCTTCGCCTCTTTCAAGGCAGCAACGGCGTCGTGACCGATGCCCAGAACTTCCCCATCGTCACTCCGGCGTGCGGAACCGGAGCATGAGGGTCGCGATGAGAGCGTGAAACCAGTCTGCGGTGGCGGCGCGCTTGTGGGGAGCGCGTCGCTGCCGTCGGCACCTTTTCGGGATGAATGGTGGCGCGGATGAAATCGGTAGGTCGCTCGCGGGTGAAGCGGATTCTCTGGCTGACGATCGTGGGCCTCTCGGCCTGTGTCGTCGCGTGCGGCCTCACCTTGGGCATGGACTTCAACGAGTCCTGCGTGATGGCGGCCAAGTTGCAGTGCCCGCTCGCCTGCGCGAGCGTCGACACGAGCTCCGTCTGCCACGCGAACATCGGAGGCGAGGTCGACGCGGGTTGCACCAACGGCGCGACGGAGCAGTGCGTGACCGGGTGCGGGTCGCACTGCCTGGCGGACTGTCAGGCCAACGCGATCGCCGACTGCAACAGCACGTGCAAGGCGACGTGCAACGGAAACTGCGGCACGCTCTGCATCACCGCCCTCAATCCGAGCCAGTGCAATTCCTTCTGCGCCCAGCAGTGCGACGACCAGTGCGCCGCGGGATGCGCATCGAACAGCTCCTCCAGCTGCACGGCCAAGTGCAACGATGCGTGTCAGGCCACGTGTACGGTGCAGGCGCAGGTCGCCTGCGGCGTCAGGGCGTCGGTGAGCTCCCAGGTGGCGTGCGCGGCCAGGACTGCGGCCGAGTGCTCGGCGGACTGTTCCTCGCAGGCCGTCATGCACTGCACGGCAACGCAGCAAGTCGCGGCCAGCGGCACCGGCTCCGCGACCAGCAACACGATCGTGAACTCGGTCGTCAAATAGACGAAGGGGGCGGACACCTGCCTCGGCAGGTGCCGCCCCCAACGAGCTGCGCGGCCTTACGTCAGATCGTCGGCCAGGCGAAGGGCGAGTAGCCCCAGTGCAGGAACGGGAACGTCTGCGCGACGCGCGCCGTGGTGTACGGATCGGCAAAGGCCGAGCCGAACGCCGTGTGCCCGAGGCCGGCGCCAGCGAACTGGGCGGCGTACGGGTTGGTGTACGGGTTCGTGACGTTGCCGAAGGAGCTCGTGAACGGGTTCGCGAACTGATTCGCCGCGAACTGGTTCGCCAGCTGGCTGGCCACGAAGGGATTCTGCGCCGCTGCGTGCGCGAGCCCGCCGATCGCCGGCGTGACGCCGAGCGTGTTCGGGGTCACGGCCCCGTAGACGGACAGACGAACCTGGTTGAGCGCATCGATCGTCCGGTTGATGCTGTCGTTGAGAATCTGCAGTCTGCGGATGTCCACGGTCGTTTGCATCATTGTCCTGTTCCTCCGATTCGGTTTTTCGTGTGACAGACACCCCCGGCCCCCCGGCCGTGCGAGACGCGCGGTCGAGGCGACGGTGATGGCTGGATGAGATCGAGCGGCGGCGCGGCTCTGCAGCGCGCGTACCGTCGCGAAACAATCGCGCAAGTGCGCGACCTTGCTCGAAGGCGTGCAAGCGACGTCGGCTACCAACTCGCCTCGCGAGTGCGGCCAGCAGCGTGTCGGTGGGAGATTTCGCGTGCATGCACCGAAGTCACGCTGTGGCGCTCCTGCCGAACGCGAAGCGGTTCACATGACGAAACCGATTCGAATCAAGTCGATCGTCGGCAGCACCGACCGCTGGAGAGCGTCGATCTGACCCTGCAGGCTGGGGACGAGGGCCAGCGGCCACGTGCTGGACGTCGACGTGCTCAGCGGAATCTGCACGCCCGCCTCCATTCCCAGCACGAGACCGCTGCGCATCACCCAGAGCAGACCGATGCGCGGGTTGATGAACGAGGAGTCGAGGCCGAGCGTCTCGCTCACTTGCCCCCAACCGGAGAGGGACATCGTGGTGGCGGCCTCGACGTGCTGCACTCCGGCGCGCAGCCCGACGAAGAGTGGCCCGTGCCACGGGAGCCACCGCGCATCGCCCGACAGCGCCCATGTCCCGACCTGGACTCCGTGCACCGTGATCGAGGGCAGGACGCCGTACTCCATCCCGACCACGAGGTGTTCCCACGCCTGAGCGAGGGCTTCGACCGCGAACGGGCGCGGAAAGCCCATCCCAGCCATCGCGCCGACGCGCAGCGGCGGATATGGCGAAGGAGTCTCGCCGCTCGCCTCGGCCGGAGCGGCGGGCGGCGGCTCGGCGTGCGCCGCGGCGCCGTGGAGCGCGAGCGCAAGCCCGACGCAGAGCTGGATCCGCACTCTCTTTGGCATTTCGGCGGCCACCCATGCGAGTGGCTCGCCAGCCGCACGCGCGGCGCGAAGGAGCAACGCCGCTCAGGGGGCGCGCGGTCCTCGGCGCGAGTGGCGCGCACGCCACACGGCAACCGGGGGCACCGCCCTTGCTGGGCGAGCACGGTCGTGATGTCCAAGTCCCACAGCCTCGTTCGGTTCGCGCTCTTCGCGGCGATGGCGTTCGGCTCCGCGAGCATCGTCGCCGACTCCGGATGCAGCTCCTCGAAGAGCAACGGCAGCGGCCAGTCCTCCTGCGGCGACACGCAGAATGACCCGAACAACTGCGGCGTGTGCAATCACGCGTGCCCCGCGGGAGCCTCGTGCATCGGAGGCGTGTGCCAGGACACCTGCATGCCGGCCACTCTCACGTTCTGCGGCGGGACGTGCGTCGACACGAAGACCGACACCAACAACTGCGGTGGCTGCGGCGTCGCCTGCGTCATGTCGGCCACGTGCAGCGCGGGCAAGTGCGCGTGCCCGACGGGGACGACGAACTGCGGCGGCGCCTGCGCCAACCTCCAGGCCGACGCGCAAAACTGCGGAACGTGCGGTGCGGTGTGCGACCAGGGATACCTGTGCTCCAAGGGCAAGTGCGTCTCGATGTGTGGCCCCGACGAGCTGGCGTGCAAGAACGCGTGCGTGAACGCGAAGACCGACAACTCCAACTGCGGCGGCTGTGGCCGGGCGTGCTCGGGGACCACGCAGTGCACGGGCGGGCAGTGCGGCTGCACCTCGGGGCTCACGCTCTGCGGGTCATCCTCCGCGCAGACCTGCTCCAACCTGCAGACCGACTCGGCGAACTGCGGCAGCTGTGGCGCCACGTGCGCGATGGACCAGCTCTGCAGCGCAGGCAAGTGCGTGTCGCGTTGCGATCCGGGCAAGACGTACTGCCTCAGCACCTGCATCGACGCGCAGTCGGACAACTGGAACTGCGGGGCCTGCAGCAACGTGTGCACCGGCGGCGCGACGTGCATCGGCGGACAGTGCACGTGCCCGCAGGGGCAGACCAACTGCAACGGCATCTGCACGAACACCAATACGGACATGAACAACTGCGGCGCCTGCGGGACGCCCTGCACCACGTTCGGCGCTCGCTGCGTGGGCGGCGTGTGCGGTGGGTCCGGCAACGGCAACGGCGGCGATCCGAACAACGGAAACGGCAACCCGAACGGTGGCGACGATGCCAGTGGCTTCCCCTTCGGCGGCGGCGGCGATGACGGGGGCGGGGGCTCCGACGAGGCCGGGTTCTTCTGACGGGTCCGATGTGGCGGCGAACGATCGACCTCAGCACCCTCGCCCTGCTCGCCTTGGGCAACGTTCTCGCCGCCTGCTCGGCGGGCGCAGGCGACTCCGCGGGTCAGCCGTCGACTCGAGCAACCCCGCCGGCAATCCCGGCGCCGAGCGTGACCATTCCCCCGACCCCCGTGAAGATCATCGCGATCATCGAGGATGCTGCGGCACCGCCGTCGCCCGAGTCCCGCGAAAGAGACGGGGGGCCGGACAGCTGAGCCATGCATGGCTCGGCCGCAGCGACATCTGGCCGAAACACGGCGGCAACCCTGAGGCGACGCACCGTGGGTCACATTGGGAACCGTCATGAGCGCAGCTCTCGAACGGGATCCGGTGCCCACCTTCCTCGCGTCGATGCCCACGCTCTATCGCGAACGGTTCGACACGGGGGCAGCGCGCGAGCACGCTGCGATCGCCGAGCGCCGGCGGTCGGGCGCGGTGCACGCCGAGATCTGGCGCGCCCTGCCGGGCGGCGTCGCGGCGGTCTGCGTCCTGGCCGACGATCGCCCCGGGTTGCTCTCCTTCGTCAGCGCCTCCCTCGTGGTCCACGGGCTCGACGTCGAAGCGGCGCAAGCGTTCACGCGCGCGACCGAGCCGCCGGAGGCGTTCGACGTCTTCTGGCTGCGTCGCGACGGGGGGATCAAGGCGCCCGTCATGCCCGGCGACGTCGTGCGGGTCTCCGAGACGCTGCAGGAGCTCGTCACGGGTCGCAAGACGATCGATGACGTCGCCCGCGAGGCCGAACGTCGGCGGACGGCGGTGCCGCCGGCCGGCTCGACCCGCGTCGCCTGGGTGGAGGGCGCTGCGGGCGAGACCGTGCTCACGGTGGAGACGTTCGACCGACCAGGCTTGCTCCTCGCCATCACGAGCGCCCTGTTCCGGGCGCGCGTGCAGATCGTCTCCTCCGAGGCGACCGTCGAGCGCGGGCGGATCGTGGATCGTTTCACGCTCGTCGAGTTCGACGGCGCGCCGCTGCGCGCGGGCCGTCACGGCGTGCTGCAGGTGGAGGTCCTCGCCGCGATCGACGCCCTGCGCGAGCGTCGCTAGAGAGACGGGCGTCCGGCCGCTGCGCCCTCGCCGGCATGGCCCGGGCGGTCATCGACCTCCAGCTCGGCCTGGAATGTCGCGCCGACCGGCAGCGACAGAGGGTCCACCGTCGTCCGCAAGCGCCGCCCCGGGGTGCCCACCTCGGGCCCGCGGAGTTGGAGATCGATGGCAGCGCGTTCGCCGACTGCATGCACCAGGTGCAGCGCGGAGAGACCGTCGGTCTCGATGAGCTGGTTGTGCCCCAGAACCTTGCGCGTCCGGAGCGCGAACGCGCCTGCCCCACGCTCCTCGAAGGTGAGCTCTTCGAGCGTGCCCTCGATCACCTTGCCCAGCAACCGGTGGGGGTGGGCGTGGATGGGCGTGACCGAGCCGGCTTCGCGGCAGACGGACACCAGCGCCCAGCCGGTCTTGCCCTCCCAGAAGGTCACCCAGCGGCAACCCTCACCGTGGTGGAGCGGGCTTTCGCGCACGGGGATCAGCTCGCCGATCGCCGGGTGGAGCTGGTGCATGATGTTGCGCAGCGCTTGCTCGTCGAGGGTGCCGTCGGCTTCCAGTCCGTCGAGCACCGCCGTCGCCTCGGCGAGCGCCAGTGGTGCCCCGCGCTCGAACCGGACCCTGAGGCCGCGGTTGGTCTTGGCCCGTGCGGTGGCGAGACGGTAGGCGAGGGCCGACCCGGCGAGCCCGATGCCTCCGACGAGCGCCGCTGCAGCGTGAGCACCGCGGGAGGCAAACGCGATCATGCCCAGCGTCAGCGATGCGATGGTCGCCGAGGCGCCTCCGCCGACGGCAACGGCGCGCGCCCCCGACGCCAGCAGCGCGCGAACGGCCAGGTGCAGACCGATGCTCGCCGCCACCGTGGCCATCGTGAGATCGACGAAGAAGCGGTCGGCGGCGAGGACCCATCCCCACGCTGCACCGCCCGCGAAGGCGCGGTCGCCGACCGCGCGGACCACGGCGAACGCGATGTAGCCGAGCACGAACCGCGGCAGCGCGTCGACGATGCTCTTCTGCACGCCCTTCGCCGGTCCGCCGTCGCGTCGCAACATCGCGAACACGACCAGCACGGGCCCCAGCATCAGCACGCGCGCCGACTTGGCGGCGGCCGCCATGACGCCGCCCGACCCGCCCATCTGGGCGCCGACCGCGACGGCGCTCGAGAGATCGTTCACCGCCAGGCCACTCCAGATGCCGGAGAAGGTCGGCTCCAGACCGAGCCACGCGGCGATCGGGCGGAAGCAGACGAGCGCCACGACGCTGAAGAGGAAGACGACGCCGATGGCGATCCCCTGCTCGCCGCGTCGCGCGCCCGCCACGGGCGCGATCGCGTTCACCGCGGAGGCTCCGCAGATCATCGTGCCTCCGGCGAGCAGATCTACCAGCGGGCGGCGCAGACCGAGGAGTGCCCCGAGCGCGTGCGCGACGAAGAACGCGCTGGGCATCGAGATGACGCCGACCCCCGCGATGAGCGCCAGCTCCACGCCGCCGAAGAACGACGTCTGCACCTTCAGGCCCATCGCGATGATGGCGGCGCGCAGGACCCACTTGCCGCAGAAGCGCACCCCCGGCGCGTAGACATCCGGCTCGCGCTCGTCGCCGGGCAGCTCGAGGCGGACGAGGTGTCGCAGCGGCGTGTTGAGCACCAGGGCCCCGAGGAGGAGCGCGATGAGCACGTCCGACAGGAGCGGCGAGGACGGGAGGATGCGCACCAGCGCAAGCGCCGCCGCCCCGAGCGCGCCGGCGAGCGCGAGCCCGGGCAGGTCTGCTCGTCCCGGGATCCACTGCGGCCGCCTCATGGGCGCCCCGTGTGTAGCATCCCCCGGGGGAGCCTGGTCCAGTCCTCGCTGCGGTACAATCCTTTCGACGCATGCGAATGGTCCTCGTGGTCGCGGCGATGGTCGCCGTCCCCGCCTTTTTCGGCTGTAGCAGTGCGCCCCTGAAGGTCGCCGGTACCGCATGCGGCGCGGACGCGGACTGCGCCGCAGGGCTCACGTGCCGCGCGCTCGGCGCCTTCACCGACGCCGGGTGCACGACCGGCGCCACCGTCACTCGACGAGCCTCCACTGGAGCCGGCGCCCGACGAGCTGCTCGATGAACCGGAGGAGGAGCCGGTGGAGGAGCCGGTGGAGGAGCCGGTCGCGGAACCGGCGCCTGACGAAGAGCCACTCGAGGGCGCCGGCCCAGGGGAGGATGGGTCCGAGCCGGGTACGAGAATCACCTTCTCGTCAGCAGGCGAGGAGCAGGCACCGGAAACCGCCGGCAGCGCGAGGATCGCGAAGGCGATCAGGGAGAGCGTTCTCACAGAGTGGCAAGTGACGCGACCACTCCGGGAGCAGGCATGCCGCCGACGGAATCAGCCCATCGAGACGCGTCGGGGACCCATTTCAGTGCCCGTCCCAGATCCCCAGCGTCCACGCGAGTCCGAGACGCACCTCGGTCGCTCGCTGACCACTCAGGTTGGCCTCGCGAAGGCCCACGTCGAAGTCGAGTTCATCGCGCGCGTGCCAGATGGCGCCGACCAGACCGGAGAAGGAGGTGCTGTTGGCACCGAAGTCGTGCTCGACGAACCACTCGCTCACCGGGCGCACCGGCTCGTCCTGATTGCCCTCGATGATGAGGCCCTCGAACCAGGATGGTTGAAGGTCGCCGCGAGACAGCTCGAACCAGTTGTTCAAGTGGAGGGTCAGCGGTCGCCAGTGCTGCGAGACGATCACGTCGAGCGACGCGCCGAACCCCTGCTCGCCCTGGATGTTGGGAACGAGGGGGCCGAACTCGGCGGCGACGCTCGGCCCGAATCCCTTTCCTTGGACCGATCCCTCGACGAGCACGGACTTCAGCAGCACGTCCGTGTCGAGCAGTCGGTCGCGCGCTTCGCCGGGGGGCTGGTCGATGCCCACGTAGTTCTGGAAGTCGATGACCAGCTCCCACCGGTGCACCAGGCCCAGATTGAGCACCGTGGCGGGGGCGAGCAGGTAGTGCGCGTCGCCCTGCGAGTACCAGTGCACGGGGCCCAGCTCGAGCTCGAAGTCGCCGGTGTCGGCCACGTCGGCGTCCGTCCCGTCGAAGGGCCGGTAGGCCTTCGCGACGGAGGTCCATGTCAGACCGGCGACGACGACCAGCGATGAAAGGAGACTCGAGCGACCGGGCCGCACGCTCTCGCGGTTCTAGCTTGGTCAGGTGCCTCAGTGCGAGAGTGTGTACACGTTGACCGTCCCCGAACCCGGCATAGCGGCAGCCATCGTCGGTCCCGTGCTCGACGTCCTCGCGGCGGCCGGCGTGGATCTGCGTGCTCTGGGCGCTGCGGTCGAAACAGGGGACGACGTGGTGCGAGGTTCGTCGGCCGATCGATGGCTCGACGTCGCCGCCGAGCGCCTCGGTGACGAAGCGCTCGGGCTCACGCTCGCCCGTCGCATCCCCATCGGCGGGCTCGGACTCATCGACTACGCCCTCATCTCCAGCGCCACGCTTCGCGACGCGCTCGAGCGCGTGTCGCGCCACTACGGCGTCGCCACGCAGCGCGTGAAGCTCATCCTCGTGGAGCGAGGCGAGCAAGTGGCCCTGGTCTTCGAGCGGCAACCCGGCATCGCGCACAGCCGGCACTGGATGGAGTTCTCCTTCGCCATCCTGACAGAGCGGGCCCGCCAGACGCTGGGGCGCGACGTGTCGCCGGTGCTCGTGAGCTTTCGCCACGACCCACCCGCGAGCGTCGATGCCCACGCGGCCTTCTTCGGCACCGAGGTCCACTTCTCGGCGCCCGAGGACTGCCTCGCCTTCGCCCGGAGCCTGCTCGACGGGCACCTGCGCACGGCGGCTGCATCGCTGGCGGAGCTCCTGGACGAGAAGATGCCGACGATACCGCCGCCGCCGGAGGAAGGAAGCACGCCGGACGTGTTCCTCGAGCGGGTGCGCGACGTGATCGTCGAGCTGATCGCGCAAGGCGACGCCAGCCTCGAAGGGGCCGCTACGCGCTTGCACACGAGCACGCGCACGCTGCAGCGTGAGCTGTCGCGACGTGGCGTCTCGCACAAGGAGATCCTGGACTCGGTGCGGCGCGAGCGCGCCCAGGCCTTGCTCGGCGAGGGCACGACGACGGTCGCGGAGGTCGCGGCGCGGCTGGCGTACTCGGAGCCGAGCGCCTTCTTCCGCGCCTTCCGGCGATGGACCGGGACGAGCCCGCGTTCTCGTCGCTGATCCGACCGTCGACGACGGGTCGAGTGTCACGAGCGTGACGCTCCAGGATCGCGACGGTCTCATCCTGAAAGTGCACTGATCGACGCTTGCCGCGGTCGACGAATGTCGGTACGCCGGTTTCCCATCTCACGCGAGGAGGCTACGCCCCATGGCGCAATCGAACACAGGCCGTTTCGTCTGGTACGAGCTGCTCACGACCGACACGAAGGCGGCGATGGCCTTCTACAAGGACGTCGTCGGCTGGACGACGCAGCCCTTCGAGGGCGGCTACGAGATGTGGGTCGGCAGCCAGGGACCGCTCGGCGGGATCTATCCGCTCCCGGACGCGGCGAAGAAGATGGGCGCGCCCCCGCACTGGATGGCGCACGTCGAGGTCGCGAACGTCGACGCCACGATCGACCAGGCGCGAAAGCTGGACGGCAAGGTGCTCCACGGCCCGGAGGACATCCCCAAGGTCGGGCGCTTCGCGATCATCGGGGACCCGCAGGGCGCGATGCTCAGCGTCTTCACGCCCACCGAGGGCATGGCGCCGCACGACATGACCAAGCCGGGCGAGTTCTGCTGGAACGAGCTGCTCACGACCAATCACGAGGCCGCGTTCCGCTTCTACGCGACGCTCTTCGGCTGGGAGCAGCTCAGTGACTTCGACATGGGCGCGATGGGCAAGTACCTCATCTACGGCAAGGGCCCGGTGCGCTTCGGCGGCATGTTCACGAAGTCCAAGGACATGCCGATGCCACCGTCGTGGCTCTACTACACGCAGGTGGCCGACGTGGACGCCGCCGTCGCCCGCGCCAAGGCCAAGGGCGCGAAGCTGATGAACGGCCCGATGGAGGTGCCGGGCGGCGCGCGGATCGCGCAGCTCATGGACCCTCAGGGCGCTGCCTTCGCGCTCCACGAAGAACCGAAGAAGAACTAGCCCGTCGGCGGCGGTCTCACTGCCACCATCCCTCGAACACGCACGCCTGGTCACCGCGCGCTCGACAGGCGCGATGCACCGTCTGCCCACGTGTGCCCGTGAGCTGGCTCGCGCGGTGAATCCAGGCGACGAGCACGCGACAGTAGTCCGCGTCGACGATGGCGAAGTCGCTCAGCGTGCCCTTCACGCGCTTGTCCCCACCCTCGATCTCCCACGATCCCGTGTCGTGCGAGCGAGACCAGAGGCGGCCGGCGCGATCGAGGAAGAAGATCGGGGACGTGAACCTGAGCAGCAGCTTGTGGAAGGCGTTGATCTGGTAGTCCGCGGCGAAGGCGCCGAACCGCTCGAAGAAGTCCACGTCGCCGGTGAGCTTCTGCGCAGCGTGCAGCACCGCGAGGTAGCTCTGGGTCGGGTACCAGTTCACCGGCAGGACGATGCCGGCGAACCGCTCGGCGTCCTCGGCACGGACGCGCCAGAGGCAGCGCTCGAACATGTTCGGCCCGTAGGTCCTCATGAGGAAGACCTGGAGCGTGAGCACCGACGACCCGGAGACCTTCGCCACGGACACACTTTGCGCGAGACGCGTGCTCGCGCGCAATGCCTCTCAGACTGCGGCTTTCCTCGCCACGGCGAGACCGAACGCCCCGCCGGCGTCCACGATCCAGCGTTCCAGGCGCATGCCGCCTCGGCGGAGCGTGTCCTCGATCGTCTCTCGCGTGAACTTCCGGCTGATCTCGGTCATGATCCGCTCGCCCGCGGCGACGTCGAAGGACAGATCGATGGCGCGGAGCGTGACCCGCTGCGAGGAGCGCGCGACGAGGTGCATCTCGATGCGCTGGCGGTTCGCGTCGTAGAAGGCGAGGTGATCGAACGCCCGCTCGTCGAAGTCCCCGTCGAGCTCGCGCGAGACGACGCGCAGGACGTTGCGATTGAACTCGGCGGTGACCCCGCGCGCGTCGTTGTACGCTGCGTGCAGCGCGCGCTCGTCCTTCACCAGGTCGAAGCCGAGCAGCAGGGCGTCCGGCTCGGTCATGGCCGCCGCGACGCCGCGCACCAGCGCGGGCGCTTCTTCTTCGTCCAGGTTGCCGATGGTGCTCCCCAGGAACGCGAAGAGCCGGGGACCGTCGGCCGGCGGCAGCCCGCGCGCGAGGAGCGGCAGGTCGGTCCCGAAGTCGCCGACGATGCCCTCGACCCGCAGCGTCGGGCATTCGGCCTGCAGCGCGCGCGCCGAAGCGTCGAGCGCCGTCCGCGCGATGTCGAAGGGCACGTAGAGAGGCGAGGGGTTCCTCGCGCAGAGGGCGCGCACGAGTAGCCCCGTCTTGCGCGCCATGCCGCTCCCCAGCTCGACGAGCGCCGTCGCGCCGGTGTCGCCGACGATGCCGTCTGCGTGCGCGATGAGCAGCTCGCGTTCCGCGCGCGTGAGGTAGTACTCTGGCAGCTCGCAGATCGCGTCGAACAGCTTCGACCCGCGCTCGTCGTAGAAGTACTTGGGCGGGATCGATCGCGGCGTGCGCGTGAGGCCGGCACGGACTTCGCGCGCCATGCGAGCGCGCCGCTCGCCGACGATGCGACCCAGGTCTTGCAGGGAAGAGCGCGACACGGAAATGCCCTTCTAGCCCGGTTCGTGGGTGCCATGCGAGCATCCTTTTCCAGGTGATCCGCATCTCGGGTGTGAGCAAGAACTACGGGGCCGCTCGCGTCCTCGGCCCCGTCTCGCTGGAGGTCGCGCCGCACGCCAGCCTCGCTCTCGTGGGGGCGAGTGGCTCGGGCAAATCGACGCTGCTCCGGGCCATCGTGGGTCTCGTCGTTCCCGATTCCGGGACCATCGAGCTCGCGGGTGAGCCCGTCACCCCCGCGACGGTGGAGCGACTGCGCCTTCGCACCGGGTACGTCATCCAGGAAGGGGGGCTCTTTCCCCACCTCTCGGCACGCGAGAACGCATCGATCGTGGCGCGGCACCTCGGGTGGACCGACGCGCGCGTGGACGCGAGGGTCGCCGAGCTGGCGCCGCTGGTGCGTCTGCGCGACGCCTTGCTCGGCCGCTATCCGGCGCAGCTCAGTGGCGGCGAGCGCCAGCGCGTGTCGCTGATGCGCGCGCTCTTCCTCGATCCGGACGTGCTGCTGCTCGACGAGCCCCTCGGCGCGCTCGACGCGGTGGTGCGCGCGGAGCTGCACGAGGAGCTGCGCGGCATCTTCCGGACGCTGTCGAAGACCGTGCTGCTCGTGACCCACGACGTGAGAGAGGCGGCGTACCTCGCCGACGAGATCGCGGTGATGCGCGACGGCATCGTCCTGCAGCGCGGCACCATCGAGGCGCTGACGCGAGCGCCGGGCGACCCCTTCGTGGAGCGCCTCCTCGCGGCGCAGCAGGCGATCCCTCAGCGCCAGTAGGTGTCGAAATAGAGCTCGTTCGCGGGCATCGTGAGCCCGTTGCCGTGCCGGTTGTCGCTCCAGACGACGACGAAGTTCGTCCCGGTGACCGCGAGCGACGGATACTCGGGGGGCAGCCCGATGGACCCGGGAGCCTCGAGGTAGGAGTCGAGCAGCGAGGCGAGGTCGGGCGCCGCGACGTTCATGGCCATCCCGATGTGCCCGCCCGTGGCGTCGCACTCGGATCGCTGGTCTTCCCAGAAGAGGGCCCAGCCGGCGGGGTGGGGCGCGATGCGCGGGTACTCGCGCGATCCCTGGAAGTCGAAGATCGGCTTGGGGGTACCCGCGAGCTTCCCGGTCGCGTCCACCTTCGCCGCGAAGAGCAGGTCGCGCTCGATGGTCATGTCGCACGGGGTCATCGGGGTGACGGCGGTCGTCGTGTCGTTCGCCGTGTACACGAGCACGAAGGTGCCGTCGGCCAGCGCGACGATCTGCTGCCCGAACTGCTGGGTGTCCCAGTCGCTGTCCTCCACGGCCACCGGGGGACCTGCCAGCTTGCCGCTCGCGAGGTCCACCGTCGCGAGAAAGAGCTTCGGCACGTTCAGCTCGACCAGCGCGTTGTAGTCGTCGCGCGAATAGAGCACGAGGCAGATCGCCTGGTTGCATGCGATCCCGAGCTCCGCGAGCGGCTCGAGCGGCAGCGGTCCCTGGGTGCTCCCGGAGGGCTGCGGCTGGTCCGAGTCGATCACGATCGGGCCGACGAGCTTTCCGGCGGCCGTGTCCCATCGCGAGAAGCGAAGCTCCACCGGCTGCGTCATCCCGGCGTCGTCGAGCGGTCGGATGTGGAGCCACGCCGCGGAGAAGCCGCCCGGGTCGACGCCCGCCGCGGAGAGCGAGAAGGCGCCTTCGCCCTGGGTGAGGTCCATGGTCGGCACCTTCACCGAGCCGTCGGTGCCGACGACGCGCATCTTGACCAGCCAGTGCGTCCCGGTCGGCTGCGGCACGTCGTAGACGACGCCGATGGCGTCGCTCGAGAACGCCGTGGCCCCCTGGACGGCGTCGTCGTCTGGATCGCTGATGACGACGTCGTTGCCTAGGATGCGGGCGCCGGCGCCGTTCAGATAGTCGAGCGAGAACTGGTGGTTGCCGCCGCCGGGGACGCTGATCCAGGTCATGGCGAGCTGGTCGGTGCCCGGTGCCATCTGGATGCGCGACGCGTAGGCGGGTCCCACCTGTCCGAAGGACGTGAGCTGCAGGCTGCCCGCGGCGGCCAGCAGAGATCCGCTGACCGTGCCGGTGGTCTGGCCGGACGCCGACAGCGCCGTCGCCGTCACCATGTGCAGCTGGGTCGAGAGCGATGACGCGTCGAGCGTGGCGACCCAGTGGGTCGGGTCGACCGCGGTGGCCGTCACGGCCGGCGCCGTGTCCACCGTGACCTTCACCGACGCCGGGTGCGCTCCCGAGACGGCGACGGCCAGCGGGATCTTCGCGAAGGCCGTCGTGTCGACGCGCGCCGCGCCGTGCACGAACTGAGGGAGCGACAGGGTCGTCATTCCGGCATCCGCGGAATCCGGGCCGCCGTCGTGCCCTCCCGAGTCCGCCGATCCAGTGTCCGGCGTCAGCCCATCAATGCCGCCATCGTCCGGGGCCGCCGGGTTTCCGCTCCGATTGCTGCCGCATCCAGCCAGCGCGGAACCCAGTGCAGCCAGCGCGGAACTCACGTAAAACAAGGCGCCCCATCTCATGATCTCCATGGTTAGTTCGAAGAAAATGATCGACAAGGGTCTCGTCGAAAAGGGGGATTGAATGCGCACGCGGAAGTTCACTCGTGGCTTCGTCGTGGCCGGCGCGAGCGCGGGCCTCCTCGTCGTCGTGGCCCAGGGATGCGCGTCGTCCGGCGCGCCCGCGAAGCCCGGGTTCGACGACGCGGGTGACGACGCCAGGACGCGGGCCGACGTCGGCGGCATGGAGGTCGGCTCGCTCGGCGACGGCAACGTGCCCGACGCTTCCTTCGGACCCGACTCGGGCTGCGCCACCGCAGACATCCGCGCGGAGCTCGCGCCGGCGGCGATGCTCGTCGTGCTCGACGGCAGCGGCACCATGGCGGCGAACAACAAGTACGCATTCGCCCAGCAGGCGATCGTCAGCGCGATCGACGAGGACGCCTTCGACAGCGCATCGCTCGGCCTCCTCATCTACCCGACGGGGAACCTGACGGGCCCGTCCTGCGTCCTCGGCCTGCCGGTCACGTGCGCGGTGCCCGGGCTCGCGCAGGTCCCCTTGCAGCCCGCCGGGATGAGCAAGTCGAGCGCCTCCACCGGCGTGCGGCACGACATCTACCAGCAGCTCGTCAACAGCTCGCCGAACACCACCGGCGTCGGCGACGGCAACCCGTCGTACGACGCCATCCAGGTCGGCATCAGCCTTCTGCAGGCGTGGCCGCAGAAGGGAAAGCGCATCCTCTTCTTCATCACGGACGGCGGCGCCTCGTGCACGTCGCTCTCGAGTCCGCCCCGCCCGGGCTACACCGATGCCAACGGATGCTCCGACTGGGAGTATCCCGCGTCGATCGTGAGCCTCGTCCAGAAAGCGAACAACGATGCGAACGCCCCGGTGAACACCATCTTCGTCGGCGTGCCCGGCGCGGACACGGACGGGAGCAACACCGCGATGGATCCGCCCTACCACGTGCGCCTCGCGCTTAGCGCCGAGGCGTGGGCCGGCTCGCCGCAGACGTGCGACCCCAGCTGCGACGGCAAGACGTTCACGCAGAGCGGCGGCGACCCGACGGTCCCCTGTCACTTCGACATGACGCAGAACTACTCGGCGATGGCCCTGGCGGCCGCGATCGACAAGATCCGCGGGTCGCTGCTCGGATGCGTGTTCGACCTGCCGCAGCCCGACGGCGGGATGATCGATCCCAGCAAGGTGAACGTGGAGTACTCGACCGACGGCGGCATGACGTACACGGACCTGTTCCGCCGCAAGAGCATCAGCGATCCGTGCAGCACCGGGAACGGCTGCTGGGACTACAACACGAGCGGACAGGTCGTCCTCATCGGGCCGGCGTGCAGCGCGGTGGAGATGTCGCCCAACGCGGACGTGCAGATCGTCGTCGGCTGCGCGACCCAGGTGCAGTGAGCGCGGCTCAGGCCGAGCGCAGCACGAGGGCGTGATCGCCGAACTCGTGGGCGAGGTAGCCGCGCGCCTCGGCGTCGGACCACGCGCCGGCGAGGACCGGCTCGCTCGCGAACGCGTGAAGGAGGGTACGGTGCGACGTGCCCGCCTCGTGCAGCCCCGTGAGCAGCCCGTCGACGACGCGCGGGACGAAGCCCTCGCCGATGTGCAGGTCGGTGATGCCGCGGCCGGGCACGACCTCGCCCCCGTGGGACGAGGCGCAGCCCTCGAGCGCCCGCACCACGGTGGTCCCGACGGCGACGACGCGCCCTCCCTCGGCGCGCGTTCGCGCGAGCGCCGTCACCGTCTCGCTCGGGATCTCGTAGCGCTCGGGGAAGGGGAGAACAGCGTCGATCGCCGGGTCACCGGTCGACGAGAGCCCCGCGGCGTGCGTGAGGCGCGCGACGGCGACGCCCCGCCGTCGCAGGCGCGTCAGGATCTCGGCGGTGATCGGCCGACCGGCGCTCGGCATCTCGACGGCCCAGGGCCGCGAGGCGAACGCCGTCTGCACGTGCCAAGGGGCGAGCCAGTCGCGCACGTAGGCGTACTGCACGGGCCGGCCGAAGCGATGCAGCGCCGTCCACAACGCCGCTCCCTCCAGCGAGAAGCGCAGGGTGACGAGCCTCGGAGAACGCGGGTCGACGGCGAGGACCGTCGCGTCGAGCGCGTCGCTCACGTGCACCACGTCTCCGGGGGCGACCGGCGGCGGCGACGCGCGCTCCTCGGTCCGCGTGTGCCAGTCCCCGTCGCCGAAGAGCACGGCCTGCCACGTGCGCTCGTCGGTCGTGGCCGCGAGACGGATCTCGACCGCCACGCCTCCGGCGGTCGTCGCGAAGAGTGAAGCGGGGATGGTCGCAGCGTCGTTGGCGACGAGCAGGTCCCCCGGGCGGAGTAGCTCCGGAAGCTCGCGCACGACGTGATGGGTCCACCGGCCGCGCGACGGGTCCACGACCAGCAGTCGCTCCTCGAGCGGCGCCTCTCTCGGCCACGTGGCGGGCGTCACGACGGGCCTCCCGCGTAGGCGGCCGCCTCGACCCGTGCCCCGCTCGGCAGCTCCTCGATGCGACCGATGAGGCGGAGGATCCGCTCGGCGACGACGGCCGGCTCGAGCAGCGTCGCCGGATCGGCATCGGGGATCGCGTCGGCGTGCATGCGCGTCCTCATCTCGCCCGGATCGACGGTCACGACGCGCACGCCGGTGCCCTCGAGCTCCGCGCCGAGGATGCGACCCATGTGATCCAGAGCCGCCTTCGAGGCCCCGTAGGCGCCCCAGTTCGCGTAGGCGGCGACGGAGGCGTCCGACGTGATCTGCACGACGAGCCCTCGCCCGCGCAGCACCATCGGCCCGGCGACGAGCTTCGTCAGCCGGAGGGGCCCGACTACGTTGACCTCGAGCGCCTCCTCGAGCGCCTCGCAGTCCGTTTCGAGCAGCGGCCGCAGCGGCACGTGCCCCAGGGTGCTCGCGTTGTGCACGAGCAGGTCGACGTCGCCGACCAGGGCCGCCGCCGCCGCGGCGATGGCGTGCGGCGCGCGCTTGTCCCCCACGTCGGCCACGATTCCGTGCGCGACGCCCCCCGCGCTCCGGATGGAATCGACGACCCTCCCGAGCTCCCCCTCGTTCCTCGCCACGAGCGCGACCCGCGCCCCGCACGCCGCCAGCTTCCGCGCGATCTGCTCTCCCAGCCCGCGGCTCCCACCCGTCACCAGCGCTGCCCTGTCTCCCAGCTCCATGTCTCGGCCTCCGAGGTACAGCATGGGCCCTCCCTGCCGGCGCATTGGCCGTCTTGCCAATCTGTTGGCAGCGCTCCAACATGCGAGCATGACGCAGCTCGACGCGGCCGGACGCCTCGGCGCCAACATCTCCCAGCTCCGCGAGACGCGCGGCCTCACGCAGCAGCAGATGGCACGGCTCGCTGGCGTGCCGCGCGCCACATGGGCTCACCTCGAGACGGGGCACGCCAACCCGACGCTCGCCGTCCTCAGCCGCGTCGCGTCCGCCCTGCAGGTGACCATCGAGGAGCTCATTGCGGCCCCCCGCTCCGCCGTGAAGCACTTCCCGGCCGCCACCCTGGTCACGCGCACGCGCGGGGACGTGACTGTGCGCAAGCTCCTGCCCGACCCCATCCCGGGCATGGAGCTCGACCGCATGGAGCTGCCCGCGAGAGCTCGCATGATCGGCGTGCCGCACCTGCCGGGCACGACGGAGTACCTCACGTGCGAGCGCGGCTCGATCGTGCTCGTCGCTTCGGGCGACTCGTGGACGCTGGCGCCCGGCGACGTGGTCGTCTTCCGAGGCGACCAGCGTCACTCGTACGCCAACCCTGGCGATCGCGTCGCCGTCGGCTACTCGGTGGTGCTCCTCGCGCGCTCTCCCTAGTGCACCGCCGTCGAGATGCGCTTCAACATCCGGCGCGAGACGGACGGATCTCGCAGTCGGGGGAGCGACGATGTGTTCGTGGGAAGCTTCCCCGCTTCCTCGGGGAACGAAGATCTGTGCGCGGGGAGCTTCCCCATGGGCTGGA
>DATJYG010000165.1:0-9459 GCA_035499695.1 Polyangiaceae bacterium
AGCAGGGAAAATAGCAATAGAGATCCTGTAAGCGCCCGTTACAGGAAATCGTCGAAGGAGGCGGTATGGCCAAACTTCGCGTAGAGAGTTTCACGCTATCGGTCGATGGTTACGCCGCCGGTCCGAACCAGAGTCTGGAGAATCCGTTGGGGGTTGGCGGGACGACTCTTCATCAGTGGTTCTTCCCCACCCGCACATTTCGGGAGCGCGTGCTCGGTGCCGTGGGCGGGGCGACGGGCGCCGACGACGACATCGCCGCTCGCGGCTTCCAGAACATCGGCGCGTGGATCCTCGGTCGCAACATGTTCGGCCCAGTGCGCGGACCATGGCCGGACGACACGTGGAAGGGATGGTGGGGGGAGACGCCTCCCTACCACGTGCCCGTCTTCGTACTGACGCACCATGCCCGTGAACCGCTGCCGATGAAGGGCGGCACCACCTTCCACTTCGTCACCGGGGGGATCCACGAGGCGCTCGCCCGGGCGAAGGAAGCCGCGGGCGATCGAGACGTCCGCGTCGGCGGTGGCGCAGCCACGATCCGGCAGTACCTGGAGGCCGGCCTCGTCGACGAGATGCACGTGGCGATCACGCCGGCCATCCTCGGAACCGGCGAGTCGCTCCTGTCCGGTATCGATCTCCGCAAGCTGGGTTATCGCTGCTCCGAGCACGTCGCGACCCCGGCGGCCACGCATGTCGTGCTGACGCGAAAGGGCTAGCGGAACGCTCGGGTCGTGCCGGTCATCGTACCGCCACGGCCATGAAAACCCTGGGGCGCTACCTGTTCGCCATTCTCGGTCTCGCCGCGATCCTGGGGGGGCTCGGAGCGGTCAAGTACAAGCAGATCTCCTCCCTCATCTCGATGGGGAAGGCGATGCAAGCGTCCGGGCCGCCACCGGAGGCGGTCGCGACGACGGCGGTCCGCAAGGACACCTGGCAGGCCGCGCTCGACGCGGTCGGCAGCGTCGCCGCCGCCAAGGGCGTGACGGTGAGCAACGACGCGCCCGGCATCGTGTCGGCGATTCACTTCGAGTCCGGTGGGACGGTCCACCAGGGCCAGGTGCTCGTGGAGCTCGACAGCAACGTCGAGCGTGCCCAGCTCGCGTCGGTGCTGGCCCGGCAGGAGCTCGCGCAGGTCAACGCCAAGCGCACGCGGGCGCTCGTCGCGGTGGACGCGATCCCGCGCTCGCAGCAGGACTCGGACGACGCCGTCGTCCGGACCTCGGGCTCGGACCTCGATCAGCTCCAGGCGCAGATCAACCGCAAGATCGTGCGCGCGCCGTTCTCGGGCAAGCTGGGCATCCGCCTCGTCAACCTCGGGCAGTACCTCAATCCCGGCACGGCGATCGCCGAGCTCGCTGCCACCGAGACCGTGTTCGTGGACTTCACGCTGCCGCAGGAGGAACTCAAGCGCCTCTCGCTGGGCATGCCCGTGCGCGTCGTGATCGAAGGGGAGGGGACGGCCCCCGTGGACGGGTCTCTCGCCGCGGTCGACCCGACCATCGACGCGACGACGCGCTCGATCAAGCTGCGCGCGAGCCTCCCGAACCGCGACGCGAAGCTGCTCCCCGGGATGTTCGCGCGCATCTCGGTGATCCTCCCCGATTCGCGCGACGTCACGATCCTGCCGGTCTCGGCGCTCGTCCACGCGTCGTACGGAGACTCGGTCTTCGTCGTCGAGGACAAGAAGGACGACGCGGGCAACCCGGTATCGACCGCGGACGGGCATCACCCCAAGGTCGCTCGCCAGCAGTTCGTGAAGGTCAGCGAGACGCGCGGGGACTTCGCCGCGGTGACCAGCGGCGTGAGCGTGGGTCAGGACGTAGTGACCGCCGGCGCGTTCAAGCTGCACAACGGTGCGGCCGTCGTCGTGAACGCCGCAGCGGACCAGCCCAAGGCCGAGCTGGCGCCGCATCCCGAGAACCACTGAAGCGTCGCCGCCATGAAGCTCACCGACATCTTCGTGCGGCGGCCGGTCCTCGCGATCGTCGTCAACCTCGTCATCATCATCGCCGGCATCCAGGCGATCCGGACGCTGAACGTCCGCCAGTACCCGAAGCTCGAGAGCGCCACGATCACGGTGCACACCGTCTACGTAGGCGCCGACGCCGATCTGGTGCGCGGCTTCATCACGACACCGCTCGAGCGCGCGATCGCCGCGGCCGACGGCATCGACTACATGGAGTCGCAGAGCACCCAGGGGCTCTCGACGGTCAACGTTCGCCTCAAGCTCAACTTCGACGCGGCGAAAGCGCTGGCCGACGTGACGGCGCGCGTGAACCAGGTGCGCGCAGACCTGCCGCCGGAAGCGGAGGTGCCCGCGATCAACATCGAGCCCTCGGACGCGGCGCTGGCGGCGATGTACCTGAGCTTCGGCTCGGACATCCTCGAGGAGAACCAGGTCACGGACTACCTGATTCGCGTCGTGCAGCCGCGCCTGTCCGCGATAGAGGGCGTGCAGAAGGCCGACATCCTCGGCGGGCGCACCTTCGCGATCCGCGCGTGGCTCAAGCCCGACCGGATGGCGGCGCTCGGCGTGAGCCCGGCGCAGGTGCGCGCGGCGCTCGCCGCCAACAACTACCTCGCGGCCGTCGGACAGACGAAGGGGCAGCTCGTCCAGGTGAACCTCTCGGCGAGCACGGACCTGCAGAACGTCGACGACTTCCGCAAGCTCGTGGTCAAGGAGCAGAACGGGACCCTCGTGCGCCTGCAGGACGTCGCCGAGGTGGTGCTCGGCGCGGACACCTACGACCAGGAGGTCCGCTTCTCGGGCCAGAAGGCCGTGTTCATGGGCGTCTGGGTGCTCCCGAACGCCAACTCGCTCGACGTCATCGGGCGCGTCAACGAAGAGGTGAAGAAGATCCAGAAGGAGCTGCCGTCGGGCATGCGCGCGACGGTCGCCTTCGACTCGACCAAGTACATCAACAGCGCGATCGACGAGGTCGTCCACACGCTGCTCGAGACGATCCTGATCGTCATGGTCGTCATCTTCCTGTTCCTCGGGAGCTTCCGGACCGTGCTCGTCCCCGTGGTCGCGATCCCGGTGTCGCTCATCGGAGCGATCTTTCTCATGCAGGTGTTCGGCTTCACGCTGAACCTGCTCACGCTCCTGGCCATCGTGCTCTCCGTCGGCCTCGTGGTCGACGACGCGATCGTGGTCGTCGAGAACGTCGAGCGGCACATCCGCGACGGCAAGACGCCGCTCCAGGCGTCTCTCGCGGGGGCGCGCGAGCTCGTCGGACCCATCGTCGCGATGACCATCACGCTCGCCGCCGTGTACGCGCCCATCGGCTTCCAGGGCGGGCTGACCGGTTCGCTTTTCCGCGAGTTCGCCTTCACGCTCGCCGGCGCGGTGCTCATCTCGGGCGTCGTCGCGCTGACGCTGTCGCCGATGATGTCCTCGCGCATGCTGAGCGCGTCGCATCACGGCTGGCTGACCACCCTGATCGACCGGGGCTTCGAGTGGCTCCGCGGCACCTACGCGCGCATGCTCGAGACGACGCTGCGCACGCGCCCGGCCGTCTACGGCGTGTGGATCGCCCTGTCGCTCGCGGTGGTGCCTCTCTACCTCTTCTCGCCGCAGGAGCTCGCGCCTGCAGAGGACCAGGGCGTCATGTTCGGCGCGGTCGATGCGCCGGCGAACGCGACGGTCGAGCAGCTCATGCCGTACGTGGACACCGTCCAGAGGACGTACGCCTCGACGCCGGAGTTCGAGCAGAGCTTCCAGGTGACGTTCCCGACCGGCGGCTTCGGCGGCATGCTCGTGAAGCCCTGGGAGGAACGGAAGCGCAACATCTTCGCCATCCAGGAGGAGCTGTCGCCGAAGCTGAACGGGATCACCGGCGTGCGCGCGCCCGCGTTCCTGCCGTCGGCGTTGCCGAGCGCCGGTACGTTCCCGGTGGAGTTCGTCATCTCGGGTTCGGCGCCGCACGAGGAGATCGTCGCCTTCGCCCAGAAGCTCGTGCAGGAGGCGGCCAAGAGCGGTCAGTTCGCCTTCCCGCCGATCACCGACGTGCGCATCGATCAGGAGAAGAGCGAGCTCGTGATCGACCGCGACAAGGTCGCGTCGATGGGGCTCACGATGCAGTCTGTGGGGTCGGATCTCTCGTCGATGCTCAGCGGCAACTTCGTCAACCGGTTCAACATCGACGGGCGAAGCTACAAGGTCATCCCGCAGGTCGAGCGCGCGGCGAGGCTGACCCCCGAGCAGCTGACGGACATCTACCTCGGCGGACCGGGAGGACAGCTCGTCCCCCTGAGCGCGGTCGCCTCGATCAAGACGGGCGTGGAGCCGCGGACGCTCAACAAGTTCCAGCAGCTCAACTCGGTCAAGATCTCGGGCGTCGCGCCGCGCTCGCTCGACGCGGGGCTCAAGGTGCTCGAGGCCGCGGCGGCCAAGGTGCTGCCGGCCGGCTACCGCGTGGATTACACGGGCGAGTCGCGCCAGCTCCGGCAGGAGTCGGGCAAGTTCCTCCCGGCGATGGGGCTGGCCATCGTCCTCATCTTCCTGGTGCTGGCGGCGCAGTTCAACTCGTTCCGCGACCCGTTCGTCATCCTCGCGGCCTCGGTGCCGCTCGCGATGTTCGGCGCGCTGGCTTTCACGTTCCTCAAGTTCGCCGGACCGCCGGGGATGCACTTCAAGCTCACCGAGGGCTGGACGACGACGCTCAACATCTACTCGCAGGTCGGGCTGGTGACGCTCGTGGGGCTCGTGTCCAAGAACGGGATCCTGATCGTCGAGTTCGCGAACGCCCAGCAGCTCGCCGGAATGAGCAAGCTCGCCGCGGTGCAGGCCGCCGCTGCCACGCGCTTGCGCCCCATTCTGATGACGACCGTGGCGACGGTGGTCGGCCACTTCCCCCTGACGCTCGTGACGGGCGCGGGCGCGGTCGCCCGGAACTCGATCGGCATCGTGCTCGTCGGCGGCATGAGCATCGGCACGCTCTTCACGCTGTTCGTCGTCCCGTCGGTGTACGTGCTGCTGGCGAAGGACCACTCGGCCGAGCGCAAGGCCGCCGCGGAGCCGACCGCGGCCGATGTGCCGCCCCAGGCACTGCCGGCCCCCGCCGAGTGAGGACGAAGCGGGTCACGCTTGAGGTGGCCGCTGCGCTTCGGTGAGCGCGAGCTAGCCTAGAGGATGCTCCTCGCACGCCTCACGAACGCCGCGCGATGGCTCGCGCTGGCCACGCTCCTCCCGGCGTGCGCACCCGCAGCAGCTTCGAGGCCCGCTCCCTCGCCGACCGCTTCGGCACCCGGCGTCGAGGTGCCCGCGGCGCCGGTGGCACCTCAGTTCGATGCGACGACGCAGGCGTCGCTCACCCAGTCGGTCGCGCGCCTCTTCAGCGAAGCATCTGCCGCCTTCGAGGTGCAGGTCGTCGAACCCCTCACGTTGCACGTCACCGAGACGGACAAGCACGACCTTCGCGTATCGCTCGATCGCGTGTGGGCCTCCTGCCAGCGCGACGCGCCTCACTGCGAGCAAGAGGCGCGCTCGTTCGTGACCAGCTCCGTGGCCGCGATCGAGGCGCCCGCCGCGAAGGCGACGCGCGATCAGGTCGTCGCCGTGCTGCGTCCGCGCGCGTACTTCGACTCGATGGGAGGAACCTCGGCGGCGGGTACCGTGGTCGAGCCGTTCGTCGGCGATCTGTTCGCGACCTACGTCGTCGATCTGCCCCAGGCCATTCGCTTGCTCCGCCCCGGCGACATGACGACGCTCGGCCTCACGCGCGCCGATCTGCCCGCCGTCGCGCGTACCAACCTGACCGCACGTCTCGGCAGGTCACCGCCCGAGCTCGCGCGGTCCAAGCCTGGCGACGTGAGCGTGATCGCGGGCGGCAACTACTTCGAGTCGAGCCGCCTGCTCCTGACCGAGGACTGGACTGCGCTCTCGACGAAGCTCGGCAAGCCCATCTTCGTCGGGGCTCCGGCCAACGACGTGCTCGTCGTCGCCATCGCTCCGGCCACCGACCAGCTCGTGAAGCTGCGTGCCGCCATCCAGGGGCTCTACCAGTCGAGCGACCGGCCGGTTTCGCCGCAGGTCTACCGCTGGGATGCGGGTCGCTGGATCGCCGCGCCCTGAGCTCTCCTGGCACGCATTGCGCACTGGGTTCCACCGATGCAAGAGGCAGACGTCATCCTCGTTGGTAGCGGTCAAGCGGCGATGCCCCTGGCGACGCGTCTGGCGGCGGCCGGCAAGAACGTCGTGCTCTTCGAGCGGGGCCATCTCGGCGGTACGTGCACCAACACGGGCTGCACACCCACCAAGACGATGATCGCGAGCGCCCACGCGGCGCACGTGGCGAGGACCTCCGGACGTCTCGGCGTTCGCGTGGGCTCGGTCGCGGTCGATCTGGAGGCGGTCGTGGCGCGCAAGGACGAGATCGTGAACAGGTGGCGCGCCGGGGTCGCGAGGCACCTGACCGGAGCCGGCGAGCGCCTGCGCGTCGTCCGCGAGCACGCGAGGTTCGTGGGGGAGCGCACGCTCGAAGCGGGAGCGGAGCGCTATCGGGCGCCCATCATCGTCCTGGACGTCGGCGCGCGGCCCGCCGCTCCGCCCATCCGGGGATTGAGCGAGGTCCCGTCGCTCGACAACGGCTCGATCATGGCGTTGCGCCAGATACCGGACCGGCTCGTCGTGCTCGGCGGCGGCTACATCGGGTGCGAGATGGGCCAGATGTTCCGCCGGTTCGGCGCGGAGGTCGTCATCATCGAGGCGGGCGACCACCTGCTGGGCCGCGAGGACGCCGACGTGGTCGAGCCTCTTCAAGAGGTGTTTCGCAACGAGGGGATCGAGCTGAAGCTGCGCTCCAGGGCCGAGGAGATCGGCAAGGTGAACGGGGACATCGTCGTGAAGGTGTCGGACGGTTCGCAGGTGCGCGGATCGCACCTCCTCGTCGCGCTCGGGCGCAAACCCAACACCGACGATCTGGGATGCGAGGCTGGCGGCGTGCGTCTCGATTCCCGCGGCTACGTCGTCGCCGACGAGTACTATGCCACGAGCGCGCCAGGCGTGTACGCGGTCGGCGACGTGCTGGGTGGCCCGCAGTTCACGCACACGTCCTGGGACGATCACCGGCTGCTCTTCGACGCCCTCACGAAGCCGGATGCTCCTCGCCGCCGCCGGAACGATCGCATCATCCCCTACGCCGTGTTCACGGACCCGCAGCTCGCCACGGTGGGCCTGAACGAGAAGGAAGCGCGAAGGCGCGGCGTGAAGTACGAGGTCGCGACCATGCCGTTCGGCGACGTCGCGCGCGCGATCGAGGTCGACGAGACGGCAGGCACCATGAAGGTCCTGCTGGATCCGTCCACCGAGAGGATTCTCGGGGCGTCGCTCGTCGGCGCCGAGGTCGGCGAGCTCCTGCACGTGTTCGTCGTGCTGATGCAGGCGGGCGCCAAGGCGCGAGCGATCGTGGACGTCGAGTTCATCCACCCGACCTTCGCGGAGGGGTTGCAGTCGCTCGTCATGAGGCTGCCGCAGTACACGCTGCGCTGAGCCGAGCTCGGTATCAACCGAGGGTGACGACGTGCCGGTCGCGCAGATGGGCGATCAGCATCTGCGTCAGGCCCAGGGGCAGGCCGCAGAGCGCGGACAGCTCGCGGATCGTGCGGACACCGTCCACGACCTCGGCGACACGCAGCGCATCGTCGTCGAGCGCGAGCCACCCCAGCTCGTCGAGCTCGAGGAGCCTGCGCGCCACGACCTCGGGAGCCGGGAGCGTCCCGCGCTGGCTGGTCGTGCCGCCACCTCGCAGGTCCCGTGTTTCGGACGTCGGCATCGACGCGCTCGGGACGCGCCCCGATTGGCGCTCCGCTCCCGGAGGTTGCGTCGGTCGATCGCTCGGCCGGTCTCTGGACGTCCCGTCGCTCACCCTGAGTCTCATCGTAGCAGGCGTCGGGCGCTCAGCTCTTCTTCGTCACGCCGGGAAGGAGTACGGCACGTGCGGTGCACGATCGTCCGACGAGAAACGGAGGCGCCGGATGCTGTACTGGGCGGCTGTGTTCTTCGTCATCGCCATCGTCGCGGCCATCTTCGGCTTCGGAGGGATCGCTGCCGGCGCTGCGGGCATCGCGAAGGTGTTGTTCGTCGTGTTCCTGGTGCTGGCCGTCGTATCGCTGCTCTTCGGGCGCCACGGCAGGGTGCCAGCCTGAGCTCCCGGTGACCCGAGGTGACCATCATGCAGTGCAGCGACATGATGAAGGGGCAACCGGAGTCCACCAGCCCGAGCGCCGCGGTCTCCGACGCGGCGCAACGCATGCTCGAGAGGAATGTCGGATTCCTGCCGGTCTGCGACAGCACGGGCGTCGCGATCGGGACGATCACCGACCGCGACCCCGCGTCGGTGACGTGATGACCCAGGAGGTCGTCACTCGCCGGACCACGGACGACCTCGAGCGCGCGAAGATGCTGATGGCGCGTCACCAGAAGTCGCGCATCATGTGCGTCGACGAGATGGGCCGCCTGGTCGGGGTCAATCAGTCGCCGCGCGCGAGTCGCACGCCTGAGGGCCGAGTTGCCCGAGGGATGAGATGCGTCGGCGCCCACCACGGGCACGAGCGATGCACCCCCGGTGCGATGATGGATATGGACATCGAGGTGGGTCAGCCCGTCACGTGGGAACGCGTCATCACCTTCGCGCGCAGGCTCGAGGTTTCCGCGCGGCGCAATGGTGTCACTCAGGAGGACGGCTCACGACTCGTGAGGCTCCTGCTCCAATTCGACAGGACCATCCTCGGGCACGACCCGAGGTCGAGCGCGGGTTCGGTACGGCGCACGTAGTCTGCCCCAGCCGGTGAAGCGATGTGGCCTTCCGAGCCCCTCGACGAAGCGCTCCGCAGCGCCTCGCGAGAAGGCGCACGCAAGCTGAGAAAGCCCCTCGGCAAGGCGCCTTCGACCAGGTGCCCGCCTACGACACGCGCCTGCCCACCGCGGATTTCGCGGTGATGCACAAGGTCCGCGCGCGGCCGAACCGAGGCCCGTGACCGGCTGCGCGACGAGTTCGAGCGAGAGTGGCGCTCTTTGACGAGTCAGGCCTTTCGTCACGCGATCGGGGACATCGCGTTCAGTGCGTCGGGTGATGGTGGGCGTGCTTTGCCTTCGCGGGCTTGCGCGTCTTCCTCGGCCGAGAGGGCATCGACGCGGCGATCTTCGCCGCCTGGAGATGAGCGCCGAGTTTCTCGAGCTGCGCTACGCCGAACGCCTGCTCCACCATGGGGAAGAGGTCGTTCTCCTCGCGTTCGACGTGAGCCATGACGAGGTCCCTCAGGACCCTGATCCGCGCGTTGAGTCGCTCGTCGGTCACGTTCATCGTCGCCAGCGCACGGAGTTCCCACATGACGATGTCGTGCTGCTCGAGGGACTGAAGGGCGAGCTCCTTCGCTTCGCCGATGCTCCTCTTCACAGCGGGATAGAAGATCGCCTCCTCGATGGCGGTGTGGATGGAGAGCTCGCGGACGAGCTTC
>DATJYG010000166.1:0-6876 GCA_035499695.1 Polyangiaceae bacterium
ACGAGGACGATGGCCACCGCGGCCACCAGCATGGCGTGAAAGAGGAAACGCATGGCCCTCGACTCAGCAACGCGCGTTCCAGCGCGCAGAGCCGGCGTTCCGGCTAGGGTGGCCAATTGCAGCGAGTCCGCCTGACGCGCCCGCCTGATGCGGGCGAGGCATCGCGACCCCCTTGACGGAAGGCCGCCATCTCGCGAGCGTTCGCCCCGGAATAAAGGAGAACCCCGATGCGCCGTCCGATCGCCATCCCGCTCGTCACGTTGCTCGCCCTGGCCGCCTGCGGGGCCGAGACGGGCAGCGGTCCCGCTGCGCCCGCGCCGGTCGCCGGCTCGAGCTCTGCAGCGATCGGGACGCCGGCGCCCCCCGCGCCCGCTCCCCGCGACGACGGCAGGCTTCCCGCGACGGTGACCCCACAGCGCTACGCGCTCGCGCTGCGCATCGATCCGGCGCAGACGCGCTTCTCGGGCACGACGACCATCCAGGTCGCCGTCCCCGGGCCGACGTGGAACGTCGTGATGCACGCGCGCGACATGACCGTGTCGCGCGCCGTCGCTCACGTCGCCGGCGGCCCGGACATCCCCGCTACTCCCAGCACGCGCCTCGCGAATGGGGGTGTCATCCAGGAAGAGCTGGTGCTCACCTTCGCGCGGCCGCTGCCGCAGGGTCAGGCGGTGCTCGAGATCGCCTACGATGCCCCGTTCGCGCCGGACCTGGCGGGGCTCTATCGCGTGAAGGATGGCGACGCCTGGTACGCGTACACGCAGTTCGAGGCGACCGACGCGCGGCGCGCCTTCCCGTGCTTCGACGAGCCCGGGTTCAAGACGGCGTACGACGTGAGCATCACCACCCCGCGCGGCATGCTCGCCCTCGCGAACGCGCCCGAGGCGTCGCACGAGGACACGCCCGACGGCATGGTGCTCTACCACTTCGAGACGTCGCGCCCGCTGCCGAGCTACCTCGTGGCGTTCGCCGTCGGCAACTTCGACGTCGTCCAGGGACAGACGTCTCCCTTCCCCATCCGCGCCGTCACGCCCAAGGGCAAGGGCGGGCTGACGAGCCTCGCGCTCGAGGCGTCGGCCGCGCTCGTCGCCAAGCTCGGCGAGTACTTCGACGTGCGCTACCCGTACCCGAAGCTCGACGTCGTCGCGGTGCCCGACTTCGCCGCCGGCGCGATGGAGAACCCGGGCCTCGTCACGTTCCGCGAGGAGCTGCTCGAGATCGACCCGGCCCGCGCGACGACGACCGCGCGGCGCAGGCAGGCGCTGGTCATCGCGCACGAGTTCGCGCACCAGTGGTTCGGCGATCTCGTGACGGCCAAGTGGTGGGACGACATCTGGCTCAACGAGGGGATGGCCACGTGGGCCGAGTCGAAGATGGTCGACGCGTGGAAGCCCTCGTTCGGCGCGACCACAGAGGAGATCGCGGGCGTGCAGCACGTGATGGACACCGACGCGCTGCACTCGGCGCGCGCGGTGCGCCAGCCGGTGCACTCGGTGAGCGAGGCCATGGAGTCGTTCGACGGGCTCACCTACGAGAAGGGCGCCGCAGTCCTGCGCATGCTCGAGAGCTGGCTCGGGGCCGACATGTTCCGGCGCGGCGTGCAGCGCTACGTCCAGGCGAACGCCTGGGGCAACGCCAGCGCGAACGACCTCTTCGACGCGCTCGAGTACGTCTCGACGCAGAGGGTCGGCGCCATCGCGAGCGGCTTCCTCGATCACCCGGGCGTGCCGTCGGTGCTCCTCAGCTGGAAGTGCGGAGGCAAGAACGGCGGCAAGCTCGAGCTGCGCGAGTCGGAGTGGCGGCCGCTCGGTGCGGGCGGTGACCCGCCGCGGTCGTGGACACTCCCCGTCTGCGTCTCGAGCGACGGGCAGAAGGGCAAGAGCTGCTTCACGCTCGGAGCCGACCCGATCGCGCGTGACCTCGGCGCGCACTGCCCCGCGTGGCTCTACCCGAACGCCGACGGGGCCGGCTACTACCGCTTCGTCCTCGACCGCCCGCAGCTCCTGGCGCTGGCGCGCGTGTCGCGTGCGCTCGATCCGGTCGATCGCCTGGGGCTCGTCTCGAACGCGTGGGCCGAGGTTCGCCAGGGGGCGCTCGACGCGAGCGCGCTCTTCGAGGTGCTTCCGACCTTCGACGCCGAGACGAACCGGTTCGTCGTCGACCAGCTGACGTCCGTCGTGGAGGACATGGATCGCACCTTCGTCGACGACGGCAACCGTCCCGCGTTCCGCCGCTGGGTCGCGGCGCGCTTCGCCGGCAAGAAGGCGATGCTCGGCTGGGAGGGCGGCAAGAAGGAAGACGACGACCGCGTGCTCGCGCGACACTCGGTACTCTTCGCGATGGGACACCTCGCGCACGACCCGGCGACGCTCACCGAGGCGGAGAAGTACGCGCAGAAGTGGCTCAAGGACCCGGCGAGCGTTCCATCGGACACGGCGACGGTCGCGGTGCCCCTCGCGTCGATCCGTGCGAACGCCTCGCGACTCGACGAGCTGCGCGCGGCGGCCAAGAACGCGAAGACGCCGCAGGACCGCATCGTGGCCATCCGCGCGATGGCCTGGTTCGACGATCCGGCGGTGCTGCGGCAGGCCTTCGACGTGGGCCTGAGCGACGAGATTCGCCTCGGCGAGCTCCGGTATCTGTTCGGTCCCGCGCTCGGGCGGCGCGAGGCGGCCCCCGTGCTCTACGCGTGGGAGAAGGACAACTGGGGCAAGATCCGCGCGCACATCCCCGGCTCGCGCGGCGGTGGGATGCTCGTCGGGGTGGCGGGCGCGATGTGCACCAACGCGGATCACGACGACGCGAAGGCGTTCTTCGAGCCGGCCATCGTCGCGATGGAGGGGGTCAAGCGCCCCCTCGAGGAGCGCCTCGAGCAGGCGTCTCTCTGCGCGGCGCTGCGCGACCACGGCGCGGCCGACGTGGCGAAATGGCTGAAGGGCAAGTGATCTGACCAAACGCGCGCTACAGTGGGGCGCGTGCCGGGCCCGCGCGTCCTCGTCGTCGACGACCACATCGAGATGGCAGAGACCCTCGCCGAGGGTCTCACGGACCGCGAGTTCGAGGCGGAGGCGTGCGCCTCGAGCGTCGAGGCGGCGAAACGCCTGGAGTCCGAGGGCATCGACGCGCTCGTGACCGACCTGCGCATGCCGCAGGTCGACGGCATGGGGCTGCTCGCGATCTCGCGCAAGGCGGCACCCGAGAGGCCGGTCATCGTGATGACCGCGTACGGCGCCATCGAGACCGCGGTGGACGCGATCCGGCAGGGCGCGGCGCACTACCTCACGAAGCCCTTCGCGGTGGACGAGCTAGCGCTGTTCCTCGGGCGTGCGCTGGAAGCCGCGAGCGTCCGGCGCGAGGCCCAGGCGCTGCGGGCGGCGCTCAAGCGGGAGGCGGGCCTCGGCACCCTGGTGGCCGCGAGCCCGGCGATGCGCGAGGTGCTCGACGTGGCCGCGCGCGTGGCCGACGCGGCGAGCCCCGTGCTGCTCGCAGGCGAGACGGGGACCGGCAAGACGGTGCTCGCGCGGGCCATCCACGCGGCGAGCTCGCGCGCCGGCGGTCCGTTCGTCACGGTCAACTGCGCGGCGCTTCCCGAGGCGCTGCTCGAGAGCGAGCTTTTCGGCCACGTGAAGGGCGCGTTCACCGGGGCGACCACGGCGCGCGCCGGTCTCTTCGTCGACGCCGACCGCGGGACGATGCTCCTCGACGAGATCGGCGAGATGTCCGCCGGCCTGCAGGCCAAGCTGCTCCACGTCCTCGAGAGCGGCATGGTGCGCGCCGTCGGCGCGAGCAAGGAGCGCGCGGTGGACGTGCGCGTCATCGCGGCCACGCATCGTGACCTGCGCGAGCGTGCGCGTACGGGGGCCTTCCGCGAGGACCTGCTCTACCGGCTCGACGTCGTGACCATCGAGATCCCCGCGCTGCGCCACCGCCGCGAGGACATCCCGCCGCTCATCGAGCGCCTGCTCGCCGAGAGCAAGGGCCGGCACGCGCAGTCGCCGGTCGAGCGGTTCGCGCCCGACGCGCTCGCGAAGCTCCTCGAGTACGCGTGGCCGGGCAACGTGCGCGAGCTGGCGCACGCGGTCGAGCGCGTCGTGCTGCTCGGCAAGAGCGCCGAGATCCACGCCACCGACCTGCCGCCGTCCATCACGAGCGCCCCCGCCCCGGGGCTGCCGGCGGCGGTCGGGGGCGGCACGGGCGTGCTCCCCATTCGCGAGGTGCAGCGCCGCTACGCCGCGTGGGCGCTCGAGCGCCTGGGAGGGCACAAGACGCGCACCGCCGAGGCGCTGGACGTGGACGCCAAGACGCTCAGCAAGTGGCTGGCGTCACAGGAAGACGAGAAGGCGTGACGTCTCGCCGGTCACACGCCGCAGCGTGAACCGAGCGACACGGGCGCGCGCAGAACCCCGTGAGCGCTGGGCGTTCACGCCGGAACGCCGGTTGCAGCTTTGGCCGCCCGCACGTCACGCCCCCCGCAGGAGGAGGGACCGCATGATCCGCCGCTGGTGCTGCTTCTTCGCGGTGCTCTCGAGCACCGCCCTCCCGTCATTTGCTCTCGCTCAGCAGTCGCCCCCACCACCGCCACCCGTCGTGGCCGGACCGGAGCCGGTGGCTCCTCCACCTGCGCCGAAGCACACCGGCTTCTACCTGCGGCTCGGGGCGGGGGTCGGCGGGTTCGGCGACAGCATGCAGGTACGAGGGACGGGTATCTACACCGGGACCGCATCGGGCGGCACGGGCTCGCTGGAGCTGGGGCTCGGCGGGGCCGTCAAGCCGGGGCTCGTCATCGGGGGCGCCGTGTACTCCGAGACCATGGTCAACCCGACGATGTCGATCAACGGGCTCAACGTGGCGACCGACTACCAGGTGGGGACGCTCGGTCTCCTCGGGCCGTTCATCGAGTGGTACCTGAACCCCAACAAGGGCTTCCACCTGGGCGGCGCCCTCTGCGCCGCACGCATCACGCTGTCGGACGACAAGGGGGTCATACAGACCAACTCGATCCTCGGCGGCGGCGCCGTGTTCGACATCGGCTACGAGTGGGCGATCGGTGACGAGTGGGGCATCGGCGTGATGGGCCGGCTCATCGGGGCGGGCCTGAGCGACGGGCAGACGCACCACGACGTCGGCGGCGGCTCGGTGCTGGCGTCGCTCACCTTCAACTGAGAACGAGGCGCCTAGAACTGCACGCCGACTCGTGCCGAGACTTCGTGCAGCGAGGACACGAGCGCGTGCGCGGGAAGGTCGTAGAACACGTAGTTCGCGCTGACGCGCAGATGGCGCGTGGCCCAGTAGTTGACCCCGAGCGCGAACGACGAGACCTCGATGTCGCCGTTGGGTGTCTTGGAGTCGTTCGTCCCCCCGCGCGAAGCGCCCGCGTAGTTGAGCGAGAGCTGATCGAAGCGCGCCACGGCCTGCAGCCCGTGCTCGGCCGGGCGCTGCGGCCGCGTGAGGTCCACATGGATGGGCCGCCCGTAGCTGGGGTAGCCGAGGATTTCGTGGTCGCCGATGAACCAGTAGGCAACCTGCGCATAGAGGCCCCAGCCGTCGAGCGCGCCGAGGCGTTCGGTGAAGGGCGATAGCTGCAAGCCGTCGACCGCCTCGCGGGTGTCGTAGTGGGCGTAGACGAACTCGCCGGTGAAATCGAAGTTGCCGACCGGCACGTAGATGTCGCCAGCGAACGCTTCCTGCGCGGCGCTGGGGATGACGTGCAGCAGACGCCCGTGCGAGTCGGTGTACGTGGGCTTCCAGAACGCGAACCCCTCGCCCGTCGTCAGGGCGGGCATGTCGTAGCCGACCTTCGTCGCATCGCGCGAGCCACCGTGGACCGAGGCGCCGATCTGGGCCCACTTGATCGAGCCGCCCGCCGACTTTACGAACGGGCGTATGAAGACGCGCCCCGCGAGGTCGTAGCGCGCGTCGACGTTGGGTCGGTTGGGTCCGTCCCCGTTGAAGACGCCCACGGTGTAGTAGAGGAGGCGATCGGGCGACTCGCCCCAGAACATGGCGCCGATGTCGCGTTGCGACGGCACGCCGATGGTGCGGACGACGAGCGCGCGCTCGAGAAACGCCGTCGTGTTGTCGCTGATGCGGTTCTCCAGCGTGAAGGGCAGGTAGTACTGCCCGACCTGCACGTTGGCCCACGGTGACGGCGCGTAGTTGATGAACGCATCCGTCGGTGCCGGCTTCATGCTGGGGTTGTCGACGGGGTTCTCCTGCGGGTTGCACGTCTCGTAAGAGGTCGTCGCGTTGACCTTGCACGAGAGAGAGGCCGTGTTCGCCGCGACGTTGTCGTCCGCGGAGGGGGCGAACTCGGCTCCGAGCTGCCACTGCCACTGCTGGAAGAACTCGCCCGCCATCTCGAGGCGCGCGCGCCGGAGCGAGAAGCCCTGAGAGACGGACTGCCCCGGAGCGAGGTTGCCCAGCCCGGAGCCGAAGGAGGAGTAGTAGTCCACGTGGACGCGGCCCTGGACGTAGAGACGGAACACGTCGTCCGGCGTGCGGACGAAGAAGTTGCCGTTGTGATAGCCGGAGGTCCCGGCGTCCTGCCCTGTCAGCGGCGAGGGCGCAGGCTGGGGCGCGAGCTCCGGCTGCGACGGGGGCGCGGACTCCTGCGCCGACACCTCTCGGACCAGCCACAGGCTCGCGAGGACCAGCGGCACGGCCACGGTGAACACGGAACGAAGATGCACGGCGATTCCCTTCGGGGTGCCGTGCCTCCGGGGTTCCGGTGGGCTGGGCGAAGCGTTGTCGGGGTGCTCGCGCGCCTCGTGGCGTAGCGAGGTCTCACTTCACGATGCGACGCTTCTCGGTGCGGATGATCTGGACGACGCGCGCGTCGTGGACGACGACCTCGATGGACCCGTAGCGGAGCCCTCT
>DATJYG010000167.1:0-7414 GCA_035499695.1 Polyangiaceae bacterium
CGGACGCAAGATCACAGAGCTTCTCTGCGCGACGGACTCGGTCTCCAAGGCGGGCCGCATCGTGCTCGCGATGCGCGCGGCGATGCGTCTGTCGCCGAAGCCGCGCCGCCCAAGGATCGCCGGGTGGCGCAGCGTGTGGAGCGAGTCGCAGCACAAGTGGCAGCTCGTTCGCTCGAAGACGAGATCGAAGAAGCCCACGAAACCCGCGAAAAAGAAGTCCACGAAGAAACCCATGAAGGACGTGAAGCGAATCGCGGTGCAGCAGAGAAGCGGAAGCTGGAATCCCAGCTCCGGCGCTCTCCGGGACACCGACTGGCACGACGCCGAGGAGCGCTTCCGCGGTCCGCGCAGCGACTCATGGTGATGGTGGTGCGTTCATGAAAACCGGATCCGAAGTCGTTCACTTCTGCCGAGACCGCACGTTCACCCTCGGCGAGATCTTCCTGATCGGTCGATGCGACGCCTGCAAGCGAACGGTCGAGATCCTCTTCATCCGAGGCGAAGCAGCCCGGCTTGCGTGCCCGATCTGCGGCGCGCCCGCGGTGAGCGCCGAGACCCGAACGTGGAGCAGGTCGTGACGATCGACGACGACGACGACAAGCCGAAGCCCGTCTTCGCTCCCGACGAGCAGTCGCTCCTTCCCGGCTACAGGCGCTACGTCGCGCAGCGTCCGATCGATCGCCGTGCGTGGACGGACGGCCACGGCAACAAGATCGACAGCCCCAAGTACAGGGGCGGCGCCTCGTTCGGCGGCAAGACCATCGCGCCGCTCGTCGGCGACGACGGCCAGCCCATCCGCCTCGGGACCCTCCAGATCGTCCGCGACGCGCGCGGCATGCACGTGGTCATCGACTGGTCGAAGCCCTTCTTCGAAGAAGCCGCGCCGCCACGAGAGGAGGAGGGTGATCGCAAGGACCGGCCGGCGATGGGGACGACGCCGCTCATGGGCAAGCAGATCTTCCGGCACAAGGATCTGCGCCGCGCGCGAGCAGCGATGCTCGTCCTTCACCGGGACGCCGAGGCCATCGCCGCCGGCCTGCCGCTCGATCCGGCGCAGTGCACCGACGATCGCGGCAAGGCGATACGGAGCGGCGACCTCGCCCTCTGCCAATACGCGCGCGGCGGCCGTCGCGGGCACTTCGCGATCGTCGACCACGGACCTACTCCGCGACGCGTCTTCGACATCGATGCGAAGAACAAGAAGGCGGCCCTGCGCGCCTTCCTCAAGGAGAGCGCGCACCGCGCGGCCGCGGGACCGAAGCCCGCGGTCCGCGGGGCGCCCATCGCGTTCGACGTGCCCTCGGGCTTCGGCGGCGGGTCCTCCTACGCGAAGTCGTGGGCCGACCGATCCGTCCCCGAGGAGGACTCGGAGGCGTGGAGGACGAGCGTCGCGCTCTACGCGCGGACCGGCAAGTGGTGCCGCACGGCGAACATGAT
This sequence comes from Polyangiaceae bacterium, assembly GCA_035499695.1. Classification (GTDB taxonomy): domain Bacteria; phylum Myxococcota_A; class Polyangia; order Polyangiales; family Polyangiaceae; genus Palsa-1150. The sequence goes on from DATJYG010000167.1 coordinate 1,438, forward strand.
CTGGAGTGACGCGCGGCCGCCGGGGCTCGAGGTCGAGGCGGCCGCGGCGCGGGAGGCCTTCCTCGAGGAGCTTCGAGCAGAGGAGCAGCCGAAAGACGATCCGAAGGCCCGCCGGGCGATGAGGAAGCTCTCGAAGGACGACAGGACCCTCTTGAACCAGATCCTCGAGCGCTTCGACGGGGCGCTGCTCGAGATCAAGACAGGAGGGTGAGCGAGCGATGGCCCGAGGATTCGGCAAGGTCGTCCACTGCCAGCGCCAGCGCTACGACGTCTACGTCGGGAGGCCGAGCAAGTGGGGCAACCCCTTCATCCTCGGGCGCGACGGAGACCGCGAAGCCGTGATCGCGAAGTTCCGCGCGCATATCCTCGCGCGACCCGTGCTCCTCGAGGAGTGTAGGCGCGAGCTGAGGGGCAAGGTGCTCGGGTGCTGGTGTGCGCCGAAGCCTTGCCACGCCGACGTCCTCGTCGAGCTTGCGAACGAGGAGGACGGCACATGAAGCGCAAAAGGAGGGAACGCTCCGTCGAGGACGTCTTTCCGAACGCTCGTGCTCGCCAGGCAGCTGACGAGGCGATCGGCAAGCTCGACCCGAAGGAGACCATGACGAAGTTCCTCGACACGTGGGAGGCGGCGTACTTCGCGGTCGCCGGATGCTCTCCCTTCCGGAAACCTTGAAGATCTCACGTTGAACCTCGAGGAGATAGATTGAGGGACTACCGGCAGCAGCTCGACGGCTTCTCCGCCGGCGAAGTCGTGTCGCTCCACGCCGAATCGCACACGCGATGGAAGATCGAAAAGCTCTGGCTCACGACATGGTGCGGGCGGGAGCTTCGCCTCGCGACGATCGTCCTCACCGATCTCGGCGGATCCCTCCCTCGTCATCAGCGACGCATCGGGACTCGCAAGGAATCGATCGCGACCGCCCACCTCATGAAGATCGAGGTGGTCGCCGGGGCGCAACTCGGAAAGAATGAGGCGATGGACGACGACGACGACGACGGTGACAAGAAGGCGGTCCGAGGCAAGATCGCAGGCATCTTCGACAAGATGCTCGACCGCTACGAGGAGAGCATGCACGAGCGCATCCTGCGCTCGTGGTGCATGATCGACGTCGAAGAGCGAAAGCATCGCCTGCGGACGGTAGAGGATCTCTCCGTCGAGCTTCACCGGATCCGGACAGTCAGCATCCAGGCGACGGGGCTCGGCGAGGGCATCATCGGCGATGTCATCGAGGGTGACTGGAAGAACGCCGAGGCCACGGCCGGCGATCTCGCGGCATCATGCGGCGCGGACCCGGCGCTCTGGGAGGGCTTCATCATCCTCGTGCGGACGGCGGCAGCCGAGTCACAGCGGCTCGCGCGCGGCGTGAAACCGGAAGGAAACTGACCGCACCCGAAAGCGTCAACCGAGAATCACCATCTCCAACGTGGCCCGGTCCATGCGACCCGTCGCGGGCTGGCCCGTGACGATCTGCAAGCGTCGAAGCGCCTCGCGCGTCTCCGGGCCCACGACGCCGTCGGCGCGGACGCCGATGACGCGTTGCACGTCGGAGACGAAGGCCGGGTCGCCGTTTCGCCAAAGGCACGCGACCCACTCCATGTAGACTTCGTTCGAGCCGGGATCGGGACCGCATGCGGCCCAAGGGTTGGGGTCGCTGGGCTTGCCCGTCGGCGGTCCTTCGACGCACGCGCGCCACCGGGCGTAGGCCGGCGTCGAGCGGGGATCCGGACCGCAGGTGCTCGCTGCCGGCGCGCCGACGAATACGTGAGCCGGCGCCGCGGTGCCGCGGAGTGCGGCGAAGGCGACGAACCCGAGGCCGCCGAGCACGGCGTACTTGAGCACGTGACGCTCGCGGACGTCCTCGATGCCTTGTTCGAAGAACCCGAAGGCCCCTCCCAGCGCGGCGCCGAGCGCGCCGGTCTCAAGCAGCGAAAGTCCTGCGAGTCGCGACATGGAAAGATTGTGCTCCTTCTCTCGGACGACGTAAAGTTCCTGGCCGATCGAGCATCATTTCGCCACCCATCCCGTGTTCGTCGCGGCGCCGGATTCCTTGACCCAGAGCGTCTGCCCCGCGCCTCCGGCCGTGTTTGTGTAGAGGTCGCCCGGGGATCCCGTGACGACGCCGTTCGGCGCCCCGCTGCCCGACGACCAGAGCGTGCCGGTCGTGAGGTTCGCCGGCGAGGTCGATGCGCCGCCCGCGCGCACGCCGCGGAGCGTCTGCGTCTCGCCTTCGCTCGAGACTTTGAAGACGACGCGGCGCGAGTTGATCGGGCCCGCGAGCGGCACGAGTTGAAGCTCGTACTCGCTCGGGACCCAGTTCTGTCCGGCGGGGACGAAGCTCGCCGGGACCTGGATCGTGATGAAGCTCGCGAGGGGGATGGAGGCGTTGTCGGGCGCGACGCCGACCGCGACGAACCTCTGGAGCGGATCGCCGGCGAGGACGCCCGCGAGCTGCCCGACGGCGGCGCCGCGCGACTTGAAGCTCGACATGCCCGGGGCGCCGCCGTTGTTGCCGTACTGGTTATTCCGGTACTGCGTGCCGTTCGCCACGAGCGACGTGAGCTGGAAGCGCGAAGCCGAGCCATGGTCGCTCGCTGTCTGACCGACGTAGATGGCCCCCGCCACGGGGTCCACGGTTACGAACGTCGGTGTCCCCGTGAGCAGTCCCGAGGCGCCGAAGTACGCCATCGTGTTCGCGGGCCCTGTAGGCGGAGCGCCGCCCCCGCCGGCACCTCCGGTTGGCGGCCGCGGAGGTGGCTGAGGAGGCCATGCGTTTTGCGCGGGAACGACTCCTTGCTCGAGGATGGGTTCGTTCGGCGCTGGCGGAGCAGGAGGAGGCATCGCGCCCTCGATCTTCTCACGAAGCCGGCGCCAGGGGAAGAAATCCAGGGAAGGCCTCAGGATGGTGAGACGTCCGCCTCACGTAGTGTCCTCGAGGAGATCGAGGATACGATCGACGAGGCGCGGCGCGCGGGGCGACGGTGAGCGCGCTCCTACCGCCGTACGTCGAGGACATCCTCGAGGAGAAGGCGGGCGTCCTGCCGGCGGTGCTCTTCGGCGCGGGCTCCTCGGGCGCGATCGCTCTCTTCTTCCCGGCGAGCCGGCCGTACGTGCTCCTCTCGGCCGCGTTCGGCGGCATGATGGGCGCCGCCTTCGCGCTCGCGGTCGAGCAGCGGCGCAAGCAGGCCGTGCTGCACGTGCTCCACGGCGCGGCCGCCGCGCAGCGCGTCCCGCACCCGTACTACCCGCGGCACCCGTGAGTTCGCGATGATTCCGAAGGAGTGGATCGACAAGTTCGTCGCCGAGCATCCCACGCAGGCGGCGATCGTCGCCGCGATCGGCTTCATCCTGCTCGGCTTCGTGATGGGCGTCGGCTTCGCGGATTATTGGGCGCGCTGACGGTCGCTCGCGTGATGGGCGTCGGCTTCGCGGATTATTGGGCGCGCTGACGGTCGCTCGAATCTCTCGCGAAGGCTCCGTACGAATGCACGCGAGCGTGCGCCGCCACGCGAAAGCCGTCGCGGGCCGAGTCTCACATCGGCAAGAGCATCGCAGATGAGCGGCGTACCTACGGCTGCGCCTGGCCGGTGCCGGAAGGATTTGGGTAGACGTGCGCGTTGCTCGCGACGGCGTGGGCATTGCCGCCGAGGGCACCCGCGAGATTCGCCCACGTGCAGGCGAGGGGTGCCGTGTAGCTTCCCAGCGCTTCGTTCCAGCCGCGCGCTGTCGCGCCCTCAGCCATCTGGAAATCTCCGCCGGGACCCGTGATCGTGAACTGCGTGCCCGGCACGTAACGAAGCGTGCCTCCGGCGCGCACGTCGATGCCGACTGCACCGGCCGCAGCGGTCGTGCCCCAAATCGCCGGCATGTAGCCCGACTCCGAGCGATCCAAGCAGCCGACCACGCCGTCGCCGACAATCACCCCACCGTAGCCGCCCCAGTCCATCACGCCCAACGTGACGACGCGCACCTGACCTGACTCGATGGCGGCCGGCACGGGCGCGTCGCCTTCTTGGAAGAGCGCGTCGTAGTCGATGGTTACGCCCGCAGCCTGTCGCGCGAACACGCCCCCGAAGAAGAGCCCGGCGTCGATGTAGTTGTCAACGAAGCTGCCGCCCGTGAAGTGCACGTTGCCACCTGCGCCGTTGGTGCAGCAGTTGGCGAAGTACGTGTACGAGGACGTCGCGTCGCCCGATAGCGCGTCCGTCTTCACGTTCCATTCGCCGTCCACGAAGAGACAGTCGAAGAAGGTGAGGTAGCAGCCCGCGTTGCGGAAGAGCGGAACGGCTCCGTCGACGGGAGGTCGGAAGTCGACGTCATTGAAGATGATGGACGGCGTCGGAACGGGAGGATCGGTCGAGAATGATCCTCCCGTGAACGAGCGCACGTCGATGCGGGCGATCAACAGTTGCGACGCCGAGGACTCGACCACGTAGCTGTCGCCAGCTTCCGGGGTGACGGCCGACGTGAACGTCAGAGGCGACCAGGTGTTCCACTCGCTCGTTCGACGAAGCCCCGGCCCCGTGGACTTCGCCACCCACGCGCACGCGCCGGCTCGCGTTCCCGAAGTGATGCGGATGCGCCGCGTGACGTCGTCTGTCGTGTCCACGCTGCCGTCGGCGACGTCGTAAGGCGTGTTCGTGGAGCGGTCACGTACGGTGACTGCCGAAAAGGTGCCGGACGCCTGCGGTGTGAGCGGCGCGCCCTTCACGACAATCGCGCCCAAGCCGTTCGGCGAGAAGTCGACGTCGAAGTCGAGCGGATCCGATGGGTAGGCGATGTACTGGATGACGACGCTGGAACCGATTTTCCACGCGCCGTGCGCACCAAGGCGGCGGCTCAGCTCGGCATGGGTCTTGATGGCGGCCGGTGCAGATTGAAACGTTTCGTAGAAACCGAGATTCTCGTCGTCGCCCGCGACACCATCGATGTAGATGAAGTTGCTGAGCGCCTCCCACACGCCTTCGAACGGCGCGTCTCGTACCCAGCGCGACGAGCCACCGTCTGCCGTCGTCTCGACGGAGATGTGATCGACTGCGAGTGCGGAACCATCGGAGGCGTACGTCCACGGGCATTTCAAGCTCGCGACGATGACCTGCTCTCCGTTTCGACCTCCAGCCGACGACAGCGTAGCGACACTTGGGAAAACGCGCATGGCCTACGGTATCACGCCGCGAGCACGTGGCACTGGTCCCCGCTTCGGATCGTGAGGGCGGAAGGCGGAAGCGAGGAGAAGACGGCCTTACTCGTCCTTCTTCCGCGTCCCGCCCACGATCGGGTGCCGGTCGGCGTCGCGCCGCTCCTCGGGCGACAAGCGCCTTTTCTCGCATGCCAGCATCTTCATCCTCGCCCGGCCGGTGGCCGTGAGGATGCCTGCGAGGACTCCATGCTCGCCCTGAAGATGGTGAAGAATGCCCTGAAGACGGCAAAGGAGAACCGGTGGCCGTGAGGACTATCCACAAATACGCCTTCGAGGTGACGGACGACGTCGTCATCGAGATGCCCGCGGGGGCCGAGGTCCTCGCCGTCCAGGTCCAGAACGGGTCGCCCTGCGTCTGGGCCGAAGTCGACACGGACGCGCCGATGCAGAAGAGGACGTTCCGCGTCGCCGGCACCGGCCACCCCCTCGATCTGGACCGCGTCTGGCGGCGTCACGTCGGCACGTTCCAGCTCCGAGGCGGCAGGCTCTACGACTTCCAGAAGTCGGGGGCGGAGTTTCTCCGGTCGCGCAGGCGCGCCATCCTCGCCGACGAGATGGGCGTCGGCAAGACGGCGACGGCGCTCGCCGCGCTATGTGCGTGCCCCTCATCCCGCCGCCGCCCCCGTCCCCGGTCAGCTCCATCCAGCACGCCACGGGATTACCTGGAACAGCCGTGGGGACGAGACTGAATCGGATCATGCGCCGGGCGGCAAGTCCTCGCTGCCGTCGTCTTCTTCCCTATCGGTCCCGCGATCCATCGTCATGCGCTCGGCAGCGAG
>DATJYG010000168.1:0-2907 GCA_035499695.1 Polyangiaceae bacterium
GCTTTTCCTGTCATCCCCCCGTGGCGTGATTCTGAAAAACGCGCGGGTACACTGGGTCAGTGGCAGTACTCGAGCGACATCAGGAGCTGATCGACGAGCTGCTGGCCGCGGTCGAGGGTTACAAGCCCGACGTCGACCGCGACCTCCTCGCACGCGCCTTCGAGGTGGCCGCGCGCGCACACGCCGGTCAGGTGCGCCAGTCGGGCCAGGAGTTCATCTACCACCCGTGGGGCGCGGCCAAGATCCTCGCCGGACTGCAGCTCGACGAGGCCACGCTGGCCGCCGCGCTCCTCCACGACGTCGTCGAGGACACCGACACCGACATCGACGAGATCCGCGCCGAGTTCGGCGACGAGATCGCGCACCTGGTCGAGGGCGTGACCAAGCTGACGCGCGTCCAGTTCCAGAGCCGCGAGCATGCGGAGGCCGAGAACTACCGGAAGCTGATCGTGGCGATGGCGGAGGACCTGCGCGTCATCCTGATCAAGCTCGCCGACCGGCTGCACAACCTCCGGACGATCGAGTACCTCGGCAAGCAGAAGCAGCTGCAGAAGGCGCGGGAGACCCTCGAGGTGTACGCGCCGATCGCCCACCGTCTCGGCATCCACGCCCTCAAGTGGGAGCTCGAGGATCTCGCGTTCCAGACGCTCCATCCGCGCAAGTACGAGGAGATCAAGCAGATGGTCTCCGAGCGGCGCACCGACCGGGAGGAGCACGTGCGCGAGGCGGCGATGATCCTGCAGAAGGAGCTCGACCGCGACGACATCCCGGCGGAGATCTCCGGACGCGCGAAGCACTTCTATTCGATCTACGACAAGATGGCCAAGAAGGGCCGCGAGTTCAACGAGATCTACGACCTCACGGCGATGCGCGTGATCGTCGAGCGCGGCGACGAGGAAGGGACGCGCGACTGCTACGGCGCGCTCGGCCGCGTCCACTCGCTGTGGAAGCCGATGCCCGGGCGGTTCAAGGACTTCATCGCGATGCCGAAGTTCAACGGCTACCGCGCGCTGCACACGACCGTGATCGGACCCCAGGGCCGTCCGCTGGAAATCCAGGTGCGGACGCGTGAGATGCACGAGACGGCCGAGTACGGAGTGGCGGCGCACTGGCTGTACAAGCGCGGCGCCCGCGAGCGCGACGCCGAATGGGTGGCCTGGGTGAAGCAGCTGATGGACGAAGGGACGACCGACGAGGCGGATCCGCGCGAGTTCATGAAGACGTTCAGGACCGACCTCTTCGACGAGGAGGTGCACGTCTTCACGCCCAAGGGCCAGGTGAAGACGCTGCCCGCGGGCGCGACGCCGATCGACTTCGCGTACGCCGTGCACACCGACGTCGGGCACCGCACGGTCGGGGCGAAGGTGAACGGACGCATCGTGCCGCTGCACTACACGTTGAAGAACGGCGACTTCGTCGAGATCCTCACCGCCAAGCAGGGCCGCGGGCCGTCACGCGACTGGCTGGCCCTCGCGAAGAGCTCGCGCGCCAGGAACAAGATTCGCCAGTGGTACTCGCGCGAGACGCGCGAGGACGCCGAGGCGAAGGGCCGTGAGGCGCTCGAGCAGGCGCTCAAGGCGCAGAACCTCCCGTACGCCAAGCTGCGCGGCTCGGCCACGCTCGCCCAGGTGATCCGCGAGACGGGCTTCAAGAAGGCGGAGGACTTCTATCTCGCGCTCGGCTCGGGAAAGCTCCAGCCCGGGACGATCGTCAACAAGGTCGTCCAGCGGCTGAAGACCGACCAGGTCGCCGAGGAGGCGCCGGTCGTCACCAAGGCGCCGAAGGCGCAGGCCGTCTCGGGTTCCGAGCTCGGCGTCGTCGTCCCCGGCGTCAGCGACGTGCTCGTGCGGCTCGCGAAGTGCTGCACCCCGGTGCCGGGGGACGAGATCGTCGGGTACATCTCGTTGGGCCGCGGGATCACGATCCACCGGGAGGACTGCCCGAACGTGAAGGCGCTGCGTCGGAGCCCGGAGCGGTTCACGCCGGTGGCGTGGGACGGCGCGACCGCGGCGAAGGGGTTCAGGGTGCAGATCGCGGTGTCGTCGTGGGACCGGCCGCGCCTGCTCGAGGACGTCGCCCGGACGTTCGCCGAGCACGGTGCGAACATCGTCAGCTACGGCGGGGTGGTCGAGGACCAGCTCGCGAAGAACTGGTACACCGCCGAGGTCGGCGACGTGAGCGGCCTGCGGGCGCTGCTCACGTCGCTGCGCAACATCGACTCGGTGTTCGACGCGTACCGCGTCACGCCCTCGTAGGCGCGGCGTGCGCGACCTTCACCCGGCGGCGGCTGTCGGCTTCGCGCGGGCGGCGGAGGTGTACGAGCGGGCGCGGCCGTCGTACCCGGCAGATGCCGTTGCGTGGCTCGCGGAGCGCTGTGGGCTGGGGGCGGGGCGGACGGTGGTCGATCTCGGCGCCGGGAACGCGATCGTCGTTGCGCAGGCCTTCCACTGGTTCGACCGCTGCAGGCGGCGCTCGACGCGCTGCTGAAGCCGCACCGCCGCCGTGTCGCCGACCAGCAGAGCGGGGCGTGGCGTCGACGTCGTTCGTTGCCGCGGACGAGCGGGAGCAGCTGCTCGCCCGGGCGCGGAGCCTCACGGTCGGTCTCGAGGAGCCGTTCCCGTTCCGGTATCGCACCGACGCGTACGTCGTCCCTCGGTCGAGGGATCAAGACGCGGGCGTCCGGGGTACCTCGATCCAGGGATAGCGGACACCCGACGTTCCGATGAAGCTGCGAGCGGGGAGGGGCCGTGGGCTGCGCCGCCCGCCCGAACGACGGGAGACGTCCGTGGCGGGCGGCGCGCTCACCCGCTGACGAGCGTGCGGAAGGCGTCCGGAACGGGAACCGCGCGACGTTCGGCGAGGTCGATGCAGACGAGCGTGGCCTTCGCCGTAGCCATCAGCGTGTCG
>DATJYG010000169.1:0-9193 GCA_035499695.1 Polyangiaceae bacterium
CGCTACTGGCCTTCCTGGTCGACGAAGATCGTGTTCTGCCAGGACGTCGTGTAGACGCTCGTGTTGGGCGCCCCGTTGCCGTCGAGATCACACGTGGCGGCCACCATGAACCAGTCGGTCTGCGGGGTGGACGGGAACACCAGGGTCTTGCCGTTGACGACGACCGACGCCGGAACCGGCGCCTGGCCCGGCGGTCCAGCGACCGTCGCGTACCCGAACATCACGGGTCCATCGACGTGGACCGGGAGCATCGACCAGTCCATGTTGGCAGCGCACGCTCCGCCGCACGCCGCGCCCCAGCCGGTGACGCCCGCGGTGTACGACGGGCTGCCCTGCGGGTACCACGTGCTCAGCGAGGTCGAGATGTTCGCGTACTGGCGAGTCTCGGAAAAGTACTCCTCCTGCGCGACCCGGATGTTCTGCACCATGCCGGTCGCCTCGCTGACGTGCGACGCGAGGATCATCTTGCGGTAGCCCACCACCGCGAGTGTGGCGAGGACCGCCACGATGACGACCACGATCATCAGCTCGATCAGCGTGAAGCCACGTCGCAGCGCGCGCGTGCGTACCATCCGGCGCTCCCTTCTTCTCATTATTCCACGAGCCCCGCCCAGGGCCACAAAAGGCGGCGGCGCCGAGCCCCACCGGAACTCGGCGCCGTGCGCGCCTCACGACGACAGAACCTTACTCCTCCGGGTTCGTGCTCTGGATGTTCGGCGCGATGTTGAGCGCGCCGCCCGAGTTGACGCTTCCGAGGAGCGTGAACGTCGAGAGGATGCCGTCGCCGTTCAGGTCACCGTTCGCCGTCGCGGTGAACTGGCCACCGAGACTCGAGCCGTTGATCGTCCACGAGTACATGTAGTACTGCGGCTGATCGATCGAGAACTTCAGGCAGCAGAAGCCCGCGTTGGCGCCGCAGTCGACGTTCCACTCCGACGTGGCCGACTGATACTTCTGGCCCTGAATCGAGCCGGAGCCACCCGGCACCGACTTGGTGGCCGCCGCGCAGAGCTGGCGCGACACACCGGCGACCTGGCCCGGAGTGAGCACCGTTCCAGCCATCGACTCCTTCTCGAACTCGCCCGCCTGGTTCTTGCCGACCTGGCCGAGTGAGTTGGTGGCCTCCGCCGTCTTCGCGTTCGCCAGGTACTTGCGAACGCCGTAGATGGCGAGAACCGCCAGGATGCCGACGATCGCGACGACGATCATCAGCTCGATCAGTGTGAAGCCTCTTGCGAGTCGCTTCGTGAATGCACGCATGTGTGGGTTCTCCTCGTTTCCGGCCCGCGGGTCGTCGCGAGGCGCGCCGACTGGTGCCCGCATCGCGTGCAAAGCAGACGCTGTGCCACAACCCTCCCCGCGAAATCCGCAGCCAATTGTCCGTCCGGTAGGGGTCGCTTTGCAAGTAGGTGACGAGAATTGTCAACTCGGGGTCTTGGGGGCGGACGATTCTTGGCCGTCCTCGAGATCCTCCTCGTTCGTCAGCGCGTGCTTCTGGAGGCGGTAGCGCAGGCTGCGAAGGGTCACTCCGAGCAGCTTGGCGGCCTGTGTGCGCACACCGCCCGACCTCTCCAGCGCCTGGAGGATCAGCCGCCGCTCCACCTCGCCCATCACGTCGTCCAGGTTGCAGCCCTCCTCGGGCAGCCCCACGAGCGACGGAAGCGGCTGGGCGGCGAGGCCGGAGACCTCGCGCGGCAGGTCACCGAGGCCGATGGTCTGACCTGTCGCCAGGGCCACCGCCCGCTCGACGATGTTCTCCAGCTCGCGCACGTTGCCCGGGAACCCGTAGGCCTCGATGGCGCGCACGGCGTCGGGCGCCAGGGCGCGGATGTCCTTGTTCTGCTCCGCGGCGCATCGTGTGAGGAAGTGCTCCGCGAGCGGTCGTATGTCCTCGCGCCGGTCGCGCAGCGGGGGCACCTCGATGCGGATCACGTTGAGGCGGTAGTAGAGGTCCTGCCGGAAGCGCCCCGAGCGCACGTCCTCCTCGACGTTGCGGTTGGTCGCCGCGAGCACGCGCACGTCGACGCTCACCTCCGCGGGCGCCCCGACGCCACGCACCTTGCGCTCCTGCAGCACGCGCAGCAGCTTCACCTGCAGCGACGACTCGAGCTCGCCGATCTCGTCGAGCAGCACCGTGCCGCCCTCGGCTTCGCGGAAGATGCCGAGCCGCGAGGCGACCGCGCCGGTGAAGGCGCCCTTCTCGTGCCCGAAGAGCTCCGCCTCGATGAGCGTCTCGGGGATCGCCCCGCAGTTGACGACGAGGAACGGCTTGCTCCGCCGGTCGCTCGCGTCGTGGATGGCCCGCGCGATGCGCTCCTTGCCGGTGCCGCTCTCGCCGGTCAGCAGCACGGTCGTGCGCGCGTTCGCGATGCGCTGCACCAGGTCGAAGATGCGACGCATCGCCTCGGAGTGCCCGAGCAGCTCGCGGCCGCGCTCGCGCAGGAGCTGCGCGCGGAGGCGCTCGTTCTCCGACACGATGTCGCGCTTCTCGAGCGCCTTCTGCACGAGGGCGCGGAGCTCGCTGGTGGCGAACGGCTTCGTGACGAAGTCGTAGGCGCCCCGGCGCATCGCCTCGATGGCGGTCTCCACGCCGCCGTGGGCGGTCATCACGATGACCTCGGTGCGCGCGCTGCGCTGCCGGACGATGGTGACGAGGTCCAGGCCGTTGCCGTCGGGCATGAGCAGGTCGGTCAGCACGACCGCATACGGCTCCGGGGCGTTCATCACGGCGTCGCGCGCCGTGCCGAAGCCCGGGGCGAGGGTGACGTCGAGGCCCTCCCGCTTGAACAGGATGGACAGCATGTCGCGAAGGCCCGGCTCGTCGTCGACGACGAGGACCCTCGGCTTCTGGGCGAGCGGCGGCATGCTGCCCTCAGGATACACCTGGGGCAGGCGCCACCGGCTCCGAAGCGACTACTGCAGGCGAGCGACGGCGGGCTTGGTCTCGCCGGCGCCGACGGTGACCGAGATGGTCTTCGTCAGACCCTGGTCGGAGTTGACGAACTTCACCGTGTGCGTGCCCGGCTTGACCGAGATGTGCCCCTTGGGCGTGGGCCCGAGGGAACGCCCGTCGAGGAAGCACGTCGAGGGCGGGATCGAGTTGATGTTGAGGAACGCCTCGCTGCCGCCGTTGTCCGAGGCGGGCGCAGCCGCCGCCGCGACCGGCGCGGGTGCCGGCGCAGGCGCCGGAGCGGGGGCCGGCGGGGGCGCCGCCGGCGCGTAGTTGGTCACCGGGGACGCCGTGGCCGCGCTGCCCTTCGGCTCGAGCGTGACCATGTAGTTCTTCTCGGCCTGCCCGTCGTCGAACGTGATCGGCTGGCTGTAGTCGCCGTAGCCGGTCTTGCTCGCCTGCAGCGCCCAGGTCTTCGTCGTGTCGATGTCGACCGAGATCGGCAGCATCGGCAGCTCGCGGCGGTCGCTGCCGCTCACGAGGTAGACGCGGGCGCCCGGCGTCCCGAGGCTGATCGTCGCCTTGCCCTTGAGGACCTTGAGCTGGATGGTCCCCAGGTCGGCCATGCTGCCGCTGTCGACCGTCACGTGCTTCTCGAGCGGCTGGTAGCGCTCGGAGCCGGCGACCTTGATGACGTGGTCGCCCGGGGTGAGGTCACGCACTTCCTGAGGAAGCGGGCCCGCCTCCTTGTCGTCGACGTAGAGCTTCACGCCGGGCTGCGCGCCGCTGACCTTGAGCCCGGTCCCCTTGGACGAGGAGCCGAGGGTGAAGGTCGCCGCCGCGTCCTTGCCCGACTGCACGGTGACCGACTGCGGCGCCGGCGCGTCGTAGCCGTCCGCGAGCACCTTCACTTCGTGCGAACCCGTGCTCACCTGATCGACGATGCACGGCGCGGTCTCGCACGGCGTCTTGCGGCCGTCGACGAAGATGTCGACGCGGTTGACGCTGCCGTTCTTCGCGTCCGCCACGTTGATGACGATGCGCCCCGTGTGCGGCATGAGCAGGAACACGGCCACGCCGATGATCGCGATGCCGACGAGGGCGAGCGCGACCCAGAGGCCCGTGCGTCCCGACTGCGGGCGCACGAGGGCCGTCGCCTCCATGCTGCGCGGCATGTGCGAGCCCGGGTAGTCGGAGGCCACCGACGGGCGCTGCATCGGGAGCGGCGCCGGCATCGGGAGCGGCGCAGGCACCGGCATCGTCGTCGGGACCGGCATCGGCATCCCACCGAGGCCCTGCTGCGTGACCGGGGGCGGCGGGATCGGCTGGATCGTCGGCGGAGGCGGGAAAGCCGAGGGGCCGGGTGCGGCCGACGGGGCACCCGAGGCGCGCGCGAAGGCCGCCGAGGGGGGCGGGGGAGGCGGCGTCGGGCGAGACGCCGCCGGCATCGACGACGAGGGCGGCGGCGGAGGCGGAGGCTGCGGGGCGGTCAGCCCGAGCAACGTGGCCTTGTTCTTCGCGAGCGCGGGCGGCGGCGTCCCGGCAGCGGGGATCGGCGCCGAGTTCGGCCTGGCCGAGGCGCCCGACGGCCCCTCTTCCTTGTCGAAGATGTGGGTCGCCTCGTCCTCGTCATCCCAGTCCATGTCGACCGCCGGATTCGGCGCGGTCACCGCGGCGTTCGCGTGGGCGCCCGAGGGCGGAGGCGGCGGCCTCGACGCCGCAGCCGCCGAGGAGCTCGGCGCCGGGACGGGCAGGGGCTGCGTCTTGGGCGGCGGGGCCACGACGGGCGGCAAGCTCCCTCGTCCCGGAGGCGGAGGAGGCGTGCGGCTCGAAGGCGGCGACGCCATCGGCAGGTTCGTCGGCGCGGTCACACCCAGCAGCGTCTTCTTCGACGGGTCCGGCGCCCTCATGCTGGGCGGCGGGGGCGGTGCAGTCCGGGCGGAACTCGGGGGAGGCGGGGGACGCGACGGGGTCGGAGGAGGCCCGGCCTTCTTTCCTAGGCCCTCGAAAATATCGAGGTCCGAGCCGCTCCCCTTGTCGTTATGCGTTGCCATCTGGCTCATCTCCCGCACCTGCCGCGCGCCCACCATATCATCCGGTCCCTCCCGGACATCGGGGAACGTGCGTCGCATGTATTGCGCGATTTGCTCGCGGGTGGCTACTCCTAGAGCTTGTGCGACGTGATTGAGATCCCTGTAAACGTCCTTTGACGCACGGTAGCGCTCGTCTGGGTCCTTTGCGAGCGCCTTCAGGACGATGCGGTCGAGCTCGGGGGGCACCTTCGGGGCGTACCGGCTGGGGGGCTCGACCTGCAGGTGGCGCACCTTCTCGATGACCAGGAGCTCGTTCTCGGCCTGGAACAGCCGCTGCTGGGTGAGCATCTCCCACATGCAGATGCCCAGCGAGAAGATGTCGGCGCGGGAGTCGACTTCGATGCCCTTCACCTGCTCGGGGCTCATGTACCCGAACTTGCCCTTTATCGAGCCGACCTGGGTTCGCGAGAGCTTCCCGGCCGCCTTCGCGATGCCGAAGTCGATGAGCTTCACGTCGCCCGTGAAGGACACGATGATGTTCTGCGGGCTCACGTCCCGGTGCACGATCGAGACGGGGTTGCCGCTGCTGTCCTTGCGCGCGTGCGCGTAGGCGAGGCCCTCGCCGAGGCGCGTGAACACGTAGAGGACGAACCAGAGAGGGAGCGGCTCGCGCGTGCGCACGCTCCGATCGAAGAGCGCGCGCATGTCCTTGCCGTCGACGTACTCGAACGCGATGTACCAGTCGCCGTCGACCTGCCCGAAGTCGAGACACCGCGCGATGTAGGGGTGCTCGAGCTGCGAGGCGATGCGCGCCTCGTCCTCGAACATCTTGATGAACTCTTCGTCCTCGGCGACTTCCGGGAGGATCCGCTTGAGCGCGACGCGCGTGTTCGTCGGCAGGTGGGTCGCGACGAAGACCTCGGCCATGCCCCCCATGCTGATGCGCGAGATCAGCTCGTAGCGGCCGAAGGCCTGGGGGCGCATCACCGAGGTGATTGTACAGCAGTCCCCGAAGAGGCGGCGGGGGGTGGCTTATAGAAGTAACGGACACGCTTGGCCTGGAGAGGCTGCCACGTGCTGACCGGGACGATGGGCGTGCTCTCGAACACCGGATGAGCATCGGGCGCGTGGGCCCGCACCAGATGTACGACCGACGGCGACGGCGCAGTGCGCAGCGGCTCGCCGGCCGCATCCAGGGAGCCGCCGGGCAGCGCGCGCGAGTCCCCCGGGAGCGACATGCGCTGCGTGCAACCGAGGGACTGGAGGAGGGAGTCCATGGCGGCCGCCGTCGTCGCGTCCGCGCGCTCGCTCTCCGGAAGCTCGACCCACACGAGCATCCCGTCCTCGTCCTGTACGCCGAGCGCGGCGCGCGCCGTCGCGGCGGGTGCCGCCGTGGCCGGATAGCCGGAGACGAGCCGGGCCGCGTCCTTCGCCGGAGGCGACGGGGCCACCGAGAAGACGCTGCCGGACCACCAGAGCGACAGGTCACCGTGCGGCGGGCCGTCGAGCTCGAGCACCGTCGGATCCGCGTCCGTCGGACCGGCCGCCGGCTTCATCGTGCGGGGATCGGCGCGAACGACGCGCAGCTTGAGGCCCGCGCGCGCCGGCGCGTGCACCCACGTCGTCGCGAGCGCGTACGGGAAGCCGTGCTGCGGGAGCCCCTTGGTGCGCCACTTCCCCTCGTCGGCCTCCGTGCCCGGGAGCGGCGCGCCGGGCAGGATCGATCGCGCGGTGAGATAGAAGAAGTCGCGCGCCTCGCGCTGGATGTACCGCGGGAAGAGCATGTGCCCCATCGCGCGGATCATGCGGCGCGAGCGGAAGACCCAGCCGGGCATGCCGGACACCTTGCCCTCGGCTTCCCAGTCGGGCTGCATCGGGCGGCCGAGCGGCGCGAGCTGCCCCTCCTGCGCGACGTCGTAGAACTCGAACCCGGCGTGCCCGGGGTTCATGTCGAGGTGGATGCCGAAGGCGCAGCGCGCGTCGAGCATCCCGGCGGCGAGATCGTCGGCGGCGATGCTCTGGCTGTAGAAGTAGCCGACGAACCCCTCCTTCGTGAGACAGATGGCGCTGCGCGCGCTGTGGATCTGGTCGGGCCATCCCGGAGGCGTGCCGCCCCACCAGTTGCGGTGCCAGGGGTTGAACTGATCGTTCTCGACGAGCGCGGTGAGGTTCTGGCGGTACGCGGTGACGTCGGGCGGCACGGTCGCCGACTCGGGCCACGCGCCGAAGCCGTTGGAGCCGTCGCGGAGCTCGACGACCGTGGCGGCGTAGGGCTTCGGCGGCAGGTACTCGATGCCGTTGGCCTCCATGCCGTACTCGCCGTGCTCGGCCTGGAAGCCGCCGTTGAAGGCGGCGACCACGTGCTTCATCACCTCGGGCGCGCGCGGGATGAGCCCCGGCCCGTGCTCGCCGTCGGCGGCGATGGGCTCGACGGTGCCCGCCTCCATGTGCAGCGCGATCTGGCGCGGGTCCCAGAGCGTCACGTAGACGCGCACGTCCTGGCGGTGCACGTCGGGCCGCACGAACGAGGTGACGAACGCCGGCGGGGTTCCGGCGGCCGTCGGCGTGATGAAGCGATCGTTGTCGAGCGCGATCCACTGCCCCTCGCCGGGGAGCGCTGGAGAGACGGGGACCGTCATGGGCCGAGGCGGCCAGCCCACCTCGGGATCCGTGAACGTCGGCGGCCCGGCGGTCGCAGCCTGGAGCCCGAGCTCGTCCTGCAGGTCCTTGGCGGTCATCGCGCGCGCGAAGTGCGCGTTGTAGACGTCCAGCGCGGTGAAGGCGATCGCCTTGATCCACTGCATGCGCTCGTCGCCGAACCAGGGCATCGCGCGCACGCGGTCGACGGCCCACGTCACGAGGTTGCCGGGTCGCGCGCGCTCGTCGGGCACGATGCGCACGCGGTCGGAGCCCTCGGCGACGCGCACCTCGCGCGGCAGGATGCGGATCGCGTGAGCGTCGGCGAGCACGTCGAGGGTGCCGTCTTCGCGCCAGGCGACCGACACGGCGCGGGCGACGGGATCGAGCGCGTACGTGTCGTGCACGATGCCGCGCGAGCGCCCCGTCTGCTGCAGGTTCGTGAGGGCGAGCTGCGCGCGCTGCGTCCGCGTGAAGTCGGCGTACGCATCGGGCGACCGGCCGTCGAGGTCGACGACGTGCACGCCTGTGAAGAGGCCGTCGGCGCTCGTCGCGTACGCCACGACGTGCCCGCGCACGAGCGGGCGCGACTCGTCGACGCCGCTCGTGTCGGTCAGGTCGTAGGTGTCGCCCAGGCCGAGCACGACGCCCTCGGGAGAGAGGCGCGCCTCCACGAGATAGAGGTCGGCAGGCTCGCCCGCCGCGCGTGCCCGCGCGATGGCCAGGCCCGACGCATTCACGGCTCCGCGGAGGCCGCGCGGCCCGTCCACCCAGGCGACGTCCGATGCATCGCACGCCAGCCCGCTCGCGGTCAGCGCTTCGGCGACGGCGGTCTCGGAGTTGGGGGCGACCAGGTCGATCCCGGCCCCCCGATGGAACGCTGCCGCCGCGGACATGAGGAGGACGAGGGGGATGGCCCTGGCGCGCGAGCGCAACCAGGGGCGCGCCCACGCTGGAGACGACCAGGCGGCGATGCGGGCCACACTCCTCCAACGCTCGGCGGACTGCATCGCGGCCCCATTTTCGACCGGCGCCTACGCGGTGCGCAAGGAAGCAACGAAGTTGACAGCTCTACCCGCCCAACCCCTGGATTCCATGTATGGCCGAGGTGGGCTCGGAACGTGCTACACAGTTTGCACGATGGTCCGGCGTGTATTCGCCGTCGTGTCGCTCGTCGTCGCAGGCGTCGCCGCGTGCGCGAGCCCGACGCTCCCGTTGCCGCCACCGGCGGTGCCGACGATCGGGCCGGGCAGCGATGCCGACCACGTGAAGCTCTCGTCGCCATGCGGCGGCGCCGAGGCCGACGTGGACGTGCTCGTGACGAACGAGAACACCGGCCTGCCGACGCAGGACCGGGTCGCCGCGACGCTGTCCGACAGTTGCGGCGCGTGGTCGCTCGACGTCTACGCCCACAAGAACGACTACGTCGACGTGCAGCAGATCTCCGGTGCCCAGACGAGCACCGCGATCCGCGTGCAGATCCAGTGAGCCGCTAGGAACGGGGGCCTTCTCTGTCTCCGGCCGCGCTGGTAGCGTGCCGCGCCGGGTCATGACCGAGTGCCTCGTCTTCCGCCGCGTCCGGGCCATCGACCCGGCGGGGCCGATCGACGGCGAGGTCGACGTGGTGGTCGAG
>DATJYG010000170.1:0-2154 GCA_035499695.1 Polyangiaceae bacterium
CTAGGAACGGGGGCCTTCTCTGTCTCCGGCCGCGCTGGTAGCGTGCCGCGCCGGGTCATGACCGAGTGCCTCGTCTTCCGCCGCGTCCGGGCCATCGACCCGGCGGGGCCGATCGACGGCGAGGTCGACGTGGTGGTCGAGGCCGGGCGCATCACGCGCGTCGGGAGAGACGCCGCTGCGGGGCTCGCGCCAGGGCCGCGCGTGCGGGTGGTCGAGACGCCCGGGGCGTGGCTGCTGCCGGGTCTCGTGGACATCCACGCGCACCTGCGCGAGCCCGGCAACGAGGGCAAGGAAGACGTCGCGAGCGGTCTCGCCGCGGCGGCGGCCGGCGGGTTCGTCGACGTGTGCTGCATGCCCAACACGCGCCCGGTGAACGACTCGCGCGTTGTGACCGAGATGCTCGTCTACAAGGCGCGGGCGCTCGGCGGCGTGCGCCTGCACCCCATCGGCGCGATCACTGTGGGCCAGAAGGGCGAGCAGCTCGCAGAGATGGCCGACATGAAGGCCGCGGGCGCCGTCGGCGTGAGCGACGACGGCCGCTGCGTCACGAGCAGCGCCGTGATGCGCCGCGCGCTCGAGTACGCGTCCACGTTCGACCTGCCGGTCATCCAGCACGCCGAGGACCACGCGCTCACCGACGGCGCGCAGATGCACGAGGGGTCCGTCTCGACCAAGCTCGGGCTGCGCGGCTGGCCGCGCGTGGCCGAGGACGTCATCGTCGCGCGCGACATCCTGCTCACCGAGTACGTCGGCGGCGGCGCGCGATACCACGTGGCGCACGTGTCCACGGCGGGCGCGGCGCGCCTCGTGCGCGAGGGCAAGGCGCGCGGGGTGAACGTCACCGCCGAGGTCACGCCGCATCACCTGCTCCTGACGCACGAGGCGCTGCTCGGGTACGACGCGGCGTGCAAGGTGAACCCCCCGCTGCGCGAGCCGGAGGACGTCGAGGCCATGCGCCGCGCCCTCGCCGACGGGACCATCGACTGCATCGCGACCGATCACGCGCCCCACGGGGTGCTCGACAAGCACGTGGAGCTCGCCGAGGCGGCGCCGGGCATGATCGGCCTGGAGCTCTGCCTTCCCCTGCTGCTCGGGCTCGTGCGCGAGGGAGCGATCCCGCTGGGGCGGCTCGTGGAGGCGCTGACCGCCGCGCCTGCGCGCGTGGTCGGGCTCGAGGCGCCCCGCATCCGCGACGGCGCGCGGGCCGACCTCGTGCTCGTGGACCCGGCCGCACGCTGGACGATCGACCCGGCCAGGCTAAAGACCAGGAGCCGCAACACGCCGTTCGCGGGCCGCGCCGTGCAGGGGCGCGTCGCGATGACGGTGTGCGAGGGCCGCATCGTCCACGAAGCATCATGAGCGCCGACCCCACCAAGCAAGACCGCGCCTGGCTCGTCCTCGCCGACGGCACCGTCTTCGAGGGACGCCCCTTCGGCGCCCGCGGGGAGACGACCGGCGAGGCCGTCTTCACGACGGCGATGACCGGCTACCAGGAGGTCCTCACCGATCCGTCGTACTGCGGGCAGATCGTCACGATGACCGCGCCCGAGATCGGCAACGTCGGCGTGAACCGCGAGGACACCGAGGCCGTCGGCGACGCCCCGCGCGTGGCCGGCTTCGTCGTGCGCGACGCGAGCCCCATCGCGTCGAGCTGGCGCGCGCAGGAGTCGCTCGACGCGTACCTCGCGCGGCACGGGGTCGTCGGCATCGCGGACGTCGACACGCGCCGGCTCACGCGGCACCTGCGCGACCAGGGCTCCCAGAACGCGGCCATCGGGAGCGACTCGCCCGAGGCCGTGCTCCGCCGCGCGCGCTCCGCGCCGGACATGAACGGGCTCGACCTCGTGAAGGCCGTGACGCCGAAGGAGCGCTACACGTGGACCGAGGGCCGCGGCGACTGGGTGACCGCGCCGGCGCGCCCGGCGAAGCACCACGTGGTCGTCTTCGACTTCGGCATCAAGCGCAACATCCTGCGCTGCCTGGCCGACTCGGGGTGCAAGCTCACGGTGGTGCCGGCGTCGACGTCCGCCGCCGACGTGCTCGCGCTCGAGCCGGACGGCGTGTTCCTCTCGAACGGCCCGGGCGATCCGGCCGCGGTGACGTACGCGGTCGACACCATCAAGGGCCTCCTCGGCAAGCGGCCGCTCTTCGGCA
>DATJYG010000171.1:0-16335 GCA_035499695.1 Polyangiaceae bacterium
TACGAGTGGCAGTACAGCACCGACGGCGGCAAGACGTGGATCGAGTCGGCGCCCAGCCTCCGGGCGAAGACCACGATCGCCGGCTTGCCGGTGGCCTCGTCGGTGCAGATCCGGTACCGCGCGGTGACCAAGGCCGGTCCGGGCGACTGGGCCCAGCCGCTCGTCGTCGTCGTGAAGTGACGCAGTGACGTAGCGGGCTACTCCCCGGTCTGCGACGGGTCCTCGACGTGACCGAGGAAGAGCACGGCGCCGGTCGGCCCATCGACGATGCTGATGAGGAACGGGCGGTCGACGTTCATCACGATGGGCTGACCGGGCGCCGCGCCCGTGCCGACCAGCACCGCCGTCGCCGCCGCGGCCTCGACGCCCGTCTCCTGCATGCCCAGCATCGCCTTCTGCAGCACGTCGGACACGTAGAGGCGCCCGTCGGGCGGGTTGGGGCAGAGGCCCGAGAAGTCCGCCGTGCTCGAGTCGAAGGCGTCGACCATCCCCATCGCCTGCAGGGCCTTCGCCAGCGAGAACGTGGGCGAGGTGAACGACACCCTGGGCAACGTCAGCTCGACGTCGACGCTGCTGCCCGCCGACGGCTGAAGCGCCGCCGAACCGGCCGACAGCTGAGCCTCGTAGCTCGCGAGGTCGCCGTGCGGCAGCGCGATGACGACGTTCTCGGCGCCGCCCGCGAGCGGCAAGGTGAGGATCTGCGCCTTGCCGTCGTCGGCGTAGCCCGCACCCTCGAAGCCCTGGCTCATCATGGGCACGCTCACCGTGGTGCCGTCGGCGCGCGTGAACGGGGCGTTCTGCGTCCGGGACGTCTGGAAGGGGTTCGCCCACGGGAGCTTGAGGTGGATGGCGTTGACGAGCACCATGCGCGTCGTGTCGTCGACCGAGCCCGGCGGCAGCAGGTCGTTGATGCGGTCGGCGGTCTGGTTGCTCACCCAGCCGTTGATGCTCTGGCGCGCCTGGTCCGCGGCGTGGACGAAGTCCTCGAGGTAGACGCCGGCGCCGTAGTCGGTGGCCATCACGTCGAGGAAGGACGAAGCCCACGGGTAGGTCTTCTCGCCCCAGACCGAGTTGACGACGTGCAGGTCGTAGTCGCTCGCCGACGGCGCGGGCTCCTGGTCGTTCCTCGCGGTCTGCGTGTCGCTGGCGAGTGCCGCGGCGGCGCGCGACTCGAGCGCCTGATCGAGCGCGTTCTGACCGGCGAAGATCGTCGTCGATGGCGCCGAGCCCAGGTGCAGCGCCGTCGCCATCTGCGAGGCGGTCTGTCCCTTCGCGCCGGCGTACGTCATCGTGAGAGCGAGCGACGCGCTGATGGGCGACGTGAGGAGGTTGCCCGCGGGCGCGTTCTTCAGGACGTGCGCGTAGAGGTCCACGGCGAAGGCGTTGTTGGCCGCGACCGCGGTCTGCAGGTCGCCCTGCGGTACGGCGGAGGCGGGCGTGCGCGCCAGTTCCGACTTGGCCTGTGAGGGCGCCTGGCCGGGCGGGCCTGACGAGGTGGACGGGGACGTGCCGCCGCAGGCAGCAAGGCAAGCGAGGAGGGGAAGCGCGGTGAGGGAGACTCGCGGGTTCATGGCCCACGCATGAGCACGAGGTGCGCCTCTACGTAGGCGCGTGATTTCACTGATGGTTGACGCGAAGGACTGCGACACGTGTGCCGCGCGAGGCGCGCCATGGCACAGCGGACGCAGCGTGGCCTAGAGCCAGCCCTCCTGCCGATACCACCGCGCTGTCCGCTCGAGCCCCTCGCCGAGGGACACCTTCGGCTCCCACCCGAGGGCCGTGCGCGTTGCCGTCGCGTCGCAAACCCAGTGGCGTTGACTGAGCTCGTTGAACTTGTCACGCGTCACCATGACCGCCTTGTTGGTCATCTTCCCGTAGGCCTCCGAAAGGGCCGCGTACCCTTTCACGACCTTGAGGGGGATGCCGAAGCGCACGAAGGTTCGCTTGCCGACGGCTCGCTCGATCTCTTCGATGACGTCGCGCCACACGTGGATGCGACCGTCCTCGACGAAGTAACGCGACCCGCTCGGGACGTCCGCCGTGAGCGCCTGCACGAACGCCGCCGCGCAGTCGCTCGCGTAGATGACGCTCAGCGTGTTTCCCCCGTCGCCGTAGACCAGGCGAACGCCGCGCCCGACCCACTGGAAGAACTCGAGGGTCGCCGTGTCGCGCGGGCCGTAGATCAGGGGGGGCCGAATGACGACGACGTGCAGGCGGTCCTTCTCGGCGAGCACCGCCTGCTCGGACGCGAGCTTCGAACGCCCGTAATTCGTGACCGGCCGCGGGTCGCGGTCGATCGGCACGGGGCTCCCATCCTCCGACGGTCCGGCGACGGCCTGACTCGACGCGAAGACGAAGCGCTTCACGCTGGGCGACGCCTTGGCGGCGGCGAGCACGTTCTGGGTGCCCCCGACGTTCGTCGCGAAGAACTCGTCGCTGTTGCGAGCCTTCACGATGCCCGCGATGTGCACGACCGCATCGACGCCAGCCGCCGCTCGCTTCACGCTCTCGGCGTCGTCGACGCTGCCCTCGGCGAACTCGATGCCGCGCAGGTCCTCCAGGTACTTCCGGCTCGAGCTCTTGCGCACGAGGACGCGCACCTGATCGCCTCGTGCCGACAGCTGCTCGGCGACGTGGCTCCCCAGGAACCCGCTCGCCCCTGTGACGAGGACCTTCATGCGGGCAGCTCTCGCTCGTACACGCGGTACGTCTTGTACTGCTTCGCGCCCATCATCATGATGCCGGCGTTGACGCGCCCGTTGTCCTCCAGCGTCCACGAGAGCTCTCCCTCGCGGATGCCCAGGCGCTTCGCCCCCTCGTTCATCTCGGCGTACATGAAGACGCTGAGGGGCGCGTACTTGCGCACGTGACGCCACTTGCGCCGGATGCCGAGCAGGATGAGGCGCGCCGACTTCGGCCCCTCCACCTTGAGGCGCCAGAGCAGCTTGGGCAGATTGAACGGGAGCAGCTTCCCGTCCATGTCGCGCACCATCTCGTTGAGGTTGGGCAGCGCGACGGCCATCGCCGCGGGCTCGCCGTCGATGTTCACGATGCACGTGATGTCCGGCATGAGGAGCAGCCGGAAGTCGGCCGCCATCTTCTTCACCTCGGCGCGCGTGAACGGCACGAAGCCCCAGTTCTCGCTCCAGGTGTCGTTGAAGAACTCGACGAGCAACTCCACGTCGCGGTCGATGTCCTTGAGCGACGCCTTGCGGACGCTGATCTCCGGGAGGTTCTTGATCTCCTCGTGCGCCCGCTTCACGCGGTTGTTCAGCTCGCCCACCTTGTAGTGCCAGGCGTAGACGTCCTTCGCCTTCGCGTAGCCCGCCCGCTCGATGAGCCCTCCCTGGTAGGCCCGATGGTGGGGCATGAGGATGTACGGCGACGTGGCGAACCCGTCGACGAGACACCCGAGCTCCTCGTTGATGTTCAGCGACACCGGGCCGCGGACGCGCTTCATCCCCTTGCCGCGCAGCCACCCCTCGGCGCGCGCGATCAGCGCGCGGGCGACGTCCTCGTCGTCGATCGTGTCGAAGAAGCCGAAGAAGCCCGTGTCGTCCCGGTAGCGAGCGAGGTGCTCGCGGTCGATGCTCACCGAGCAGCGGCCGACCGGCCAGCCGTTGCGGTAGGCGCAGAAGAGGGCGGCCTCGCCGTGCTCGAAGAAGGGGTTCTTGCGCGGGTTGAGCCGGTCCTTGAGGTCCATGTCGAGCGGACGCACGAAGGCCGGATCGTCCCGGTAGACGTAGTCGACGACGTTCAGGAAGTCGTCGATGCGCCCGCCCAGCGGGAGCTGACGCACGTCCACGTTTCCCGTCAGGGCGCCTCCCCCGACGTCTGCTCGACGCTCGGCGGCGGCTTGCGTGCTTGCCATGGCCATCGCGAGTCGCGATAGCCGATCGCCCCTATTTCTTCAATGCGGCGTAGAAGTACGCGTCCCCGCGGCGAACCCGCAGCAGCAGCGTAGGCCCCTTCGCGGCGTCGGCCACCTGCGCCGAGTTCACGTCGGCCGTCCCGTTGGCCTCGACGATCACGTCGCCCGCCTTGAGGCCCGCACGATCCGCGACCGATCCCGGAGCCACCTGCGTGACGACGGGCGTCGGTCGCGACGGCAGCCCCATCTGAGCCGCCTGCGACGGCGCGAGGTCCCGCACAACGATGCCGAGTCCCTGGTGGGGCTGCGGAGCGAGCTGCGAAGGCGCAGGGGCCACGGCCTGCTCCGGGCGCTCCGACGGCGTCACGCTCGCGCCGTAGTGGCTGCCGCCGCGCACGATCTCGAGCGGGATGGGCTGCCCCACGCTCTGCAGGATCGTCTCGCGCACGAGGTCCCGACCGTCGTGCACGGGATGGCCCCCCACCGACGCGATGATGTCCCCGGGCCGGACGTTCGCGCGGAACGCCGGACCGTCGTTCGCCACGTTGTTCACCAGAGCGCCCGATCCGGGCGTCACCTTCATCGCGACCGCCAGCTCCGGCGTCACGTCCTGCACGGTGACGCCGAGCCACGCGCGCGTCACGTGGCCCGTCTTGAGGATCTGCGTGGCCACGCGCTGCGCGAGGTTGCTCGGCACGGCGAAGCCGATGCCCTGGCCCTTGCCGACGATCATCGTGTTGATGCCCAGGACCTCGCCCTGCAGGTTGCACAGGGGACCGCCCGAGTTGCCCGGGTTGATGCTCGCGTCGGTCTGCAGGTAGTCCTCGATGGCGTTCATCCCGATGCCGCCACGGCCCTTGGCCGAGAGGACCCCGGCGGTCACGGTGTACCCGAGCCCGAACGGCGAGCCGATCGCCACGGTCCACTCGCCGACGCGCGCCGCATCCGAGTCCGCGAACTTCGCCGGAGTCAGCCCCGTCGCGTCGACCTTGATGACCGCGAGGTCGGTCGCCGGATCGCGGCCCACGAGGCGCGCCGGCAGATAACGCCCGTCGCGCAGGTGCACGTTGATGGTGAGCGCCTCGTCGACCACATGGTTGTTCGTGAGGATGGCGCCGTCGGGCGAGAACACGACGCCGGAGCCCATCCCGCGCGCGACCGGCTCTTCACCGGGGCGACCGCCGAAGAAGCGCGCGAGGAGATCGGCCTTCTCGTCGCGCGCCGTCACGTCGATCTGCACGACGCTCGGGCTCACGCGGTCGGCCACGGTGACGAAGCCCTCCGAGAGCCTCTTGGCTTCTGCCGTGGAGGCCTGCACTTGCGCTTGCGTGGGCACCGACTGCGACGCCGGGGCCCGCGGCGTTTGCGCGAGAGCAGGCGACGCGACGGCGCCTCCGGCGAGGGCGATCGACAGTGCGACGAGGCGAAGCGGGTACGTCATGGGAAGCCTCCGGCCGACGAGATTCAGGGTAATCGCAGTGCCCCCTCAGGCAAGCCTGGTGACGACGCGCGACCACGGCACGGCGCCGGTGGCGATCGCGGCGGCGTGAAGCTCGGTCCCGGGGGCGGACAGATCGGTCAGCTCGAGCATGGGGGCGGCGCGGGAAAGCGCGAGCCTGCACGCCAGCGCCACGAGCCCGCCCACCAGCGGTGCGCACGGCCGCGCCGGGTCCAGCGCGAAGCGACCGAGCAGAGCACGACGCATCGGGACGAACGGTGGCTGCAGGGCCTGCACGGCGAAGCTCGCAGCGGCGCGCACCTCACCCGTCTCGTCGAGCGCGACGAGCGTCGCCGGATCGCCTTCGGCAGCGGCCGGCGCGCCGAGGTGCGCCGCGATGGCCCCGACGACCGTCGCTTCGAGCGCGTGAGGGCGATCGAAGCGCAGGTCGCCCGCGAGCCGGCGCCGCGCTGCGAGGGTCGTCTCGAGTCGAGCGATCGCCAGCGCGTCGTGTGGCACGGCGACGCGTGCCGAGAGAGAGCGCGCACCCGCTCGCGGGGCGAACTTGCACGCCGCCGCTTCGAGTCGGGCCCCGTACGCGACGGGCGAGTACCCGACGCGCTCGTAGAACGCCTGCGCCGGATTCGGCTCGAGGACCTCGGCCGCGAGCACACACGGCGCTCCTGCGGACAGTGCGTGCGCGGACACCGCGAGCGCCTCGAGGAGCGCACGGCCTGCACCGAGATGCCGCGCCCGTTGCGTCACGACGAGCGAGCGCACCTCGCACGTGAAGGGTGTGAGCGGGTCGATGCCGTGCCGCTCGAACCAGCCCTCCACCTGCCCGCACGCCACGCCCCCCAGATCCGCGACCAGATGAACGTGGCGGCCGAGGATCGGGTGCCCGCCACGCACGCGCGCGTCGTCGTCGAGCCGTCGCGCGACGTCGGCGTACACGCGCGAGTCACGCGTGCCGGGGTACCCGCCCCATGCCTCGTGCGCGTCCCAGAGCTCGCGCCACAGCGCAGCGATGCCCGCGCCCTCGCCCGGCAGAGGCCCGCGGACCGTGACGCGATCGGGGCGGCTCAGGGCGGCCATCGATCACCCGCCCCCTCGGGCAACCGTACCTGCACTTGCTCGAGCACCAGGCCGTGTGCCGGCGCCGTCGTCCCCGCGAGCGCGCGATCCTTGGCTGCGAGCGCTCGCGCGACGGCCCCGGCCTCGAGGCGCCCACGTCCGACGTCGACCAGTGTGCCGACGAGGATGCGCACCATGTTGTAGAGGAACGCGTTGCCCTCGACGACGAACGCGACGACGCGCGGGTCGCTCTCGCGCTCGACCGCCACGCGCGACAGCGTGCGCACGGTGTCGACGCGCTCGTCGCCCGACGAACGGAACGCGACGAAGTCGTGTGTGCCCACCGCCGCGCGGGCCTCGGCAGCGGCCGCGTCGACGTCGAGCTCCGGGATGCGCCAGGCGAGCGCGCGCCACCTCGGATCGCGGACCTCGTCGACCAGCACACGGTAACGATAGCGCTTGCCTGCGGCGGCGAAGCGCGGCGAGAAACCGGCCGGCACCGCGCGCGCCGCGCGCACGGCGAGATCGTCGGGCAAGTGCTGGTTGATTCCCAGCGTCCACCCCTTCGCGGGAATGTCGCGTTCGGTGTCGAACGCCGCGAGCTGACCCTCCGCGTGCACGCCTGCGTCGGTGCGACTGGCGCCACGAACCTGCGTGACGCGCGGATCCATCGCCGCGATGGCTCCGCGAAGGGTGTCCTCGACCGTGCGCTGCCCCTGCTGGGACGCCCAGCCGTGGAACGCCGTCCCGTCGTACGCGACCTCGAGCAGCACGCCGTGCGTCACGGCGCCGTCCACTCAGTCGGTCGAGCCGTCGTTACCGCCCTCGCCGGTCGCGCCATCCTGCCCCGCCTCGGTCGCGGCTTCCATCGGGGGAGCGGTCTCCTTGCCGGCATCCTTGGGAGCCGCTTCGGACGGGCCGTCGGCGGCAGCTTCGCTGGCTGCTTCCAGGCTCCCATCCCCGCTCACCTCGGCATCGAGCAGCGGTGCGGCCGCGACGCAGGTGAAGTTCGCACACACGCCGGAGAGGCAATCGTTGCTCTTCAAGCAGCTTTGACCGTTGGTTCGCAGCTCCTCGGTGCACGCCACTCCGACCCCCAGCACGCAAAGGAAGGGCACCAGGATCGCGATGGCGCGCGCGCGAGCCCGCACGGGCGTCTTGATCATGGCCCCCAAGCTACCATCGGGCGTCGGCGGCGTACGAGAAACCGTCAACGCCGGCCACGGTTACCCCTGGGGCGCGTCCGAGGCAGCCTCCGGCGAGCCCGTCTCCGGCGACCCCGTCTCCGGCGATCCGGTTTCGGGCGCCCCGGTCTCCGGGGCTCCCGTTTCGGCCGCAGAGTCGCCAGTCCCAGTATCCGTTCCCGTCGTGGTGTCGGGAAACTCCGCGTCACCCGCGGGCACGCCGCAGGCGTCCGGTCCCCCGCCGTCGCCTCCGGAGCAGTTGGCCGTCGTACCTGACGTACACGCGGCGGCCAGGGAAAGCCCGGCTGCCGTCGCGAGGACGAAGAGCGTCGGTAGGGCCTTCATCCCGCCCGAGCTTATCAGCTTCACTGACCCATCGGAACGAAGGACAGGGGGACCGTGGCCGTGATGCAGCCCCCGCGCGGCGCCGGGTATGCGCCGCTCCTGAACATGTTCGCCGCGCAAGCCGCCACCTGGGAGTTGCCCATGTCGTTCGCCGCGACGTCGGCCGAGCAGACGTTGCCGCTCGGGCCGATCTTGACGGCGATCGAGACGTGCCCCTTCAGCGAGGAGTCGTTGTTGAGCGCCTGCTCGTAGCAGCGGCGGGCCCGCATCCCGCGGACCTGCAGCGCCTGCGCGAGCTCCGGCGGCGCCGACCCTCCGCACTTGCTGTCGCACCCTGCGTTCGCGGGCACGTAGACGACGTGCGGTCCCGCCCCGCCCTCGGGCGTGTTGTCCGGAGGAGGCGGCGGCGGGATGTCGTCCAGCAGCGGGTTGGTCGGCGTCGGCGCCGACTGCGCGAGGCTGGGCGCCGGCGGGGGGGCCGCCTGCGGCTGGCGATTCGTCATCGTCCGCCACGCGTAGATGCCCCCGGCTGCGAGGAGCAGGATGACGGCGACGATGGCGTACTTGGCGTTCCCACCCGAATCGGGAATCCCGGCGGGGTGTTGACTGGAGGGAGGGCTCATCCTGAAGTGGGCCTCGCCTGACCGCGAGGCTCGCCGAGTATAGCGGGTTTGTAGAACGTGAGGGCCGTGTCGCCGTAGCGGCGCGTGTCCTCGCGCTCGAACCCGACGATGTCGGGCGCGGACGAACGCGACGCGTGCTCGAGCACGAGCGTCGCATCCGGTGCGAGCGCACCGGCCGCCGCGAGCGACGCGAGAGCCTTCGCGACCTCGCCCGAATCCACGTCGGCCCAGGGCGGATCGGCGAGCAGCAGATCGAACGGTCCGTCCGAGACGAGGCGCCCGGCGCACGTGCCCACGTCGCAGGCGATCACGCGCACGCGGTCCTGCACACCGAGCGACTCCACGTTCTCCCGCAAGACCGTCAGGGCCGGCCTCGCCGATTCGACGAGCGTCGCCCGCCGCGCGCCGCGCGAGAGGGCCTCGATGCCGAGCGCGCCGGTCCCGGCGTAGAGGTCGGCCACGTTCGCACCCTGCAGTGTCCCCGCGGAGGCGAGGATGCCGAAGAGAGACTCGCGAACCCGGTCGGTCGTAGGCCGGGTGGCGCTCCCGCGGGGGGCCCGGATCGTGCGCGAACGGAGCGTCCCGCCGGTGATGCGCATCCGGGGATCTGATAGCCTGGTCTCGATGATCCGCGCGACCCGCTTCGCGTTCTCGCTGCTCGCTGCGACGGCGCTCGTGGGGCCGATGTCCGTCGGCATGGCCGTCGCCGAGCCGCCGAGCGCGAAGGCGCAACCCGTGTACGTGCTGTCCATCCAGACGGACGACGCCGACGACCAGGCCGACGCGCTGACGCAGGCGCTCCGCTCGCGTGTGCGTCAGGCGCAGGGATGGTCGCTTCTCGAGTCGCCCCAGTCGTTCGAGATGCTCTCGATCGCTCTCAAGTGCCCCGCGCGTCCCGACGCGGGATGCCTGCAACGCATCGGCGATCAGCTCCACACGGACCGTTACATGTGGGGCACGATGGTGAAGCGTCCCGCCGGCCAGGTGACGGCGGACCTCCACATGTGGACGCGTGGCAAGGGCGACGCGGACGTCGCCGAGGCCTACAGCGACAACCTGAAGGACGCGAGCGACGAGTCCCTGCGCGGCGTCGCTGCGCGTCTGTTCGCGAAGCTGACGGGCGGCGTGAGCGGCGGCACGGTCGTGGTCCACGCGGGCTCGGGCAAGGGCACCGTGCTGGTGGACGGCGTGGAGCGCGGCGCGCTCGACGGCGGCATGGCGCGCGTGGACGTGTCGGCCGGATCCCACACCGTCACGGTGAGAGTGCCCGGCTTCGAGGCGTCGTCGCAGACGGCGACGGTGGCGATGGCCGGTGATCAGGACATGAACTTCACGCTCAACCCGGTCGCTGCGCCTCCGCCGGAGCCGGCCCCGGGCCCCTCGGCACGCAAGGTGGGCGAGTGGACCGCCATCGCGGTCGGCGGCGCGCTGCTCGCCACCGGCGTCGTCATGGGGGTGAAGTGGATCGTCGACTACAACCACGGCAAGGACCTGCAGAACCAGGTCTCCAGCAACAACCGTGACGCGTGCCAGACGCAGGACAGCACGCAGGCGCAGCAGCTCTGTCAGACGAGCCACTCGGTGACCACGGACTACACGCTGGGGTGGATCTTCGGCGCTGCCGGTGCCGCTGCCCTCGGCACCGGCGTGCTGCTCCTCATGACGGATCACTCCACCAAGGACGAGGCGCCGGCGGCGGAGCAGGCCCCCCAGGCCAAGCCGCGGCTCGACGTCATCCCTCAGGTCGGCGCCACCAGCGCCAGCGTCGGCCTGCGCCTCACGTTCTGAGCTTCAGCGCGAGAGTACGTCGGCCAGGGAGTAGGTCCCCGGCGTCTTGCCGACGATCCACCCTGCGGCGCGCACCGCTCCGTGCGCGAACACGTCCCGACTCGTCGCGCGGTGAGTGAGCTCGATTCGCTCGCCACCGCCCAGCAGGTGGACCACGTGATCGCCCACGACGTCGCCCCCGCGGAGGGCGTGCATCCCGATCTCGGCGGTCGCGCGAGCTCCCGGACGACCGTGTCTGCCGTGCACGAGCCGCGTGCCGGCGCGCGCTTTCTGCACGGCCTCGGCGAGGCGCAATGCGGTGCCGCTCGGAGCATCCACCTTCGCCCGGTGATGGGTCTCGACGATCTCGACGTCCCAGTCGGGAAGCTCCATGGCGGCGCGCGCGACGAGCGACGAGAGGACGTGCACCCCCAGGCTCATGTTCGGCTCCCAGAGCACAGCAACGCGCGCGGCGGCGCGATCGAGCGCGGCGCGAGCGTCGTCGCCCAGGCTCGTGGTCCCGCTCACGATGGCGGTGCCGGCCGCGGCGGCGATCGGGGCGAGGGCGAGCGTCGCATGGGGGCTGGAGAAGTCGATCGCCACGTCGGCCCGCGCGTGCTCGATCGCTGCGAACGCGTCGGTGACGACCGTCCCGATCGGACCGATGCCGGCGAGCTCGCCCGCATCGCGTCCGACCTCGGTCGTCGCGACCGCGCACACGAGCTCCAGGCCCGCCTCGGACGCGAGCCGCACGACGGCGCGGCCCATGCGCCCGCTCGCCCCGACGACCGCCAGCCTCGTCATCTCGTACCTGCGCCTCTCGCGTGCGCGTCGACGACAGCGGCGATCGCCTTGCGCGTCGCTTCCGTGCAGCGCACGAGCGGGTTGCGCACGGCGTCGCTCATCGCTCCGCGCGCCGCGAGCGCCGCCTTCACCGGCGACGGATTGGCCTCGAGGAACATCGCCTCGTGCACCGGGACGAGCGCCAGATGCGCCCTCCGTGCCTCCTCCGCTTTGCCGTCGAGCGCCAGCCGCGTGGCCCGCGACACCTCGGCGGGAAGCAGGTTGGACGTCACGCTGATCACGCCGCGCGCGCCCACCGCGATCATGGGCAGCGTCAGCACGTCGTCGCCACTGAGCACGGTCATGCGCGCACCCATCAGCTGCGCGATCCTCTGCGCACGGAGAACGTTGCCGGTCGCCTCCTTCGTCGCGACGACGTTCGGCGCGGCCTCGGCGATGCGCGCGAGCGTCTCGGCAGCGAGGTCGCTCCCGGTGCGTGCCGGAATGTTGTAGACGACGATGGGCACGCGGACGCTTCGCGCGACCTCGACGAAGTGCCCGAGCAGCCCTTCCTGCGTCGGCCTGTTGTAGTAGGGCACGACGACCATCGCGGCGTCGGCACCCGCGCGCTCGGCGTGCTGCGCCATCGTCACCGCCTCGCGCGTCGAGTTCGAGCCGACGCCCGCGACGACGTGCACGCGCCCCTTGGCGCGCGTGATGACGCGCTCGACGACGTGCGCGTGCTCCTCGTGCGAGAGCGTCGGGCTCTCACCCGTCGTGCCGCACGGCACGAGGCCGGCGACGCCGCCGGCGATCTGCGCGTCGACCAGCGCGTCGAGCGCGGCCCAGTCGATCGGCTGCCCCGGCTCGTCGCGGAACGGAGTCACGAGCGCCGTGTACGTGCCCTCGAGCTGCTTCATGGGATCGTCAGTCTACAAGAAGGGGGCCCGGAGCTCGTCACCCTGGAGCTGGGAGAGGAAGTTGTCTCGCCGGCACACGTCGTCGACCCACGCAGCCTCGCTCCCGTCGACGCGCCCCGTCTCGACCAGGTGTCCGAGATGCCTGAGCCGCCGCACGTGCGACCGGATGCGCGCCTCCGCGTAGCGGGTCGCCGTGCCCGTCTTGAGAATGAAGGGCCAGTCGCTCGACTGCAGGAGCAAGAGCTCGCGCACCACCTGATCCAGGGCCTGCCCGCGCTTGCCGTCGGCGCCCCGGTGCCTGTCCACGAGCCACTTCGTGTACCGCGTCGCGTGGTGCACGTGCCGCCACGTCCACGCGGCCTCCTGCCCGACCCACACCTCGCCGTGTCCGCCTGCTCCCCAGGAGCTCGCGCTGGGCGTCGCCTGCGTGCACACCGGGTGGCGGTCGAGATACTGCCGCAGCGTGACGGCCTCCACGGCCCCGGCGGTCTCGCGCAGCCTCCGGAACACTTGCTCGAGGAAGATCGGGCCTTCGAACCACCAGTGCCCGTAGAGCTCCGCGTCGTAGGGGGCGACCACGATGGGCGGCACGCCGTTCATGCCGCCGCCGGACAGGTGACGCAGCTGCTGCGCACGGTTGAAGACGAAGTTCCCGGCGTGCTCCCTTGCGCGCTCGGCCGCGACTCCGGGCTGGTAGGGCTCCTTCTCGACGTCCTTCCCGGTGATGCGGAAGTACTTCAGCCCCGTCATCAGGCGCGAGCCGTCGGCAGCCACCTCGCCCATGAGCTCCTCGGGCGGCAGGTCGAAGCCGATGTCCCGGTAGAACTCGCGGTAGTAGGCGTCCCCCGGGTACCCCTCGTCGCGCGACCACACCTGCCGGCTCGACTCGAGGTCTCGCCCGAAGAAAGCGACGCCCGACGGGCTCACGATGGGCGCGTGAACTCCGGCGAGCGGACGCGGGCGCGCGTGCGTGAGCCCGTGCGTATCGACGAGCGTGAAGCGGATGCCGGCGCGGGCGATCTCCTCGTCGAAGCTCGGGTGGTAAGCGCACTCGGCGAGCCAGGCGCCCACCGGCCGCCGCCCCACGAGCCGTTCGAACCCGCGGACCCCGAGCTCGAGCTGCGGGCGGATGCCCTCGCGCGCCGGGAGCATGCCGGGCAGGTAGCAGTGCGTCGCCGAGCACGTGAGAAGCTCGAGCCTGCCCGCGTCCCAGTGCCGGACGAGCCCTGCCACGACGTCCCCGCCGTGCCGGTCCCAGACGGCGCGCATCCGGGCCAGGTGGTCCTTGTAGAAGGTGGCCACCGGCGCGAACCGGGGATCCCCCCGGAGCCGCTTCATCTCGCGCTCCGAGAGCGCCTCGACCCGCGCCAGGTGCTCGTGGAAGCGCTGGCGGAGGAGCTGGTCCTTGAGCATCGACGCGAGCGGGGGCGTCACGCTCATGGTCAGCGCGAAGGGGACCCCCTCTTCGGCCATGCGGTCGAAGGCCTCGAGGAGCGGGAGGTAGCACTCGACGAGGGCCTCGTAGAGCCAGCGTTCCTCGAGGTGCCGGGCGTGCTCCGGATGGCGCACGAAGGGCAGGTGCGCGTGAAGGACCAGGCCCAGATACCCGTCAGGCACGCGCCCGGGGCTAGCACACTTTACAAACGCGGTTCTGCCCGTATACTCCCGCGCCCCTGACACCTCCCCCCGCCGTTACCCCGCCAAGGGTGCGGCATTCCAAGAGGGTTTCGACATGTACGCGGTCATCAAGACGGGTGGAAAGCAGTACCGGGTCTCCAAGGGAGACAAGCTCCGGGTCGAGAAGCTCCCCGGAAACGTCGGTGATGCAGTGACCTTCGACCAGGTCCTGCTCGTCGGCGGCGAAGCCCTCAAGCTGGGGAAGCCCCTGGTGGGCGGAGCCAAGGTCGAGGCGAAGATCACGGCGCAGGGCCTCGGCAAGAAGCTCGTCGTGTTCAAGTTCCGCCGCCGCAAGAACTACCGCCGCAAGAACGGTCACCGGCAGCCGTACACGGCTCTCGAGATCCTCAACATCGTGGCCTGAGCGGAGGAGCAAGACGTCATGGCTCACAAAAAGGGTGCAGGCAGCACACGCAACGGCCGCGATTCCAACTCGCAGCGCCGGGGTACCAAGGTCTACGGCGGCGAGCGCGTCACCGCGGGCAGCGTCCTGGTCCGCCAGGTCGGTACCTCGATTCACGCGGGACACAACGTCGGCGTCGCCAAGGACTACACGCTCTTCGCGCTGGTCGACGGCGTCGTGAAGTACGAGTGGCGCTCGCGCACGCAGCGCAAGGTCTCGGTCTACCCCGAGGCCTGAGTCCGACGGACTCGTGCTTCTCGCAGTAGATCTCGACGGCACGTTGCTCGATACGAGCGGTCGTCCGCACGACCGCGACGTCCGCGCCATCCGCGCGGCCATGGAAGCAGGCATCCGCGTGACCATCGTCACGGGGCGCCTGTATTCGGGCACGCGCGCCATCGTCGAGCTGCTCGGGCTGCGATGGGCCGTGGGCTGCGCCGACGGCAGCCACCTCGTGCACGCCGTGGATCACGCGACGCTGATGCACATCGGCGTGCGAGGCGCCGAGGCGGTGCTGCTCCGGCGCGCCTTCGCGGATGCGGGCGTCCCGACCTTCGTCTTCGCCCGGGACGCCATCGGGCACGACCTCGCCGGAGCCCCGTTCATCGACTACGTCGCGACCTGGTCGGACGACGTCCGCGTCGCGGCGAGCGTCTTCGAGCACGAGTTCTGGGACGCCGAGGAAGGCGTGACCGCGGTGGTGGCCGTCGGGGCACGCGAGCAGATCGCGAGCGTCGTCGATTCCCTCGCGCGCGATCTGCCGCGCGCCGTTCTCGTCGCCGCCTTCCCGATGCGCCGAGGAAGACACGCGGGACAGTGGGCCATGATCGTCCGCGCCGCCGGCGGCACGAAGGGAACGGCGGTTCGATGGATCGCCGAACGCGAGGGAGTGGAGCTCGAGAGCACCGTGTGCGTCGGCGATTGGATCAACGACGTGCCGATGTTCGAGGTGGCCGGGCGATCCTTCGCGATGGCCCAGGCGCCCGACGAGGTGAAGGCGAAGGCCACGGATCTCCTCGAAGCGAGCGTCGAGCGGGGGGGCGGGGTGGCCGAGGCCGTGGAGAAAGCCTTCGGAATCCGCGGCTTTTGAGGACGCCTGCGAAGGCGTCACGAAAAGCCGTGGGGCCGCTTGAAAGTCGCCCGGCTTTGGCTCATTCTTGAGGCGAGTCGTTGAATATGACTTTCAACTTCGACGCTGCACCGGATTCGCACGCCAGCACGCCGCATCTGAAGGCAGCGCGTGCGGAGGCGCCTGTCGCGTCGGAGGAGCCAAAGCCACGACGAAGGGCCCTGCTCGTGGGGCAGCCGAACGTCGGCAAGAGCGTGGTGTTCGGCGCGCTCACCGGGACGTACGTCACGGTGAGCAACTATCCCGGCACGACCGTCGAGATCACGCGCGGGCGCGCGCGCTTCGGCGACGACCTCTGGGAAGTCGTCGACACACCAGGCACGCACAACCTCGTGCCCATGAGCGAGGACGAGGCCGTCACGCGCGACCTCCTCGTATCCGAGCCGCACGACGCGATCGTCCAGGTCGGCGACGCCAAGAACCTCGCGCGCACGCTTCTCCTGACGCTGCAGATCGCCGAGCTCGGCGTCCCCTTCTGCCTCGACCTCAACATGCTCGACGAGGCGCGGGCGCGCGGAACGCGCATCGACTTCGAGCGCCTCGCGGGCGAGCTGCCCGGCGTGCGCGTCAACGCGTCGACCGCCACCGAGAACGAGGGGCTCGACGTGGTGCGGGAGTACCTGGCGAAGCACGAGGGAGAAGCGGGTGGAGGCGTGCGTGCTCCACTGACGTGCGCCCCGCGCTTCCCGGACGACGTGGAAGCCGCGATCGCCGACGTCGAGGCGAGCCTCGAAGGCGACCTTCCGGTGTCCAAGCGTGCGATCGCCACGATGCTCCTCGGGGGCGAGAGAGGCATCGGCGGGCAGCTCCACGTGAAGGTCGGCGAGAAGGCCCGGACCGTCGCGGCCGAGCGGGCGCAACGTCTCGCGCGGGCGCACGGAGTGCCGGTCTTCGCGCTCCTGAGCCGGCTGAGGCTCACGAGGGCGCAGGCCATCGTGCGCGCCGTGCAGTCGAGAGACCGCAGTGGCGAGAAGCGCGCCCACGAGGGACACGTGTCGTGGGCGAAGGCCGCGGGCTTCGCCGGGCTCTCGGCGCTGGTGGCGGCCGCGACGTACGACGGCGCGCTGGCGCTCACCGGGACGACGGCGACCGCCGATCCGCTGGACGACTACGGATTCTTC
>DATJYG010000172.1:0-2187 GCA_035499695.1 Polyangiaceae bacterium
GACGGTGCCGGTGCCAGCCTGGATCGCGCAGGTGTGATACCAGCCCGCCGCGATCGCGCTGGCGGTGCCCGCAGTGCCGTCGACCGACGCGGGCGGCGTAGCCTGGCCGTAGTCATCGTCTCCCCAGCAGACGACCGCGCCGCTGCCCGCTTGGATCGCGCAGCTATGACTGTCGCCCGCCGCGATCGCGTTGGCGGTGCCCGCTGTGCCGTCGACCGACGCGGGCGGTGTGGCCTGGCCG
The DNA here is from genome assembly GCA_035499695.1 of Polyangiaceae bacterium. Lineage (GTDB taxonomy): Bacteria > Myxococcota_A > Polyangia > Polyangiales > Polyangiaceae > Palsa-1150. The sequence goes on from DATJYG010000172.1 coordinate 242, forward strand.
TCGCTGTTTTCTCCCCAGCAGATGACCGCACCGGTGCCCGCTTGGACCGCGCAGCTGTGCCTCCCTCCCGCGGCGATCTCGGTGGCCGAGCCCGCGGTACCGTCCACCGATGGAGGAGGCGTGGCCTCGCCGGAGCCATTGTCTCCCCAGCAGAGCACCGCGCCCGTACCCGCTTGGATCGCGCAGGTGTGCAATGCGCCGACGGCGATTGCGCTGGCCGTGCCCCCGACACCGGATACCAGCGAAGGCGGCGCCAATATGCCGCTGGCATTGAATCCCCATGCCACCACCACCCCAGAGGCTCTGGCGGCACTCGCCCACGCAAGCAAGGTCCCGATCACCGCAAGCGTCTGGATCCTGCGAGAAGCCTCGCTCACGTGTCGCTCCTCGCGGCTCCGCTGCCGAATCGCTCCAGATTACAACAACATAGGCGCTCACAGTCAAAGCAATTCGGTGAAAAGTCGAATCGACCGGCGGGCGAGAGGGCCGCGGCGGTCAGGGCAGCCAGACGCCCGACCAGGTCTCGGTCAGCACATCCTTGTCCGCCGCCAGGTACGCGCGCAGCTCGACGGGCGTCTGGTCCACCGGCGCGACCTGGAACACCAGCCGGAAGCCGTGCGTGGCGGGATTGGCGACGACGTGCTGGTCGGAGAGGACCGCGCCGTTCGTCGCCGTCACGACCGCGCGCGGCGTCGTCCCCGCCCGCAGCGCCGCGAGCCCGGGTCCCGCGAAGTCGATAACGTAGCGGTAGCCCGTGCGAGGCGTCTCGACGGCGCCGCGGTCGCGGCGCGTGGCGATCACGCGGCCGCCCGGCGGCCGCGCCGCGTCGTCGCCGTACCACCAGATGGTGTAGGAGTAGTCGGCCTGGCTGCCCGGCTGCGGCAGCGGATCGGGCACCCAGAAGGCGACCACGTTGTCGTTGAGCTCGCTCGGGGTCGGGATCTCGACGAGGCGCACCGCGCCGTTGCCCCAGTTGCCGTGCGTCTCCACCCACGCGCTCGGGCGCTGCTCGGCGTGGGTCTCGAGGTCCTGGTAGTCGGCGAAGTCGCGGTCGCGCTGGATGAGCCCGAAGCCGCGCGGGTTGCGGGTCCGGAAGCTCGCGGTGTCGATCCGCGTCGGGTTGTCGAGCGGGCGCCACAGCCACTCGCCCGAGTCGAAGTGGACGAGGAGGCCGTCCGAGTCGTGCACCTCGGGGCGGAAGTCGTCGAAGTGGTGCGTCGTCGTGTTCTCGCCGAAGTAGAACATGCTGGTGAGCGGCGCGATGCCGAGCGTCTTCGGGACGCGGCGCGGGAAGAGCCGCGCGTCGACGTCGATCCGCGTCTCCTCGCCGGGCGTCACCAGGAAGCGGTAGGCGCCGCTCGCGGTCGGCCCGTCGAGGAGGGCGAAGAGCTCGACCGCCTTCGCGTCCGGGGCCGGCTGCACCAGCCAGAACTCGACGAAGCGCGGGAACTCCTCGCCCGTGGGCTCGACCGTGTCGACCGCGAGCCCGCGCGCCGAGAGGCCGTACAGGTTGTCGCGGCCGAGGGCGCGGAAGTAGCTCGCGCCGAGGAACACGATCAGCTCGTCGAAGTACTCGGGGCTGCGGAAGGGGGCGTGGATGCGGAAGCCCGCGTAGCCGATGTCCTTCGGGATGCGCTCCGCGAAGTCGTTCTTGCCGTAGTCGAAGAGCGCTGCGTCGAATGGAAGGGGATGCGCCCCGGACGCGTCGACGAGGTTCACGCGCACGCTGTGGTCGAAGTAGAGGCCGGGGTGGAAGAGCTGGACCTGGAAGGGCAGGTGGAGGTTGCGCCAGATCGCCCGATCCGGACGGAAGCGGATGTCGCGCCACTGGTCGTAGGTCATCGACCCGACCAGCATCCACTTCGGCACGACCTTCTCGCGGTCGACGTAGGGGTCGCGCGCGAGCGCCGCCGCCTGCTGCGCGACGTCGTCGAGGCCGAACGCCG
>DATJYG010000173.1:0-2799 GCA_035499695.1 Polyangiaceae bacterium
CTGTGCCCTGCTGGCAGCGGATCCGCTCGGCATCGACCCGCGCCACGTCTCCGATGATCAGCACCTCGTCGTCGTGCGTGTAGCGGAAGGCAAGGTCTCGGAGGGTAACTGCCTGCGGGCCGTCGTATTGGATGCCGTGCGTCTGCACACCCGCGGTCGAGCCTGGGTAAACGGTCGTGCGCTCGAGCGTCACCGGCGCCCCTGCGACCGAGACCTCCAGCGACAAGGAGGTTCCGCCCGACTCCACCGACAGCAACAGGGCGTCGGCCCACTGTGCCAAGACGGCCGAGGGGCCGACGAAGATCGCGGGGCCACCGTTTCCCCCGATCGCCTTGAAGGTCACTCCCCTGATGTTCGACGTCCCCCCCATCAACCGTATGCTCGAATCCGTCGCCGATGGAGTCGCCGAGGTGATGCGCACGGGCGCGCGCACCGCGAACGTGTCGCCCTGCTCGATAGCGGTGTTCTCGATCCAGGCGACCTCGCCGGGGGTATGCGGGCCGTCGAAGCCCTCAGGGTCCGCGATGACGATCCGGTCGCAGCCGGGAGCCACGTCACAGGGCGGAGGCCCGTCCGTGACGTCGTTGTCGGTGTTCTGGATCAGGTAGCTCCGCTGCCCGGCCACACACGGATCCACGGCCGTGCCTGGACAGCTCGCCGCCAGATGGCCGCTGCGAAGCGCTTGCTGATCGTTAGCCGTCGGCACGCTGAAGCGGATCCAGTCGCCTTCGCGCTCGCCATCCGCCTCGATCACCCCGTGCTGGACGTAGAGCGTGCGGCCCTCCGGACCTTGTTCGGCCGCGACCTGGAGCTCCAGCTCGATCGACTGCCGCCGCGTCAGCGGGTACACGGTGCCGTTGTCTGCCGTGCCGCCGGCCGTGCTGAAGCAGATGCGGGCGGTGCCCTCGTCGAAGCCCGTCTCGCCGGATCCCTCACTCCCGGCGGCCTGGGTGCTCCCGCCGCCGATATACCTCGCGACCTCGTAGGCGTAACCGTCTTCCGCGGGGCCCAGGAGGTCTTGGCGGTTGAGATCCCAGAAGTAGACGACGTCCCGCCCGGCCTCGATCTGGTCGACCGCCGCGGCTACGTCGGAGCCATAGCGCGCTGCCGGGTAGAACATGCAACCCACGTCCCCCTGGCCCTGGACATCTCCGGTCGAGGTCAGGGAGCCGACGGTGTGCGCGTCGTCCGTCGGGCAATCAGGCTGCCAGATGCCCTCACTCTGGTCCCAGCCCGCGCACGGAAGCCAGGAGCCGCTCTCCCAGATGGCGTCGGCATCGCCTCGCACGGCGGGAAGCCACTCTGCGAGGGTCTCGCCCGCGACGCCATTGCCGTTTGCGTCGGCCCACTCGCGGTAGCCACCGTCGAGGATGATCGTTCCCGTCGACATCTCGGTGAGTCCGGCGGCACCGAGGGCGAGGGTGACATCCTTGTGCGTCGCCAGTGTCGAGACAGTCAGCGAGCCTCCGTCGACCACCACCCCGAGGGACCCGCTGGCGCTCTGGGTGATGTCGTCGTTGACGGTGATCGCGTGATGGATGACGTAGCTATCGCTTGCCGTGCCGGCTCCACAGCTCCACCTCGCCGTCCCGGAACCGATCGGCCCCCACGTGCCGCTCGCGAGCGAGGTGCACGTCGCCGCCTTCGCGGGAGTGCGGGAGGGCGCCGCGAGAACTGCAAGCAGGCAGGAGACCGCCATCAGCGCGCGACACATTACAATCCCTCCTCAGCGAGGAACTCCTCGTCTCGGGTGAGATCAGGGAGAAGGCGGACTCGATCAGACGCGCGTGAGAGGAAGGACTAGACACGCGGCAGCACCGAAGTGCGTCCGATGCGAGGTTCGCGCAAACACCGCCTCTGCAAGCCGCATGCCGCGGTCCGGCGCATCGAGGTAGATCGCGTGACCAGGATGTGGCGGTGCGACTCAAGGCGATGTGCCGCTGAGTTGTGGCGCACAGAGCATGCGCGCGTTCCTCGATGTCGCCGGCTCCGCGCCTCTCTTCCGGGCAGCGCCGATGGAAGTACCGCCTTCGGTGTCTCCGCCGACGGTTTGGTCGTCGTCACCCGTAGCGGCGAGCGCGCTTGGGAGCCCGGGGCCGTCGCCCGCGGCCACCCCGGCCGACGAGGCATTCCGCCTCGTCTCGCCTGCCCTACCTGCGGCAAACTGCGGCGCAGCGACTCACTTGTCAGGTTGCGGTGGCCATTCGCCACTGGCATGCGCCGTGCACCCCCGATGCCCAATGGCAGAGACCGCGGGAGCTGCGGCGAGCGCTTGCATCGACGGCAACGAGGCCGCCGCGCGCGTCGCCCACAGGCTCTCGGAGGTGATCGCCATCTATCCGATCACGCCGGCGTCGCCGATGGGCGAGCTCGCCGACGCCTGGAGCGCCCAGGGCCGCGCCAACCTGTGGGGAACCGTCCCCGAGGTGATCGAGATGCAGAGCGAGGCGGGTGCCGCTGCGGTGCTGCACGGCGCGGCACTGCGAGGCGCACTCGCGACGACCTTCACCGCGTCGCAGGGACTCCTGCTGATGCTGCCGAACTTGTTCAAGCTCGCGGGCGAGCTGGCCCCCGTGGTGGTGCACGTCGCGGCGCGCGCGATCGCGACCCATGCGCTCTCCATCTTCGCCGACCATGGCGACGTGATGGCCGCGCGCCCGACGGGTCTCGCGATGCTCTGCGCCGGCTCGGTGCAGGAGGCGCACGACTTTGCGCTCGTCGCCCACGCAACGGCGCTGCGAAGCCGCGTTCCCTTCCTCCACTTCTTCGACGGCTTCCGCACCTCGCATGAGCTCGTCC
>DATJYG010000174.1:0-2807 GCA_035499695.1 Polyangiaceae bacterium
GCGCGCATCCACTGGCATCGGAGCGTCGCGGGCGTGGGCGATCTCGAGCTCGTGCGCGCGGTGCCGACCGGGGCGCTGCGGCGCACGCTGTCCATCACCTTTCCCGATCTCGAGGCGCCGGACGCGGTCTGGGCGGAGATCCGCGGCGTCGATCCGAGCGACGCCCTCGGCGACGGCGCGCGTCCGCTCGGACAGCGCCTCGATCCGAGCGAGCGCCTGCTCTGGACCGAGAAGCCTTCGGCGAACGACTGGGACGTGCGGCGGTGGGGGACGCTCGGGATCGCGGTCGTCGCGGGGCTCGCGGGCGTGCGTGCGGTCATCGGCGGCGTGCACGGCATCCACATGGTGCTGCAGGGAGGGCTGCGTCCGATCTCCGCGCCGTTCGGCGCGCTCGTCCTCGGCGTGGCGATCTCGCTCGCGTTCGTCCTCGGCACCGCGGCCATCGCGGGCTACTACGCGCTCTTCCGACCCGGCCGCCTCAACCACGCGACGCGCTATCTCGTCACGGACAGGCGGGTGCTCATCCAGCGCGGGTCGCAGGAGCTCCACCTCGATCGAGATCGCATCGTCGACGTCATCGACGCGCCGAAGGACGGCGGCGTGCACGATCTCTTCCTCGTCGTCGGCGCGCGCGGCGCGTATGCGCACGCGGTGGCGGGCGCGTTCGGAGAGCGCATCGGTGCGCGCAGCGAGCTGTTGCCGGTGCTGCGCGCGGTGCAGGACGGCGAAACGGTGCGCGCTTTGTTGGTGGAGCAGAAGGAGGCGGCGTGAGGGCTTCGCCGGCGGCCGCCGGCGGTCCGCCGCTTTCTCGCCGGCGCCGATAGGGGATTCGTTGGGATTCGTCGCGATTTTCTCGTCGGGTGCGGCCGGCACGCGGCGTGCGAGGAGTCGCGTCCGGTCGGATGCGACGACGTCGTTTCGGCCGCCCGCTCTAACCGCATCGGCATCAGGGTCGGTGGGTTGCCGGGCTTGCCCATTCTACGGCGTCGTCGGTGGAAGGTGGGGGCTGGGATCTTCACCGACTGCCTGACCGTCCACGAGGATCGAGCCATCACGTGAGGTGAGGTCCGGCGAGCGTTGCCCGCGCTGGTGCTCGAAGGAGCGTCGGTGGCCGAGGAGATCGTTTGTGGATGGCGGGCATCGCGCCTGTCCCGGAGGGGATGGGTGTGCCTTCAACCCGTACGCCGACGCTCGGCGGCGGGGGGGGTGGGCCCACTGGTCCTGTGCCACGACATCGTTGACACTTTCAGTGCCAGGACATCGCTGACACGTGCTTCTTCGGGCCATGCCCTGGAAGGAGCATCGGGTCATGAGCCTCAAGATCGAGTTCGTGGAGCGAGCGACGGCGAAGGGCGCCAACATCGCGCAGCTCTGTCGCGAGTATGGGATCTCGCGGCAGACGGGGCACAAGTGGATCGAGCGATTTCGTCGGCAGGGCTACGACGGTCTCGAAGAGCGCAGTCGCCGACCGCACGCGGCGCCGCTGGCGACGGCGGAGGACGTCGTCGTCGAGATCGTTCGTGCACGCGAGGCGCACCCGAGCTGGGGACCCATCAAGCTGCGCTCGCTGCTCGCCGCCAAGCTCGGCGAAGCGACGCCGAGCCCGCGCACCATCGCGCGCGTGCTCGACCGCTTCGGCAAGCTGCGCAAGCGGCGCCGCGAGCGCGGTTTGAGCATCGTCGAGCGGGCGCCGGTAGTGGACGTCAAGGCGCCGAATGACGTCTGGACCGTCGACTTCAAGGGTTGGTGGCGCACACGTGACGGTGCGCGCTGCGAGCCGCTGACGGTTCGCGACGCCTTCAGCCGATTCATCCTCGCCATCGACATCGTCGAGCACGGCACGGCGGCGGCAACGCGCGTCATCTTCGAGCGTCTCTTTCGCCGCTACGGGACTCCGAGCGCGATTCAGTGCGACAACGGCGCGCCCTTCGTGTCGGTGCGCGCCCGAGGAGGCCTCAGCACGCTGTCGGCCTGGTGGATCTCGCTCGGCATCCGGCTCGTACGCTCACGACCCGGTTGCCCCCAAGACAATGGAGCCCACGAGCGCATGCACGCAGACATGAGCGTCGAGCTCGAAGCCTCGCCGGAAGACTCGTTGCCGACGCAACAACGCGCATGCAACCGATGGCGTCAGCAGTTCAACCACGTGCGCCCGCATGCCGCGCTCAAAAACAAGACGCCGGCCGACGTCTACAAGCCGTCACCGAAGAAGCCCAAGCAACGCGTCGCCCTCTATCCGACGGGATGGCTCGTCCGGCGCGTCCATCGAGGCGGCGACATTCGCACTGCCTCTGGCCAGTATTTCTTGTCGCAGGCACTGGCGGGCCATCGCGTCGGGCTAGAGCCCGTCGACGGGCTGCGCTGGCGCGCTTGGTTTCATCAGGTCGATCTCGGTCTCATCGAGATCGTTCCGGACACCTTGCCGCCCACCCTCGACCGTAGCTTCGCGGCCCGTCATCGACTCGTCGGCTGACGGTCGTTGACACCGCGAGCAACTCGCGGTCGATTTCGAAGCAAGGCTGGTCGAAGAACGCAGTCGCGATACACCCTCGGAGTGTCAGCGATGTCCTGTCCAGGACCTGCTCAGGGCCGCGACCATCCTCGGTATCGTAGCGCAGACTTCCGCCGACATCCTCGTCAACGACCCGCCTCACTCCTCGCCAACGCCACGTCCGCCTCGACCATCCTCTTCACGAGCTCCGCGAAACCGACCTTCGCCGTCCAACCGAGCTTCTGTTTCGCCTTCGTCGCGTCGCCGAGCAGCAGATCCACCTCCGCTGGACGCTGGAAGCGCGGCGAATCCCGTC
>DATJYG010000175.1:0-4533 GCA_035499695.1 Polyangiaceae bacterium
GTTGCGGAAGTCGTGCACGCTCGCGGTGGTCACGACGTCGGCCGTGTGCGACTGCCCGTAGACGCTGCCCGCCTTGGTGGCGACGCTCGCGCCTGAGACCACGTCCGCCTCCCAGCCGGCGCGGATGTCGATCCAGCTCCACGGCGACGCGGTGATGTCCGCCGTCGGCGAGTACACGAACATGTGCGTCTTGGTCGGCGACTCGTAGAACACCGAGTGCGACGTATCGAGCTGCAGCACCTGCGCGCGCGCCGGCGCCGCCACCGCGAGCACCGCGGCCGCGACGAGCACTGCGAGGACCGCAGCGCGAGAAGCTAGTTGCACCCGCAGCCTCCGCCCTGCACCCCGGTGCCGCCCATCGAGCCCTCGCGGTTGTCGATGGCGTGCCGCATCCCCGCCTCGTGCTTGGCGTCGACGTCGAACTGCATCGTCGGGTCGGCGAGGATCGCGCGGTGCTCGGGCGCCACGGTGGCGCATCCGGCCATCGTCGCGAGAAAGAGGAGGATTGCAACTGGACGCATCTCGCCGCTCCTAGAAATACACCCCGAGCCCACCCGCGTACGTCTGCGCGTTCTTGTACTGGTTCGCGTCGAACACGGACAGGTTCGTCGCCTCGATGCGCACGAGGATCCGGTTGCGCAGCGCCAGCAGGATCCCGCCCCCGGCGCGCCCGACGTACAGGTCCTCGCGCTTGAGGACGAACGAGTCCCCCGCCGGGAAGACGCTGAGCCCCCCGGCCATGAGCCCCACGAAGGGGCAGATCGGCCAGCTCGGGGCCAGGTAGATCGACACGCCGCCGCCGTAGAGGAGCTGCGTCCCGTCGCTCGTCAGCCCGTCGCCGAGGAACGCCTCGAGGCTCACCGTCTTGTGCAGCACCAGCGACGGCCGCGCCTCGAGGTACCCGTAGTGCTGGATCGATCCGCCCGTCACCGGGATGCTCAGCACCCCGCCGACGAGCGAGAACCCGGCGCGCGACCCCTCGAGCGGAGGCGGCGCGAAGAGCCCCGGACGCGACGGGGCGCCCTCTTCGTTCGGGTTGACCGCGAAGGGCTGCACCTCGTCGCCCAGCGCATACGCCGTGCGCCCGTCGGGCAGGAGCACCTTCAGCCAGAACCCGGTGCCCGGCCGCCCGTCGAGCGCGAACGTCTCGCCGCGGTGCCCGACGTAGATGACCCGGTAGCTCACGCCCGGCCCCGTGCGCAGCTCCGCCGAGTCGACGATGACGCGCGCGAACGCCTCGGGCTGCACCTGATCGTCGGCGAGCGCAGACGCCGGCACCGCCGCGAGGAACAGCGCCACCGCCACGATCCAGAGCGCCCTCATTGCGAAGTCGCAGCCCACTTCGAAAGGACGCTGTTCACCGTGCCGTCGCTCGTCTGGAAGATCTGGCGCGGGTGGTTGCTCCCGCTCGGCCGCACGAAGACCGGCGCCGACGTGTAGTCGCTGTTCATCTCGAGCGATACCGCCTCGTAGTTGCTCCTCGCGGGCGTCCCCTCGGCCGTCTGGGTCGGATCGACCGGGTGGTCGCCCCCGCCGCAGTTGACCAGCGTGTGAGTCTGCAGAGCCATCCCGCTGACCGCCGACGCGTTGAAGTGGCACCCGTTGGCAGGGTCGCTCCCGTTGCCGGTTCCGCACTTGTAGTTCGCTCCGAAGATGAACTGCGGCTCCACGTGGCAGTAGAAGAAGTCCTCGTCGAACACGAAGGTCGGAACCGTGAAGTCCGGCCCCGGGTCGACCGAGGTGCAGCCGAGCTCCAGCATGCTGGCGAGGGCCAGCAGCGCGGCCGTTCCCGCACAACGCGTCAACGTCGAGCCGGGCACGTGGCTCACGATACCAGAGCTACGGGAGAGCTAGGTCTGAAGGACGCTTCGGGACGCCGGTTTCTCCCCTTCGGCCCCCCCCGAACCCTGCACGGGCGCTCCCCGGGCGGGTCTCGGCGACCACGCGCCGCGTGTCCAGAGCCCCGCAGCACGGCCATGTAGGGCCCGGTACACGACCAGCGCGTTTCCCATGGAATTCCGAATCATGAGGGCTTTCGCCGCCCTACATGAGCCCACTGGAATGGGCCGTGAAGAGGGCCCTGTGGCGGTTTGCGCTTGCGATCATCGACGGCCGGTCTGTAGAAGTTTGGCTCCCGGCAGTTAGATGTCGTTCAATGTAGGTGCAACGCCATCGTCCCCGCCGGAGAATCCCCGATGAAGCTGACCCCCTGGTACCTCGTGGCCATCGCCCCCATCGCCGTCGCCGGCTGCTCGGGCGCCTTCCTGGGCCACTTCGCGGTGCTGGCCGTCACCGTCTGCATCTTCGTCGGCACCCTGAGCCTCGGGCGGCAGTCCCACGCGTCGGCGCCCGTCGCGGCCGACACGACCGAGCTGCACGACGCCGAGTGATCGCGTCGCTCGCGGAAGCGAGCCGCCCCCCGCTGCGCTAACGTCGGGCCCACGGCGATGAACGACGCCAACCGAGGGGAGGCCGCCGGACGCCTGAAGTCCCTCGAGGACTTCACCCTCGCGGACCTGGAGTCCATCCGCCTCATCCTGCGCGGCGACTCGGTCATCGACTGGCGCAAGCTCGACATGACGGGCGACGCCGACGTGCGCGAGTTCCTCCGCTCCCACGAGCTGCGCTCCGAGGACTCTCAGGACCGCATGCGCATGGAGCACGTGAAGAGCGAGGCCATCGCGTACCTGCGCCGGCAGTTCGATTACCCCATCCCCCGCCCCGTCGAGCGCGCGACGGTTCCCGAGCTGCTGATGATCGCCTCGGGCACCGGCCACCGCGCGATGTGCTCCTGCACGATCCTCAAGTGCATGCACATCATCCACCACCTCGATGGGCGCGAGCTCCTCTTCGTGCTCCCGATGTCGGACCAGGAGGTGTTCCACATCGTCGAGGAGAAGGTCTACCGCGTCATCGGCGGCATGCTGGCGGGCGGCTTCCCGGTCGTCGAGTTCGTGGGCGGGCGCAAGAACAAGGATTCGCTCGTCACGAAGCTCATGTCGAAGCAGGAGACGATCGCGGCGCAGATCTACGACAAGCTGCGGTTCCGCGTGGTCACGCGGACGCGCGAGGACATCTTCCCGATCCTGCAGTACCTGACGACCCGCCTCTTCCCGTTCAACTACGTGGTGCCCAACCAGAGCATCAACTCGGTGTTCTCGTTCCGCTCGTACGTGGAGAAGACGCCGCTTCGCGACCTCCTCCCCCAGATGCAGACGCACGGGGAGGACGACACGTTCACGCCGAGCGACAACCTGTTCTCCGCCCAGGAGTACCGGATCATCCACTTCGTCGTGGACATGCCGGTCCGCCTGCCCAAGCGCATCCTCGACCGGGCCCCGCAGAGCGCCGCCCAGCTCGGAAACGTGATCTTCGTCATCTGCGAGTTCCAGATCGTCGACCGCGACACCGAGGCCAACAACGAGATCGGGGACGCCTCGCACGCCAAGTACAAGGAGCGGCAGAAAAAGGCCGTCATGCGACGCCTGCAGCTCGGGGGGGCCAGCGAGACCGGGCGTTTTCCGGCCCTTACGGACGTGCGAAAGAAGAAGTAACGGGGTATGACCGGGGCCCACCCCCATGCGCCTCTACAGCGGTAAGGTCCCCGCCATCTCCACCGAGGTCGTACGCGGTTTGCTCGCCGCCAAGGACATCGAAGCCCACAGCCCCAAGGAGGTCGAGGCCGACGTCACCGCCGTCCTCAACCAGTACCTCTCGGACGAGCGCGAGGTGAACGAGCGCGCCAAGGACGTCCTCGAGCGCACCGGCAAGGGCCAGAACGACTTCCAGCGCGTGCGCGCGCTCGTGGCGGACGAGAAGGGCATCAAGGTGGGCGACGAGACGCTCGACTACCTGCTCGACCAGGTCGTCGAGATGCTCATGCACTCGAACAACGTCGAGGAGGTCTTCGCCTCCGACGTGGACCTGAGGCGCCGCATGGCCCCCGTGTTCAAGAAGCACATGGCGGTCGACGCGGCGCTCGACACCGAGGTGCGCGCCCAGCTCCGGCACGTCAAGGAAGGCACCCGCGAGTGGGAGGTCGAGTACGCTCGCGTGCTGGAGCAGGTGAAGCGGCGCAAAGGCCTGTAACGCCAAGCGAGTTGGCGGTAGTTTCGGAAGGCGCACATGCGGAGCATGACCGGCTTCGGCCTCGGCGAAGCGCAGCTGGCCACGGGCAAACTCGCGGTCGAGATCCGCGGCGTGAACCATCGCTTCCTCGACGTGCGCGTCCGCCTGCCGCGTGAGCTGGCCGACCTGGCGACCTTCGTGGAGCAGCTGGCGCGCGAGAAGCTCACGCGAGGCCGCTACGAGGTGGCGGTGCGCGTGGAGGGGCCGGCCCTCGGCGCGCCGGCCATCGATCGCGACCGGGCGCGCGCTGCGTACAAGGCGCTCTGCGAGCTGCGCGACGAGCTCGCCCCCGGGAGCGAGGTGCCCCTCTCGGTGCTCGGCGCGATGCCGGACCTCTTCGTGTCCAGCGTCGACCGCGAGATCGAGCGGCTCCACGGCTCGACGCGCACGGCCTTCGACGCGGCC
>DATJYG010000176.1:0-8790 GCA_035499695.1 Polyangiaceae bacterium
CCGTGCAGGACGCGGGCGATGCGGTAGCGGCCCTGGTCGACGTCGTAGTCGGCGCCGAGCAGCCCCACGCTGACCTGATCCTGCCCCGGCGTGTCGCCGCCGTAAGCCCAGACGTGGCCGAGCACGAGGTTCGCGAGCGCCTCGCGCATGAGCACACTCAGGTCCTCGCGCCCCGCGATGCCCGCGAGATAGCGCCCGTAGAGCTTCTCGGTCGCCGCGAGATCCAGGCCGTGGAAGTGCGGGTCGTAGAGGAAGTCGCGCTCGATGCGCCACACCTCGTGCCAGATCTGCTTCCACTCGGCGCGCGGGTCGACCCACACCTCGAGGCCCTCGGCGCTCTTGAGCGCGCCGCCGCCGCCCTCGCCGTCGTCACCCTTTCCGCCGCCCTTGCCGTCGGCGTCGACCAGCATCCACTTCTTGCCCTTCGAGTAGAGGACCTTCTTGCCGTCGAAGGTCGGAACGAAGGTCCCGTCGATGTGCTCGGCGAACGGCTCCGTCTTGCGCTTCTTGATGTCGTACTTGAGGACGTCGATGGGCGGCCGTTCGTCGTCGTCGTAGTCGAGGTAGTCCTCGTCGGAGAACACGGTCGGCGCCGTCAGCAGGAAGATCGAGCCGCTCGGCCCGCGATCGATCTCGACGTAGTGCGCGCGGTCGATGGGCAGCGCCACGATGCGCTGATCGAGCCCGTCGAAGTCGATGCGCACGGGCTTCGCGTCGCCCTTGTCCTTGTCGCCTTTGTCTCCCTTGTCGCCCTTCTCGGCCTTGGCGCCCTTGTCGCCGCCCTCGTCCTTGCCCTTCGCCTTGTCCTTGTCGGAGTCGGCGTTCTCCTCGTCGCTCTCGGGAGCGACCGGCGACTTCTCTTCCTTCGTCAGCACGATGCCGTAGACGCTGCTCGTCATCGGCTTGGCCATCGACCACATCGTGCCCACGGCGTTCAGGCCGACGTCGGTGCTCGACATGAACCAGACGTACTTGCCGCTCCGGTCGAAGCGCGCGCCGTACGCCTCGCTGCGTCCGTCGGTCACCTGGTGGATCGACTGGTCGGCCACCGAGTAGACGAACACCGCGTCGTAGTGGTTCTCGAGCGCCTTCTCGTAGACGATCCACTTCGAATCGGGGGACCAGTCGGCGTCGAACCCCGCGCCCTCGAAGATCTGCGTGTCGATCTTCGTCGGCTTCGGGTGATCCACGTCGACGAGCCACAGGTTGAGGCGCTTGTCGGCGATCACCACCTTCTTGCTGTCGGGCGACCAGCGCGGCGAGTAGAAGAAGGACGACTCGCCGAGGTCCACCTTCTTCTCGGTGCCGAGACCGTCCGGCGAGCGGAAGTACAGGGCGTACTCGCCGTCGGTGTCCGAGAGCCAGGCGATCCACTTGCCGTCGGGCGACCACGCCGGATCCCGGTCGGCGACCGCGGGGCTGCGCGTCAGGTTGCGCACGTCGCCCTTGTCCGCCGGCAGGGCGAGGATCTCGCCGTGCGTCTCGAAGAGCACGCGCTTGCCCGTGGGCGACACGGCGGCGTTCAGCACATGGTCGGCCTTCACCTTCTCGAAGTGCGCCCGCACCTGCGGCAGGTCCGCGGCGATGGTCACCGGCACCGCGTGCGTCGCGCCGGTCGCCGTGTCGAGCAGGTGCAGCTCGCCGAGCTGCTCGTACACGATGCCGCCCGGCCCCGCCGACGCGTAGCGCACGTCGAGCCCGTCGGGGTTGTGCAGGACCTCCTTGGGCGCCGCGCCCGCGGAGTTCACGTCCCAGGAGAACAGCGTGTAGGGCCCGTTGCGGTCGGAGAGGAAGTACAGCGTGTTGCCGACCCACATCGGGTAGCGGTCGGTCGAGTTGGCGCGCGGCACCTTCACGATGTGCGAGTCGGACAGGTCGGCGACCCAGATCGGCGTCGTCTGCCCGCCCTGGTACTGCCGCCACTGCGGCTGGTACTGGAAGAAGGGGAGGTACGCGATGCGCTTGCCGTCGGGCGAGAGGCTCGCGTTGGTGCCCGACGGCAGGGGGAGCTTGTCCGGCGGGCCGCCGTCGGGCGACAGCGTGTAGAGCTCCGGCAGGTCGCGCTTGGTCTCGCGCCACGACGACATGAGGATGCGCGAGCCGTCCGGCGTCCAGCCGACCGCGATGTCCGGGCCGGGGTGGTACGTCAGACGCTTGGGCTCACCGCCGGACGCCGGGACGACGTACACGTCCTGGTTGCCGTCCATCACGGCCGTGTAGGCGATGCGCGTCCCGTCCGGAGAGAAGATGGGGCGGTAGTTGGCGAGCTCCCCGATCACGAGCTGCCTGGCGACGCCGCCCTCGCGCGGGACCGTCCAGATCTCCCCGGCGTAGGCGAAGGCGATCTGCGTCTTCGACAGGCTCGGGGACTGGAGGAGAAGCGGCGCCGGTCCGGGCGGCGGGGCGGGGGTCGAGCCGACGGGGGCGGGCTCGAGGACCGCGACGCTCGAGGGGGCCGCCGGCAGCGACCCGACGCCGCTCCCCCACCGGTCCAGTCCCGAGACGAACCAGGCGATGGCGACGAGCAGGGTGCCCAGGAACGTGAAGCTCACGATCGCGCGCGACTGCGAATTCATGCGGCTCCTCCAGAGGCCCGGCAGCCTACCGGCGATCGGGCCCCCTGCCTACGCGCGCGCGAGACCAAGCGGCCGCGAGTGCGCTATACCCGCCGCAGCGATGGGTGGGCTGGTGTCCTTCGTCTCCCTGGGTCCCGGGGACCCGGAGCTGCGCACGGCGCGAGCGTCGGCACGGCTGGCCCAGGCCGACGTCGTCATCGACGCGAACAAGTCCGTGTCGCCCGAGAAGCTGGTGGCCATGGCGCGCGCCGGCAAGGTCGTGGCGCGGGCGGTGGTGGGGGACGCCCTGTCCTCGGTGCAGGCGCTCAAGGACGTGCTCGCGGTGTCTCGCGCGGGGGTGGCCCTGGAGGTCGTTCCGGGCGTCGGCGCGCGGGCGTCGGCCGCGGCGTTCGCGGGCCTCGTCGGGCGTGCGACGCGCGTCGGCGCGGACGAGGTCGAGGCGGCGCTCGCATCCGAGCCGCGCGAGGCGGTGGTGACGCTCGTGGCCGACGTGGGCGAGCCGTCGCAGCGCGTCGTCGTGACCACGGCGGCGGACGCGCCGGCGAAGGCCAAGGAGCTGGGGGTCTCCTGGATGGTGCTCGCGATCGGAGCGCCGGCCGACGAGCTGCGCTGGTTCGAGGCCCGGCCGCTCTTCGGCAAGCGCGTGCTGGTGACACGGCCGCGCGAGCAGGCGGGAACGGCGGCATCGATGCTCCGGGAGCTGGGGGCCGAGCCGGTGGTGGTGCCCACCATCGAGCTGCGCCCGCCGCGCAACCGCGCGGCCCTCGCGCGGGCTGTCCGCGCGCTGCGCGCCGGGGAATACACCTGGGCCGCCTTCACCAGCGCCAACGGCGTCGACGCGACCTGGGAAGCGCTGGTCGCCGCCAGGGGGGACGCCCGCGCCTTCGGCGGCGTTCGGCTCGCGGCGATCGGGCCGGCGACGGCCGCCGCGCTGGAGGAGCACGGGCTGCGCGCCGACGTGGTGGCGCGCGAGTTCATCGGCGAGGGGCTGGCCAAGGCGATGCTCTCGAAGATGAAGGGGGGGGCACGGGCCGGGGGTAAGGAGCGCGGGCGCGTCCTCCTGGCACGTGCGGCAAAGGCCCGGGACGTGCTCCCCGAGGCGCTGCGCAAGGCGGGCTGGCAGGTCGACGTCGTGGCGGCCTACGAGTCGCACCCGCCCAAGAAATCCAGCGTGTCCGGCCTGGCGCGCGAGCTGGCAGCCGGCCGCATCGACGCGGTCACCTTCACCTCCAGCAGCACCGTCGACAACCTCTGTACGGTGCTCGGCAGGGGGGCGCCGGGGCTGCTGGCGCGGACGCGGGTGGCCAGCATCGGGCCCGTCACGACGCAGACGGCCCGGAAACGCGGCCTCCGGGTGGACGTCATGGCCGCCGAGTACACGGTCCCGGGTCTCATCCGGGCCCTCGCCGCCAGCTACGGATAGGACAACTCTGGTAGCCTGGGACGGGCTCCGCCCACGCCCCCGGTCCATGTCCCTGAGCTCCCTCATCGTCCAGCGAGAGGTCGCGACCATGCGCCAGGTCGAGGAGGCGCTCGCCCGGCAGGTCATCTACGGCGGCGATCTCGCGACGAACCTGCTCGAGGTCGCGCGCATCGACGAGGAGCAGCTGACGAGGCTCATGGCCGAGTCGGTGCAGCTCCAGGCGGCGCCGACCGGGGAGCTGCCCATTCCGCAGGAGCGGGTGAGGGCGCTCGTGCCGCCGGAGATGGCGTCGCAGCAGACGATTGCTCCGCTGTCGCTCGAGGGCGAGAGCCTCGTCATCGCCGTGGCGGAGCCGATGCCCGGTCACGTGCACGAGCAGCTCTCGTTCGCGCTGGGCCTGGCCATCGAGCAGCGCGTCGCGCTCGCGGTGCGCGTGCGGCAGGCGATTGCTCGCGTGTACGCCCTTCCCCTGGAGAGGCGGATGCAGCGGCTCGTCGCGCGGCTCGCGGGGCAGCCGTCGACGTCCGGGTCGATGCCCCCTCCGCTCGGGGCTGCGCCCACCGTGCCGGAGCCGCCGACGCCGCCGAGCGCGCCGCCCAACACGGGGCGCACCACGTCGAGGAACTTCCCCGCGGTGCGTGCGGTCGCTGCGAGCTCGATCACGCCGGCGCCCGTGACCAATCCGTATCCTCTGGTCGTCCCTGCTCCCGCGCCGTCCGAGCCTGCAGCGGCGGCGCAGCAACCCGAAGAGCACGATTCGGCGCCGCCGTCCCCGCTGCTCTCCAACGAGCGCCGCGCCGGATTGCTCCAGCGCGAGCCCCCCGCCGCCGTCCGCGCCGCACGTCGGCGCCGCGGGCCGATCACCCTGGAGGTGGCGAAGAAGGAGGCCGAGGAGGCGGCCGACCGCGACGCGCTGCTCGACCTCTTCTTCGACTACTCGCGGCAGTACTTCGACTACTCCACCCTGTTCCTCGTCCACGGCGACATCGCCGAGGGGCGCGACGCTTATGGCGAAGGAGCCACGCGCGACCGCGTCGTCGGCATCGGCATTCCCCTCGATCTGCCGGGGCTCATGTCGAGCGCGCGCGACAAGCGCATGCCGATCGTCTCGCGGGCGCAGCCCGACGGTCTGGACGCCGAGCTGCTCTCGGACCTGCAGCGGTCGCGAGAGGCCGAGGTCGCGATCGTCCCGCTCGTCGTGCGCACGCGCGCGGTCGCGGTGCTCATGGGCGACTGCGGCGCGGCAGGGATCGACCGCGCCAGCGTGCAGCAGGTCGTCGCCTTCTCGGGCATCATCGGCAAGGCGTTCGAGCGGCTCATCGTGCGTCGCAAGCTCGAGGGCTTCATCGCCGGCAACCGCAGCGGCGAGTCGGGCCGCATCGACCCTTCGCTCGTCTCGGCGAAGAGGAAGTCGACGGCGCCCCCGCCGAAGTTCGTATCCGCGCGGCCACCTACGCCCGCATTCGGGTCTGCGCCTGCGCCGGCGTCTGCGCCCACGTCCTCCACGCCCGCAGCCCCGCCCGTGCTCCGCTCCGTCGTGGCGTCGGCGCCGCCGCCGGTGGCGAACATCGCCTCGCTGCGTCCCATCGTCGGCCCCCCGATCCCGCGCGAAGAGCCGTCGGCGCCGCGCAACGAGGTCGACCCGGAAGACGCGGTGCTCTTCGACGAGCTCGGGTGGGACGCCTCGCGCGAGCACGACGGAGAGCTCGCCGCCCCGGCCTCGGCGGCGATCCTCGTCCCGGCGCACGCGCCGGCCGCGCGCCGCATGAACCGCACCGACCCGCCGCTGCCCACGGTCATCGTGGACGTCGACGGCGAGCTGGCGGCGCTCGTCGATCGGCTGGCCACCGGAGCCGACGACGAGCAGGCCGAAGGCGAGCTCCTGCGCCAGGGCGAGCGGGCGATGCGCGTCATCATGACGCGCTTCCCGGGCCCGGTGACCTACGACCGCGCGCGCATCGCGACGGCCGCCAACCCGCCGCGCGCGAGCGACTGCGGGCCGGTGCTGCGCCTGGTCGCACGCCAGCGCAAGGTCGCGCTCCCCTTCGTCCTCGAGAAGCTCGGCTCGGACGACTCCGAGGTGCGCGGCTGGGCGACGCAGCTGCTCGCGGAGCTGCCGTACGTGGAGGCGCTGCCCTACCTCATCGCGCGCCTGCGCGACCACGACGCGTCGACACGCGCGTCGGCGGCCATCGCGATCGCCTCCGTGTCGCGCGTGTATCCCGACGAGGCGCGCCGCGCGGTGCAGGAGCTCACGAACGCGAGCGACCGCAACGAGCGCATCGCCGCGGTCTGCGCGATGGCGGAGCTGCGCGAGCCGGCCATCGTGCCCGACCTGGTGCGGGCGCTCGGCGACGGCGACGAGTCGGTCGTCGAGGCGGCGCACGACGCCCTCGTGCTGGTGACGCGGCAGGACCTCGGCAGCGACGCGCGCCGCTGGCTGCGCTGGTGGGAGCAGAACGCGCAGAGGAACCGCATGGAGTGGCTGATCGACGCCCTCACGCACGAGGTGGTCGAGATCCGACGCGCGGCGGGCGAGGAGCTCAGGGCCCTCTCCAAGGAATACTTCGGGTACGCGAGCGATCTTCCCGCGCGCGACCGTGAACGGGCGCAACAGAGGTACCGCGACTGGTGGATCACGGAGGGCCGGGCGCGTTTCCGCCGGAAGCCGTGAAATGCTAGGCGTGGTACGTGCCGTGCACGGTGGGGAAGCAATGATGAGCTGCGTGCTGCGATTCGCGGTGATGGGCGCGGTGACGCTCGCGGCCAGCTCGGTCCGCGCCGACGATGCGTCGGCCGTCGATCCGGACGCCGCGCGTATCGCCACGGCCGGCCACACGCTCACGTGGAACTGGACGCCGCCCGGGCGAACCGACCGCTTCGGCCACGCCGAGACGCTCATTCATGCGCCGCTGCCGAAGGTGCGACGGATGGTGCTCGACTTCGGGCACTACCGGGAGCTCGCGCCATACAGCGTGAAGACCTCGCGCATCGTCGGCCACGAGCCGGACGGGTCGATCGACGTCTACATGCAGATCGGCGTGATGAACGACATGGTGACGCTCTGGAACGTCACGCGCTTCGCGCCGCTGCGCCGGGTGAGCGACGGGCTCGAGGTGCTCGAGGGCAAGATGATCCCCGGCAAGGGCAACGTCGAGGACGGCGCCGCCGTGTGGACGCTGCACTCGGTCAGCCCCGAGTGGACCGTGCTCAAGTTCGACGTGCTGCTCCGGCCCGGCATTCCCGCGCCGCAGTCGGCGATCGACGACGAGCTGCGCAACTCGGCGTCGCACGCGGTCGACGCGATTCACGACAAGGCGCAGGGCTCGGCCGGCATCCAGGCGTACGCCGGACGCTGAGCTGCGCGAAGCGACGACGCTACGCGGCGCGACCGAGCCGCGCGCGCCAGTCGGCCGGCAGATCCAGGAACCCGTCGTTGTAGAGGAAATCGTAGACGGCGTCGCACACGAGCTCGCACACGTCGGTGAAGATCTGCGGGTCCGCCACGAAGCGCAGTGTCTCGGCGCGGAAGGCGCTCGACTGCCCGCGCACGCGCGCGAGCATCCCGTCCTCCACGTAGGCCACGAGCCGCTGCAGGAACTTGCGCTCGAAGGTCGCGCGGAAGCGCGGGAAGGCGTCGGCGCCGATCTTGTAGCCGGCGTGCGCCTGCGAGTCGGCGAGGCGCGCCTCCTTCACGACCTCCCAGGCCATCTCTCCGGTCGCCGGCGGCAGCTCGACGGTGAAGAACTGCCCGAGGATCTCGTTCAGGTGCTTCACGAGCGCGTTGAGCTCGGGCATCGTCGCGCTGAGGAACGCGTTGCGGAGCTCCTTGATCACGTCGTCGAGCCGTCCCTTGGCGTCCTCCAGCTCCTCTGGCGATGCGTAGGTGAATGCGTCGAGCTGCGCGTACAGCCCATCGTGGGCCCGGTTGAGCACCAGGTAGAGGGCCTGCGATCCGAAGCGCATCGTCTTCTGCTCCTCGTCGCCGCCGCGGATGCGCTCGCACAGCTCGCTCTCGAAGAAGAGGCGGGCGAAGCGCTTGCTGGCTTCGGCCATCTTGCGCGCGATGACGCTCGACACCTCGCCGGGGCGGAAGAGCCGCGCGAGCATCTTCTTGAGGCTTCCGATGAGCTCTATCTCGAGCTGCGCCTTGTCCGTCTCAGGAGGCGCCGCGCTCGGCGTCTTCTTCGCGCCGGCCGCCTGCTGCAGCGCCTGCAGCTCGGCGACGACCCGGGCCGTCACCGCGTCGAGCTCGGGGCTCGTCTCCAGGTCCTTCTCGTAATAGACGACCCGCGCCTGGAGCTGCTCGTCGCGGAGCTGGAGCGCGATGTCCGCGAGGGACATCTTGGCCCGCGTCGACATGACCCCCTCCTCCGTCGGCGTGGGGGCCGGCACGGGAGGCTTGGGTGGGGGCTGCAGGCGAGCCCGGGGGGGCAGGGGCGGCGGTCGCGGCGGAGGTTTGTTCACGGGCAGACCTGCCATGCTGCCCCCCGGCAGCCCAGCTTTCAACGGGGAATCCCGCAGAAGCCCTTGCAGTCCACGCGCGCATCGGCTACTTGCGCGTTCGCGCGGTGGAGCAGCCTGGTAGCTCGTCGGGCTCATAACCCGAAGGTCGTAGGTTCAAATCCTGCCCGCGCAACTAGGGCTGGACCACACATGGTCCGGCAAGGCCGAGGAGCCCGGACTCAGCGAGAGCTGGGGCCGGGCTCTCGCCGTTTGTGACGCGGCGGTGTCGAAGCGAAGGGTCAGGAAGGCCAGGACGTCGATGCGGCCCTCGGCGACGTAGAAGCC
>DATJYG010000177.1:0-2550 GCA_035499695.1 Polyangiaceae bacterium
CGGCCTGCACGTGTCGGCCATCTACCAGCAGGTGCTCGACGTGTGGCGGGGGGACGCCGATTACCTTTCGTACCTGAAGTCGGTCGTGAAGATGCTCCCGGGCGGCAGCGAGGTGGCCAAGGTCGCCGACCAGGCGATCGAGCTCACCGAGAAGGCGCGCAAGGTCGTCGGTCAGGTGCAGAACGTCGCCGGCCAGGTGCAGAGGGGCGTCGCCGTCGCAAAGGGAGTGGCCGCGGGGGACACGGGCGGCGTGGTTCAGCTCGCGAAGGACGGGGGCCTCTTCAACGCGGGCAGCGACTTCGCGCGGAGCAAGCTGTCGCGCCAGATCGCGTTCATCAAGGACCAGAGCGAGCTGCAGCAGGTGCAGGGGCTCATCGCCGACTCGCCCCTGGCGAAGAGCGCGCTGCCGACGCTCTAGAGCACGGGCGTCACTGGCACAGGTCCTTCACCACGAGGCTGGCGACCTCGTTGTGGGAGTCGCTGCCGCCACCCGTGGCGCCGGTGAAGCCGAACCAGGCCGGGCCCGTGGTGGCGAGGCCCGCGTTGGTGGAGCTGACGGTGAGATCGCCGCTCGTCGAGTGGAGCGTGGCAGTCAGGGTGCTCGGAGCGCGCCAGCTCACGTCGACCGAGTGCACGTTCCCGTCGTTGAGCGTGTCGTTGTTGGCCTTGGAATCCACGGTCGTGAAGCCCGGCATGGTGACGAGCATGATCTCGTTCGTGTCGTACATGTCGATGGCCACGGCGTACCCCGTGCCCGTCAGGCCCTGGAGGCCCAGGCCGCTGCCGTCGTTGCCCACGTAGTTGCTGTCCGGCGCGGTGGACGACTGCAGCACGGCGAAGGTGATGCCGTCGCCGGCGGTGTCGCCCGGACCGACGCGGAAGCTCCACGTGATGTCGTACGCGGACGCCGGAGGCAGCCCGCTCGGGTACCAGGCGGCGCCCGACTCGAAGTTGTTGCTGTTGGTGAGGGTGATCTTGCCGTCGCTGTTCTCGTCCCAGCTCGCCGTCCCCGCGAAGACGCAGGTGGACAGATCGAGCGTGCCGAGGATGCCGCCGTCGAACGGTGTGCACGTCCACCCGTCGCCGACGGGGGCATCGACCGGTGCCTGCGCGTCCTTGGTGGGCGCGTCGGACGCGACGTCCATCCCCTTCACGTCGGACGCCGAGGGCGCATCGTGGGAGGCCTCGGGACCGTCCTCGCGCGCATCGCCGATGCCGGTCGCGTCGCCCTGGCCGACGGCTCCGTCGTTCCCGCCGCCACCGGGCGACGGCGGCCCATCCCCCATGGTCGAGAGGCCGCAGGCCGCGAGCGTAGCGCCCGCTGCGAGCACTACCGCCGACACCGAAAGGGGACGCATCGTGAAGAACCGCTAGCATCCCACGTGATGCCGCGACGCGCCCGTGCCGGGAGGCTACTTCTCCTCGCGTTTCTCGGCGTCGTCGCGACCATCGGGATCGTGGCGGTCCTGTCGGCGCGGGGAAAGCTGCCGCCCGAGGTGTCGAAGCTCGTGCAGTTCCCCGACGGCGGGCTCTCGCTGGGGCTCGACGACCAGACGCCGGATGCCGCGTCGAGCGGGGACGCCTGGGTCCCTCCGATGCCGTACGGCAAGCCGCAGACGAAGCCGCTCAGCAGCGCGCAGCTCGGGGCGCCGCTCGTGCACGGTCAGTTCGTCACCGCGTGCGGCGCGCCGGAGACGATGAAGGTCAAGGCGAAGGTCACCGTGAAGATGGGACGCGCCGTCGCCGTGGTCGTGAAGACCGACCCGCCCGACACGACGATCGCCTCGTGCGTCGATCACGCCATCCGCGGTCTCGTGTGGGACCCGAGCGTGCGCGCGGGCACCGTCACGGTGTCTTACTAGCCCGTATGCCCTCGAGCTGCGCGTTCACCTCGGCTCCCACGACGAGAGAGAGGCTCGTGAGGTACAGCCACACGAGGAGCACGGCGACCGCCGCGAGGCTGCCGTAGTACACGGCGTACGTCGACACCGACACGGCGTAGAGTCCGAACACCCACGACACGACGAGCCAGAGCACCACCGCCGAGACGGCCCCCGGCCACACGCGCCGGCGCACCCGCGCCGGGTGGACCACGGCGAAGCGATAGAACCCCGCGAGAAACGCCGTGCCCACGAGCAGCATGAGAGCCGACGCCATGACCTGCTCGAGCGGCGTGCTCAGCGCCTCGTGCACGCGGTGCCGGATCGCCGACGCGCGCGGTCCCTGCAAGGCGTGCGGATCGACGGGCGGCGCGTGCGGCTTCGGGGACGCCGGCAGGGACACGGCCTCGTGGAGGTGCAGCGAGCGGTCGATGCGCACCAGCGCCCATAGGAGCGCGCACGCCGCCACCAGGCCTGCGACGACCCACGCCAGGGCGATCGCGCGCTGCACCCACCACCGGCGTCGCCTCACCTTCACGGCGTTCTCGAAGACGTCCATCAGGTTGTGCAGGCCCGACGACGCGGTCCACAGGAAGCCGACGACGCCGACCGGCGCGACCGTCGCCGAGCTGCGCGACATTCGCTCGAGCTCCGCGCGCACGATGTCCTC
>DATJYG010000178.1:0-3463 GCA_035499695.1 Polyangiaceae bacterium
AAACCATCACTCGAATGACGGCGATCCGTGCGCGTGGCGACCGCGTCGCGCAGGTAGCGCAGCATCACCTCGACCGAGTTGCGGGACTGCCCGAAGACGATCGTCGGCACCCGGGCGCGCACCAGGTCTGCCGCGAGCATCACCGCCTGCTTCACGTAGCTGGCGCGGATCCCGAGCTCCGAGTTCACCACCGGCGGGTTGTAGAGGAAGAAGCGCCGCTGCCCCCGAGGAGCACCCGTCTCGTCCACCAGCTCCACCTCGTCGGGTCTCGCGCCGAACATGCGGGCCGCGTGCTGACGCGGATTGCCGATGGTCGCCGTTGCCCCCACGAGCTGCGGGTTGGATCCGTGGAAGCGCGCGATGCGCATCAGACGCCGCAGCACGTTGGCGACGTGCGATCCGAAGACCCCCTTGTACGTGTGCAGCTCGTCGACGACGACGTAGCGCAGGTGCTGCATCGTGCGCGCCCAGCTCGTGTGGTGCGGCAGGATGCCGGTGTGCAGCATGTCCGGATTCGTGATGACGATGCCCGCGCGTTCCCTGGCGGCGCGGCGGGCGTCGTTGGGCGTGTCGCCGTCGTAGACGACCGCCGCGGTGCGCAGGCCGGCCGCCGACACGAGCTCCCGGAGCCCCGCTTCCTGGTCCCGGGCGAGCGCCTTGGTCGGATAGAGGTAGATCGCGCGCGCGTCGGGATCCTCCGCGCACGCCTGGAGGACCGGCAGGTGGAAGCAGAAGCTCTTGCCGCTCGCGGTCGGCGTCGCCACGACGAGGTGCCTGCCGGCGCGCGCCGCCTCGAGGGCCTGCGCCTGGTGCGAGTAGAGGCGCTCGATGCCGCGCTCTCGCAGCGCTGCAGTGATGCCGCGAGCCAGCTCGGGGAAGGGGGCGTAGGCGCCCTGGGCGGCATCGATGGTGGCGTCCGCGCAGACGCAGGGCTTGACCCAGGAGCTGGCGAGCCAGCGTGCGAGCACGGCGTCGACGCCCTGCTCCTGCTTCCAAGGTGGCGAGGGCATGATCCCGACGCTAAACAAATGTACCGTGTGTGCGCAACTCTCTTGGGCCGGTAACAGAGAGGGTTAGGCCATGTCCCGCGTTCACGACCGAACGGCCCCTCTCAGCGCCACGGCGGCCCTGCTGCAGCGCCTGAGGGAGATGAAGCGTCAAGACGAGGAATCGGACGTCGAGTCCACCCAGGCCCGCACCCGCTGGCTCGACGCGGTCGAGAACCTCCTGGCCACCATCCGGGCGTGGCTGCAGCCGGCCGCGAGCGAGGGGCTCGCACGCATCGATGCCGCGTCCGTCCACGTGGCGGACGACGACGTCGGCGCTTACGACGCGCCCGCCTTGAAGCTCGCTTTCCCGGGCACACGCATCGTCTGGGTTCGCCCCGTCGGCACACTCAGGGTGGGAGCCCAGGGGATCGTGGACCTCGTCTGCGGGTCCAGCCGTGCGCTCCTCGTCCTCAACCGGGCGGGCGTGTGGAAGATCCGCGGACCGGGCGCTTCCGGATCGCTGGCGCCGCTCGACGCCGAGGCGTTCGCCCGGGCCCTGGGAGAGCTCATCCTGTGATGCACACTTGGTGCTTCGGCCGCGATCCAGTAGATCCCACGGGCCGCCCGTGACCGAGCCCACCTCCACATCCATCGAACAGACGGCTGCCACGGTCGCGCACGAACCCGAGCCCAGCCTGCAGCCGCCTGCGGCGCAGCCTGGTCCCGCGCCGGAGATACCGGGCGATCGCCTCCCGCCTCCCATGGGGGCGACGAAGGTCGTCGCGGACTACGGGCGGCCGCGGCCGTCGTACGTGTTCCTCGCGCTCGTGTCGATCCTCAGCCTCGCGGCGGACATCGCGTCCAAGTCGTGGGCCGAGCACCACCTCGACGGCTATCCGGGCACGGTGGAGCTCTGGAAGAACCACATCACGCTGCTGCTCGCGAAGAACCGCGGAGGCGCCTGGGGCCTGCTGCAGTCGACGAGCGAGAACGTGCGCCGGCCGTTCTTCCTGCTCGTGTCGGTGGCGGCGATCGCGTTCATCATGACGCTGTACCGCCGCCTGCAGCCCAAGCAGCGCGCCCTCAAGTGGGGGCTGCCGCTGGT
The DNA here is from genome assembly GCA_035499695.1 of Polyangiaceae bacterium. Taxonomy (GTDB): domain Bacteria; phylum Myxococcota_A; class Polyangia; order Polyangiales; family Polyangiaceae; genus Palsa-1150. The sequence continues at coordinate 2,095 of DATJYG010000178.1, forward strand.
GCTCGGGGGCGCGCTGGGCAACGTGTTCGATCGCATCCGCTACGGGCACGTCATCGACTTCATCGACTTCCACGTCTTCACGCCCGGCGGCTGGCCGGCGCGCGTGTTCGGCGGGGTGGGGGAGCACCACTGGCCGACCTTCAACGTGGCGGACGTGGCCATCTGTGTCGGCGTGGGCCTGATGGCGATCGACATGTTCACGAGCAAGAGGGGGCCGCGGCCGGTGCTCCATGCGCCGCCGATTCCGCCCGCGCAGTCGGGCGAGCCGGCGGCGCAGCTCAACGGGTCGACTCCGCCCGGGGAGGCGTCGGCGGACGCTCCTCCCGCCGTACCCGCCGCGGAAGCGCCGCCTCCCACGGAGTAGAAGGGCAGGGCGGGCGTGCACCCGGACCTGTTCCACCTCTTCGGGATCGCCTTCCCGTCGTACTTCGTCCTGCTGCTCTCGGGGTTCCTCTTCGCGACCGCGGTGGGGGCGATCTGGGCCAAGCGCATCGGCGAGAGCCCCGACGTCATCGTGGACCTCGGGCTCGCCATGCTCCTCGCGGGCGTCGCGGGCGCGCGCATCCTCCACGTGCTCGCCGACGGCTACTTCTGGGACTACGTCCACCTGTGCACCGACCCGTCGAAGGTGAACTGGCCGCTCGACCAGAGCGAGTGCCTGTCTCCCTCGTACGACGGCGTGTGGGACGCCGCGACCGGCCTCTGTCACCCGCAGCACGTCGACTGCTTCGCGTGGGCGAAGTTCTGGGCTGGCGGGCTGACGTATTACGGGGGCCTCGTCGGGGCGAGCCTCGCCGCGTGGTTTCTCCTCCGGCGCGACAAGTTCCCCTTCTGGAAGGCGGCGGACATGGCCGGCTTCGCGATCCCCCTCGGGCTCGCCTTCGGTCGCATGGGGTGCCTGATGGCCGGATGCTGCTTCGGCGCGACGTGCAACCTGCCGTGGGCGGTGTCGTTCCCGTGGAAGAGCCCCGCGAGCGAGGAGCAGTTCAAGGACCACCTGCTGCCGACGGCGCGCATGTGGAGCCTGCCGGTGCACCCGACGCAGATCTACGAGTCAGCCGCGTCGCTCGCGATCGCCGCCGCGTGCTTGATGTGGATCCACCCGCGAAAGAGGTACGACGGGCAGGTCTTCGCCGCGTTCCTCGCGCTCTACGCGATCGCGCGGTTCCTGCTGGAGTACCTGCGGCGAGACGACCGCGGCGGGTTCCTGGGTCTCTCCACGTCGCAGCTGCTCGGCCTCGCGATGCTCGCGGCTGCGGCGGTCATCCACTTCACGCGCGGCGGCAGGCGCGGCCCCGTCCAGCCGCAACCATCGGCGCAGGCATGACCGCGCGCATCCTCGACGGAAAGGCGCTGGCCGAGACGGTGC
>DATJYG010000179.1:0-14586 GCA_035499695.1 Polyangiaceae bacterium
TGGGGCGACGTGACCTTCGACGCCGACGTGAATCTCGGTCGCGCTGCGCTCCTGGTGCCGCGCGAGGACCTGCCGCTCAGCGAAGCGCGCGGCCGCGTCGTCGCGCGTGGCCACCTCGAGCGCGACGGCGTGGGCGACTTCACGCCGGACTTCGGCCTGTCGCTCCACACGCAGGACCTGGTGATCGCGCCCCGCATGCCGATCTCGCGAGACATCGACTACGTCTGGGTGACGCCGAAGCCTCCGTGGCGTCTCGTCGGCGTCGACCTCGACGTGGACGCATACGTCGACGGGGCGACCGGCGTGACGCAGGTCACGGTCGGCGCGCGCGACCGAAACGGCGGGATCGCCCAGCTCGAAGCGCGCACCGAGAGCGCGCCGTTCGAGACCCTCTTCCGCGGCCGCCGAACGCTCACGGAGCGACTCCTTCGCACGCCGGTGGACGCGCACCTGACGATGCCCGAGCGCAACCTCTGGACGCTGCCTTCGAGCCTGCAGCATCCCTGGCTCACGGGTCGCCTCCAGGCGGACGTGCGGGCGAGCGGAACGGCGCTCGCGCCCCACGTGGAGGCCCACGCGCTGCTGCGCGGTTCGCGCTTCCAGAGTGACGTGACCACGCTGCCGCTCGACCTCGACCTGGGTGCCCGATACGACGGCGACCGCGCCGACGTCGCGGTGCGCGGGGTCTCGAAGTCGGGCGCCACGCTCGACCTCGAGACCCTGGTCCACGCACCCGTAGCGCCGCTGCTCGAGCCCACACGCGTGCCCTTCGCGTGGAGCGCCGACGCGAAGGGTCACTTCGGCGGGATCCCGCTCCAGTCGATCCCGCTGCTCGGCGACAGGGGCATCACCGGCGCCATGCACGGGGACTTCTCGCTCTCCGGCCTGCACCGGGACGCGAGCGCTCAGGCCGACGTGACGCTCGACGATCTGCGCATCTCGGGCGTCCCCTACCGGAAGGCCGAGTTCCAGGGCAAGGCGGACGGCCACGGCGTCGACGCGCACCTGCGCATCGACCAGGAAGATGGGTTCGTGCAATCGAGCGCGCACGCCGCAGCGACGTGGGGCGCGAGCCTCGCGCCGACGCTGGATCCGAAGAAGCCGCTCGAAGCGTGGGTCGACGCGAAGGGCTTCCGCGTCGCAGCGCTCCGCCCGGTGGTCGCGAGCGTGCTCGACGAGCTCGACGGCCGTCTTGATGCGCGCGTGCACGTCGAGGTCGACCCTCGCGCCCACGCGGCCCGCTTGCTCGGCGGCCTGACGCTCGAAGACGGCAGGATCCAGGCGGTCGCCGGAGGCGGCGAGTTCCACGACGTCCGAGCGCAGGTGGACCTCTCGCCCGACGGCGTCATCACCCTCCGCAGGCTCACGGCCTCGGGAGTGACCGGGCGCCTCGAAGCGACCGGTGCGGCTCAGATGCGCGGCGCGATGCTCGAGTCCGCGAGCGCCTCCGTCCTCATCCCGGACAATGCGCCCATCTCGCTGACTGCCGGCGGTACCCAGGTCGGCGACGTCAACGGCCGCATCGACATCAACGAGGCGACACGGGGAGACACGATGGACGTCGCGGTGAACGTGGCCAGGGCGCGCGTTGCGCTCCCCCAAGCGTCCACCGGTCACGTCCAGGCGCTCGGCCCGATGCGGAACGTACGCATCGGCGCCCATCGCGGCGACCCGTCGGTGCTCGTGACTTTTCCGCTCGACCCCCAGCGCAAGCAGACGACGGAGGGCGGAGGCCAGCCGGTCGTGCTCACGGTGAACCTCGACGACGTGCGGGTCGTGCGCGGGACGGATCTCAAGGTGGCTGTCGGCGGCCAGGTGAAAGTCGACACGAGCACCGGCGGCGCGGCTGGCCCGGACGTGACAGGGCAGCTCAATCTCAGTCCAGGCGGCAAGATCGCCGTGCAAGGCAAGACGTTCACCGTGGAGCACGGGACCGTGACCTTCGTCGACGACCCGTCGAACCCTCAGGTCGTGGTGAGGGCGTCGTACCAGGCGACCGACGGCACCGTCATCTACGCCACCTTCATCGGCCCGCTCAAAACGGGCAAGGTCACCCTCAGCTCCGAGCCGCCGCTTCCTCGTCAGGAGATCGTCGAGCTCCTGCTCTTTGGTACGACCGGCGGCTCGCAGCCGGAGGCTGCCCAGGGCACCGCAGCGACCCAGGCGCTTGCGACGGTGGGGGGCGAGGCGGCGCAACCGCTCAATCACATGCTCAACCAGCTGGGTCTGGGCGCCATCACCACGCGGGTCGCGTCCACCGCTGCTGGCGTCGTCGAGCCCGAGGTCGAGGTGGAGGTCGCGAAGGACATCTCGGTGCAGCTCGCCGTGGTGCTCGGCCAGCCCCCACCGGGAGTGAATCCCGATCGCACCTTGCTAACCCTCGACTGGCGCTTCGCGAGTCGGTGGTCGCTCGCGACGACCATCGGAGACGCAGGGACGACGATCTTCGACCTGCTCTGGCGCAAGCGATACTGACCGGTCAGCCGGTCATCGCGAGCGAGCGGCCCAGGCGCTCGAAGCGGGCGATCGCCTCGCGTCCGAGCGTTCGCCCCAGCGAGTAGTCGCGCTCGAGGCACGCGTGGTCGCGCGAGGTGCGGCGCGTCGACAGCGCCGTCGTAGGCGCGACGTGAATCACCTCGCAGTCCTCGGGCGGCGACTGGATGAACGCGACGGCGTCGCGGTAGTGGCTGGCGGCGGTACGGCAGGCGTGGGCGACCCCGCGGGTACGTCGCATCGACCATGCGCCGATGCGGTTCGCCAGGCGATCGCGCTTCACGAAGTCGGCGGCGCGCGAGCGGATGACCACGATGGTGCGCGCGCCGCGCCGGTACGCCTCGCGCACCGGAACCGGGTCACTGATGCCGCCGTCGACCAGCGCGTCGAACCCGAAGCGCACCGGCTGGCGGTAGAGCACGGGAAGCGCGCACGACGCCTTGAGCGCCTCGAGCATGTGCATCGCGCGCGGCGTGAGGTAGCGCGCCTCGCCCGTCAGCGTGCACGTCGCCACGAGCGCGTACTCGATGCCGCTCGCCGCCGCTGCCTCGCAGTCGAGCGGGTCTTCGCGCGTGATGGTCTCCCAGAGCCAGTCGAGGTCCATCCAGTGCCCGCCGCGCAGCAAGCGCAGAGGATCGATGAACTCCGGTCGCGACATCTGGTCGAGGAAGCACCGGCGCGCGCGGCCGTGCTGGCCCGCGAGGAAGGAGAGCACGTTGGACGCGCCGACCGAGACCCCGAGGGCAAGGTCGAAGGGCCGGAAACGCTCCTCCATGAACACGTCGAGCACGCCGGCGGCGAAGATGCCTCGCATGGCGCCGCCCTCGACGACGAGAGCGACGCGGCCGTTCTGGAGACTCGTCATGGGCAAGGCTGGCTATCGCCGACCCGGCGCCGGGCGTCAACGTCAGCCGCCTATGACGCCGCCCGCGACGCTGCAGGCGCCGGTCGCGCTCGTTCCGGTCGGGCCGTCCTCGCCGGGTGCGTCCTCCGTCATGCGCGCGGGAACGCTCGTCGTCACCACCGTCTCGCCGGGCCGCGTGTGCCGCACGCGCACGACGAACCCACCCGACGGCAGCGCTTGCACGACGTACCCCGCGTCGTCGAGGTCGCCCCGCTCGGCGAGCGGCTCGCCCGCGCTGGTGACGCTCGACGGCCGCGCCACGAGGCGAAGCGTCTCGGTCGCATCGGCGTCGAAGGTGGTCCACGCGACGCGCGTCGGCGCGTAGGCGACGTGCGAGACGACCGACGTCGAGCGCACCACGTGGTTCTCGCCGCGAGGCGCCCAGTCCGGCACGGCGCCCATCGCGACGAGGAAGTGCCGGATGTAGTCGCCGTACCCGTCGCTGAACCACCAGCCCTCGTTCTTGTCCTCGCCGACGGCGACGATCCCGCGCTCGTCGCACGCGTAGGTGGCCCACGCGAGCGACCGCGCGGCCCGATCGAGCGCCGGATCGTCGCCGGTCGCCTCCCACCACAGCGCCGTCGTCGCCCCGAAGCGCGCCGTGTGGCTCCCCATCTTCGCCATGTCGGCGGCCTGCTCGCTCAGCACGGTCGCACCCCACTGCGTCCCGCGCTCGGTGGGCGTGTCGACGCCGAAGGTCTGCACGACCCACGCGAGCAGGTGCGCCACGTGGTCGCGCCATCGCGCGTCGACCTCCGGGTGCTGCAGCAGCCAGCGCGCCGTGCGCATCGCCGCGTACTGGTTCGGATTCGCCGACGGGTCGGTCTGTATCTCGATGTCCTCGAAGTACCCGCTCCACGCGTCGTTCTGCATCGGTACGCGCATGAGCCACGAGAAGGCGGTCGCGCGCGCGGCAGCGTACGCGTCGGGGTCGCCCGCCCCGAGGCGCCGCAGCTCGTCGAAGAGCACGATGGCGCCGACCACGTCGGACGAGTACTCCTCGCGCGGCACGTTGGTCTGCGCGTAGACGCGGAAGGGCCACGGCGAGTGCGTATCGTCCCCCTCGCGCACGTGCTTCGCGAGCGCGTCGGCGCAGGCGATGGCGGCGTCGCGGTACCGGTCCTCCCCGGTGAGCTCGAACATCTGCAGGTAGCCGAATCCGAGCTCGCCCACCTTGTCCGGCTCGATGACGCCGGTGCCGTCGCCGCGCCCGCAGAAGTCGCACCACGCGTCGTCGGCGCCGCGGTAGTCGACGTCGCCGGGGTTGGCGCTGGCGTACGGCACGCTGGCCCAGTCCCAGTCGTCCGGCGTCGTCCCGTGCTCGAGCTGGTAATCGAGCAGCCGCCGCGCGAGGTCCACGGCGGCCTGGTCGCTGCTGTACGCGTACCAGAGGACGGCCGAGTCGCTGAGCATCGCGTAGAGGCCGGCGGGATTGTGCGGCCAGCTCACGCCCCAGAACTCGTCCGGATCGAAGCGAGAGTAGGCCATGTACGTCGGCAGGCCGTTGTCCTGCGCGGGGAACCGCGTCTCGAGCGCCGTCCACGCGAGCCGCACGACGTGCGCGAAGGGGGAGGGGGCGCGCGTCCAGGGCACGAGCTTGCGCGCGGCGTCGACGCGGATCGGATGACCGACGATGGTGGAGGGTGAGCTCGGCGCGCTCGAGTGCGTGCAGGCGCTCGCGCCAGCCGCCCCTGCGAGCAAGGCGAACGCGGCTGCCGACACGCGGTGCCGAGCCATCCCTGGGATCATACAATCGGGCCGGTGAAGCGCGAGCGGGGCCTGGTGCTCATCATCGCGTACAAGCTTATCAAGGGCGTTCTCTGGTTCATCATCGCGTCGGTCCTGCTCGTGATGATGCACATGGGATTGAGCGCGAAGCTCGAGGGCGCGGCGGAGAACCTGCGCCACCACTCTCAAGCTTGGGCCATCGAGCTCGCCGAGCTGCTGACGCGGGCTTCGACGCCGAGGGGACTCGTCACGATCGTCGTTGCCCTCTTCGCCGACGGCACGCTGACGCTCGTGGAGGGCTGGGCCCTCATCTACGGCCACTGGTGGGGTCCGTGGCTCGTCGTCGTGGCGACGAGCTCCCTGCTCCCCTTCGAGGTCGTCTCCTTCGTGCGCCACCCTCACGTCGGCCGCGCGCTGATCCTCGTCGTCAACCTCGCGATCGTCGTGTACCTGGCCCGCCAGGCGCTTCGAGAGCACCGAGCACGCGCTCACTTGCGATAGCGCAGGATGGTCTCGCAGCGGACGCCGCCGTGGCTGACGCATGCCGTGCGCTCGACGCTCCAGTGCTTGTAGCCCAGGGCCTCGAAGACGTAGGCCATCGTGTAGATCGTGGTCCAGCACATGAAGGGGTGATGCCCGGGCCAGTTCTCGACGACGCTGAGTGCCTCGCCCGGTGCGACGATCTTCATCCGGCGGTCGCCGGTGGTGTGAAGGCGCCGCCAGAGTCGTGGCACGTGGCGGGCGTAGAGCTCCGGGGTCGCCACGGTCTCGAAGAGCACGCGGTAGATGCCCCGGATCATCTTCGGAACGAGGTCGCGATTGACCGCCGCAGCGAGCTCGCGTCCCTCTCCCCCGTACTGCTCGAGGATGACGTCGAGCATGGGATAGGTGAGCGAGATGGGGTACCACGACGCGCCGAGGACCCCGAGCGCGGGGTGCGTGAGATCGAGCATCTTGAGAAGGTCCGGCGGTACGCGAGCGCACAGCGCCACCGTCGCGGCATGACCGTAACGGTTGGTGTGCCACAGCAGCATCTCGCGGATGCCTGCCCCCTTGGTCTTCGGCTCCGTCACCCCACTCCTCATCCTATCGCGTGAGCTACTCTCGGCGCGATGAGGCTCGCTCTCGTCGCGTCGCTGGTCCTGCTCGGGTGCTCTCGAAGCCATGGGGCGGCGGTCGACGGCGGTTCCGCGAGCCCGGTGCCGAGCGCTGCGACGATCTCGGCTCCGGCGGCGGGCAAGACGTTCGGCGCCTACTGCGTGGAAGACCGCGAGTGCGCGTCGGCGGTGTGCTTCCACAAGCGCCTCAAGACGGGCAACCCGGCGCCCGAACGCCGCGGCGCCGACGACGCGGTGGAGCACGACGGCTACTGCTCGATCTCGTGCACCTCGGATGCTGATTGCCCGTCGCCGCCGACCAACGGGCGATGCGGAGCGCGCGGCATGTGCAAGCGACCGGAGTAGATCGAGATCGAGGTCGGGGTCGAGGTCGCGTGGGAGCATCAAGCTCCGGACCTGGAGCAAGCGGGGATGGACATGGGAGGACACGTCAAGGGGCTGGGAGGAACGCGCTTGGCCCGCAGGAGGAGAGTGTGTGGGACCCAACAGCACGGACACTCGCTCGTTTAGCGACAGCTTCTCCTCCCGGGAGCACGGCTCGTGGGAGCAAGGAGCGGACGCCGTCACTCATGGGAGCAGAGTTCCGGGCAGCCAGGAGGAAAGGGCGTCAGACCCTGGAGTCGACGAGATCGCTCACGGGAGCAACGTGCTCCACTCCCGGGAGCAAGATCATCTCCTCCTAGGAGGAGAGCATCTTGCTTCCAGGAGGAGAGCGTCCTGCTCGTGGGAGGAGAGCATCCTGCTCGTGGGAGAAGAGCATCCTGCTGGTGGGAGAAGAGCGTCCTGCTCCTGGGAGGGGAGCGTCCTGCTCCTGGGAGGAGAGCATCCTGCTCCTGGGAGAGGAGCATCCTGCTCCTGGGAGGAGAGAGTCTTCCTCCTAGGAGGAGGGCAACTTGCTCCTGAGAGGAAGCATCCTCCTCCGAGGAGTCGACCAGATTGCTCCTTGGAGTCGACGTAGGAGCTGCGCGGTCCCGCTCGGCTCTCTCCTGGATCCGGGGTCCGCTACTCCCCGGAGCCGGATCGACCGCGACCTCGACCCCGACCCCGACCTCGACCTCGACCTCGAACCGCGACCTCGACGCTCGGGGTCGCTTCTCACCGCAGGAACGGGTTGTGCGCGCGCTCCAGAGCGATGTTCGTGTCGGGCCCGTGGCCCGTGATGACCCGGGTGTCGTCCGGAAGCGTGAGCAACCGGTTCCTGATCGACTTGAGGATCGCCCCGTGATCCCCGCCCCACAGGTCGGTCCTTCCGATGCTCCCGCGGAACAGCGTGTCGCCCGCGAGGACGATCGACTTGTCCGCATCCTTCACGACGAACGAGCAGCTTCCCGGCGTGTGCCCCGGCGTGTGCAGCACCGCGAGCTCGATGCCCCCGGCCGTCACCGTGCGCCCATCCACGAGCGCCCCATCCATGTCCGCCTTCACGGGCATCTCCGTCCCGATGAGCGCCGCCTGCACCGGCAGCAGGTCGTACAGAAAGCGGTCGCCCTCGTGGATGCTCGCTGCTGCCCCGCTCGCCTGCTGCAGCTCCGCCGTACACCCCACGTGATCCAAGTGCGTATGGGTGTGCACGATCGCATCCACCCTGACCCCGAGCTTTTGCAGTCGCTCCTGGATGACATCCAGGTCCCCGCCCGGGTCCACCACGATGGCGCGCTTGGCCTCCAGATCAGCCAAGATCGTGCAGTTGCACCCCAGCGGGCCGACCGTGATCGTCTCGACGTGCAAGGAGTGCACAGGGGCAGAATTGAACTGCCGACACGCGGATTTTCAATCCGCTGCTCTACCAACTGAGCTACCCGTGCGTGGCGATTCCCCGGGGGGAGGGCCGAACCGACCCTTTCCGGGAGGGCGAGGTAAGCCATGCGCCGACCTCCCTGTCAAGGGCAGGAAACCGCTTGCTCGCCCCCGGCGTATGGCTCCGGGTACCATCTGCTTACCCGCATAGGCCCGGAGGAAGCTTGCTCACCGACACGTTGCAGATCGTAGGTCGCACGATCGCCGACAAGTATGCGGTCGAGTCCGTCGTGGGCGAAGGCGGTTTCGCGACGGTCTATCGGGCGATGCACGTCATCTGGAAGCGCCCGGTGGCGCTCAAGGTCTTCAAGTCGCTCGGCGACTTCTCGGAGAAAGACCGCCAGAAGCTGCTCGACGAGTTCGTTCAAGAAGGCGCCCTGCTGGCGGACCTGTCCGCCCGCAGCGCGGCCATCGTGCAGGCGCGCGACATCGGGATGCTGCAGACCCCCAAGGGCGAGAGCATCCCGTACATGGTGCTCGAGTGGCTCGAGGGCGCATCGCTCGAGAGTGTCTTGACCGACGAGAAGGCCAAGGGGCTGCCCCTGCGCGACATGCGCGCCACCATCAGCCTGCTCGACCCGGCGGCCGAGGCCATCGCGCTCGCGCACCGCAAGGGCATCGCCCACCGCGACGTGAAGCCCGGCAACGTCTTCGTCCTCGGCGACCCCCGCGGCGAGTGCGCCGTGAAGATCCTCGACTTCGGGATCGCCAAGGTCGTCAGCGACGCGCAGAAGATGGCCGGCAGCTTCACCAAGACGAGCGGGCAGGTGACGAGCTTCACCCCCGCGTACGGCGCTCCCGAGCAGTTCTCGCGCACGCACGGAGCCACCGGCCCGTGGACGGACGTGTTCGCGCTGGCGCTCATCGCGACCGAGATCCTCACCGGGCGCGAGCCGCTCGAGGGCGACGACTTCATGCAGCTGGCGTTCTCGTCGGCCAACCCCGACCGCCGGCCCACGCCGCGCACGCTCGGCGCGCAGGTGACCGACGAGGTGGAGCAGGTCTTCCGCAAGGCCCTGGCCGTCAAACCGAGCGAGCGCTGGCAGTCCGGCGGCGACTTCTGGAACGCCCTGCGGTCGGCCAGCAAGCTCGACCCGATGCGCGGGATGACCGATCCCAACCCGGGCCGCGCCGTGGTGGCCGCGACCCACAGCGCCGATGCGAGCGCGCCGACGCTCGCCGTCCACTCCGAGCGCGAGCCGTCGCTCCCCGCAATCGCCGCCGGAGCGTCGACCCAGCCGAGAGCCGGGACCACGACGACCGGCGCGAAACCCGGCTCGAGCAAGATGGGACTCTTCGTCGCTCTCGGCGTCGGCGCGGTCGCCGTGATCGGCGGCGGCGTCTTCTTCCTTGGACGCGGATCGGGCTCGGGCACGTCGGGCACGACCAACACGTCGGGAAGCGCGGCGCTCTCGGCAGCAGCAGCCGCGAGCGGCGCGCCGAGCACATCCGCCAACGTCGCGGCGGTGCCGAAGCCGAAGGAGTGCCCGCAAGGCACCATCAAGATCCCCGGCGGCAGCTTCTACATGGGCAGCGACGACGGCCTACCCATGGAGAAGCCCGCGCACCAGGTGACCCTCGAGCCGTTCTGCATCGACGAGTTCGAGGTCACCGTCGAGAAGTACAAGGCGTGCTCGGACACCGGCCGCTGCAAGCGCGCCGGCACCACCAACGACTGGGCGACCATCACCGACAAGGAGCACAAGGCCTTCGACCCCCTGTGCAACATCCGCGATCCGGTCGCCAAGGCGACGCACCCGATCAACTGCGTCGACTGGGAGATGGCCGAGAAGTACTGCCGCGAGCAGGGCGAGCGCCTGCCGACCGAGTCCGAATGGGAGTTCGCCGCCCGCGGCCCCGACGGACGCAAGTACCCGTGGGGCGACGAGGACCCCGCATCGGCCCACCTCAACGCCTGCGGCAAGGAGTGCGTCGCCTGGGGCGCGAAGAATGGGGTCGAAGAGAAGGGGATGTACGACGTCGACGACGGCTTCGCGAACACCGCGCCCGTCGGCAGCTTCCCCAAGGGCGCGTCGCGCTACGGCGTGAAGGACGTGGTCGGCAACGTGTGGGAGTGGGTCGCCGACTACTACGGCGAGTACCCGAAGGAAGAGCAGAAGAACCCCAAGGGGCCCGAGACCGGTGACGAGCGCGTCATCCGCGGCGGCGCGTGGAACGCGTCGTTCGCGTCGTGGGTCCGCCCGACGTTCCGATACAAGGACGCGCCCGGCAAGCGCAGCTACGGCATCGGCTTCCGCTGCGCGAAGTAGTTACTCGGCCGCGTGCACGTGCGACGCCGAGGGCGGCTGCGGTCCGGCGTGTCCGCCCACGGCGGCATCCCAGTACCGACGCATGCGCTCGCCCATCGCCTCGAGCTCGCGCGCAGAAATCTGCGACTCGACGAGCCCCAGGAGGTCGCGCTCCATCACGCGGGCGTGATGGCGCATCTCGGTCGCGAGATCGCGCAGGCGGTCCGCGAAGCGCGGCTCGTCCTGCTCGGCGAACACGGCCTGGAGGAGCGCGTTGCGCACCTCGCCCTGCTCGACTCGGTACGTTTCGAGACGCATGCCGGTCTCGTCGGCCACCCCCCGCAGGAACACATGGTCTTCGAGCGAGAGGTGGGTGAGCAGCTCTTCGACGAGCTGCAGCATCGTGGCGAGCCGGACCTGGCCGTTCTCGCTCTCGACGCGCGCAAGCAGGCAATCCAGCCGGCGGTGCTGCTCTCGGAGCAGTGTCGTCGCCTTCATCGCACAAGCACCTCGGGAGAGCGCTAGTGCAGCAGGTATGCCGAGCTGAGATCTGGGGCAAAGCTGTGGACAAGTCGGCCCTGCCAGCGCCTTTGCGCGTGTCGCGTCCGCCATAGCCCCCGTGGCATTCCGCTACGTAGAGGCAGGGTGAAGCAACAGTCCGCCACACTTTGGCACGCGTCCGGCGCGATTCGCCGTGCGTGGTTTCACGTGGATTTCTGCAGCGTGACGACGACCGATTTCGATGCGGGAGTGCCGCTCTTTCGCGCTGTGACGCCGAGTGGCACGAGGACGTTCGTCTCCGGGAAATACGTCGCGCAGCAGCCGCGAGGGATCTCGTAGACGACCAGCGTGAAGCCCGGCGCCTCGCGCGTGCCGTCTGCCGCGTGGCTCGTGATGTCGACGACGTCGCCGGCGGCGAGATCGCGCTCGCGCGCGTCGGCTGCGTTCACGAGCACGACGCGACGCCCGCCGCGGATGCCGCGGTAGCGGTCGTCCAGGCCGTACACCGTCGTGTTGTACTGGTCGTGGCTGCGGATGGTCATCATGAGGAGCTGCCCCGGGCGCAGCTCGTGGTGGGGCAGCTCGTGCACGAGCATGCGCGCCTTGCCGGTCGAAGTGTCCCAGACGCGCTCGCGCGCGGCGTTGCGCAGGACGAAGCCGCCGGGGCGGCCCACGCGCTCCTCGTAGTCCTCGCAGCCGGGGACGACGTGTCCGATGTGCGCGCGGATGCGGCCGTAGTCGTCGGCGAGCCCGTCCCAGTCGATGCGCGGCGGCCGGTCGCCGAGCGTCGCGCGCGCCAGGCGGGCCACGATGCGCGTCTCGCTGAGCAGCTGCTCGCTCGCGGGGGCGAGCGAGCCGCGCGACGCGTGGACGATGCCCATCGAGTCCTCGACGGTGACGAACTGCGCCGCGCCGTGCTGCACGTCGACCTCGGTGCGACCCAGACACGGGAAGATGAGCGCGGTCTCCCCGGTGACGAGGTGACCGCGGTGCAGCTTGGTGGAGACGTGCATCGTGAGCGAGCAGCGTCGCAGCGCCTGCGCGGTGCGCTCCGTGTCGGGCGCGGCCGAGAGGAAGTTGCCGCCCATGGCGAGGAAGACGCGCGCGCGGCCCTCGAGCATCGCCGAGATGGCCCCGACCGTGTCGAGTCCGTGCGCGCGCGGCGGGTCGAACGCGAACTCGCGGCCGAGGCGATCGAGCCAGGCGTCCGGCATCTTCTCCCAGATGCCCATCGTGCGGTCGCCCTGCACGTTGGAGTGGCCGCGCACGGGACACGCGCCCGCGCCGGGCCTGCCGATCATCCCGCGGAGCAGCAGGAAGTCGACGATCGCCTGCACGTTGTCGACGGCGTTCACGTGCTGCGTGAGCCCCATGGCCCACGTGACGATGGTGGCCCGCGACTCGATCGCGACGCGGGCGGCGTCGCGCATCGTGTCCTCGCTGACGCCGCTCGATGCCTCGAGCTCGCTCCACGTCCGCTCGCGAAGCGCGCTCGCGAGCGCCTCGTAGCCCTGGGTGTGCTCCGCGACGAACGCGTGGTCGACGACGCACCGGCCGCTCGCGTGCCCGCGCTCCTCTTCCTCGAGCATCGCCTTCATGACGCCCTGGAAGAAGCCCACGTCGCCGTTGATGCGCACCGGCACGTGCATGCGCGCGAGGCGCGTCGACTCGCCGAGCAGCCCGAGCGGGTGCTGCGGGTGGGCGAAGCGCATCGTGCCCACCTCGGCCAGCGGGTTGACGCTCACGATCGTCGCGCCGCGCTTGGCGGCCGCCTCGAGCGTCGTCAGCATGCGCGGGTGGTTGGTGCCCGGGTTCTGGCCGACGACGAAGATCGCGTCGCACTGCTCGAAGTCCTCGAGCTGCACGGTGCCCTTGCCGACGCCGATGGATTCCTTGAGCCCGGCGCCGCTCGACTCGTGGCACATGTTCGAGCAGTCCGGCAGGTTGTTCGTGCCGAAGGCGCGCGCGAAGAGCTGCCAGAGGAACGCCGTCTCGTTGCTGGTGCGCCCCGAGGTGTAGAAGAGCGCCTCGTTCGGCGAAGCGAGGGCGCGAAGCTCGCGGGCGACCAGGGCGAACGCGTCGTCCCAGTCGATGGGCTCGTAGTGCTCGGCGCCCGGGCGCAGGATCATCGGGTGCGTGATGCGCCCCTGCTCGTTGAGCCACATGTCGCCGTGCTCGGCGAGGTCGGCCACGCTCCAGCGGGCGAAGAAGTCGGGGTCGGCGCGGTGCTTCGTCGCCTCGCTCAGGACGGCCTTGGCGCCGTTCTCGCAGAACTCGATGACGTCTCGGTCGCGCGGCTCGGGCCAGGCGCAGCCGGGGCAGTCGAAGCCCGGGTCCTGGTTGGTGCGCGCGAGGATGCGCGCGCCCCGCAGGAGCCCCGTCTGGGCGCGGGCGTAGCGCAGCGTCGCGGCGATCGAGCCGACGCCGGCGGCGACCTCGGGAGGCGACGAGATGCTCGGGCGCACGGGCTCTTCGGGTGGCTGCGCGAGCGGCGCGGTGCGCCTCGGCTCATCCATCGCGGCCCTCTCCTTCGCCGGTGAGGCGCGCGGAGCCCGCGTACACGTTGAACCGGTCGTCGCGCACGAACCCGAGCAGGGTGATGCCCGCCGCGGCCGCCATGTCGACGGCGAGGCTCGACGGCGCGCCGATGGCCGCGACGACGGGGATGCCGGCCATCGCCGCCTTCTGGAGGAGCTCGAAGCTCGCGCGCCCGCTGAGCAGCAGGATCCGGTCGGCGAGCGGCACGCGCCCAGCGAGCAATGCGGCGCCCACCAGCTTGTCGACCGCGTTGTGCCGTCCCACGTCCTCGCGCACGTCCTCGAGCTTGCCCGACGCATCGAACAGCGCCGCCGCGTGCAGACCCCCGGTCGTCTCGAACACCGACTGCGACGCACGCAGCGCCGCCGGCAGTCCGTGCACCACGCTCGCGTCGAGCCTCGGCCCCGGCGCCGTCGCGTGCGATCGGCGAACGCGCACCGCGTCGATGCTCGCTTTGCCGCAAACGCCGCAGCTCGAGCTCACGTAGAAGTGACGCTCGAGCGACCCGAGATCCGGCGGCGACGCCTCCGCTGCCAGCTCCACGCGCACGACGCTTTTCTCCGCCGTGACCGCCGCCACCTGCTCGCGCGCCCGGACGATGCCCTCGCCGAAGAGGAACCCCACCGCCAGCTCCGGATCGGAGCCCGGTGTGCGCATCGTCACAGCGATGACCTCGTCCCTCGGCGCGTCTCTTTCACGCCACGCGAGGCGGACCTCGAGCGGCTCCTCGACCGCGATCGCGTCGAGCTGGGGACGCGACAATCCTGCGTTCCGGCTCATTTTCCGCACGGTCGCGCGCGCGGCGCCTCGTTCCATGGCGCGGCAGCTTAGCTCACGAACCGCCCGCCGCAGCGCGGCGACGGCTGGAGAGACTGGTCTCGGCGCCTCTGCTGCGGTACTTCGCCGGGGCATCCATGCTCTTCCGCACCACGAGCGGCACCGCCGCAGTCACCTTCCTCGCCGCCGCCACTGCGCTCGCGGCCGCCGCTGCCGGCGCGAGCTGCGCCTCGCAGGGCGAGGGGACCAACGAGACCTTCACCGACGCCTCTGCCGACGGGACGCAGCCCGAGGCCAGCGGCAGCAGCAGCGGCTCCAGCGGGAGCAGCAGCGGGGGCAGCAGCAGCGGCTGCGACGCCGACACGATGGGCGACCCCTTCAACTGCGGCTCGTGCGGCCATCACTGCCCGCAAGGCAACGTCTGCAGCTGCGGGCAGTGCATGGCGCCCTGCGCGATGGGCATGGCGACCTGCTGCGGCAG